>JANYDO010000448.1 GCA_025363605.1 Candidatus Kapaibacterium sp.
TTTGGCTGCAGCTTTTGCAGCTTTTTTTGCCGGAGCTTTTTTAGTTGTTGTTGCCATTGCTATTACAATGCTTAGAAAAATTAAAAAAAATGAAATTGTTACATATTGTTAATACTGAAGTTGCTGAAGATAACCATTGAGCGAGAGAAAGTTATCTGCCGCTCTTTTCAATTCTGAAGAAGCATGATCCCAGAAAAGAACATGAACCTCGAAGCCTTTTGATTTTACATTATTCACAACGGGGAGATAATCTGCGTCGCCCGCCATAATAATGAAAATATCGCCCGGTTCGGCGATTGTGAGCATATCTTCAGTGATATTCATCACCATCGTTGAATCAACACCTTTTTCCTTATTGCGCTGATTGCGGTCTAAGATAGTTAAATCAAAGCCTGATAGTTTTGCTGCTTTCCAGACAGAATCGGCTTCTGGGGGGCGTGACCCATAAAAGCGGGCTACTTTAATCGGTGCGTGGTTTGCGATGGCAAGTGCCTGACCAAAATCCAGTTTGAAATCATTATCAAACGTTTTTGTATCAGTTGCTTCCCATACGTCAAGCGCTTTGCCTTTCTGAACAGCGCTTACTTTCTTGCCTTCAATCCAAAGACTGGAATTGTCCAAATAAATTAATGCGCTCATGACGATATTTCCTCTCAATGGATTACCCAAGTGTCTTAAACACCGATACAAGGTCTAATTGTTCCCATGGGAATTCATTGCGACCGAAGTGACCATATGCAGCCGTAGCGCGATAAATCGGACGGCGCAGATTGAGGCGTTTAATGATACCACCGGGCGTAAGGTCAATATTTTTACGAATATAGTCGCTGATTGCCGAAGCCGCTATTTTTCCTGTGTTGTGCGTATTGACGAGCACCGATACGGGCTGCGCAACGCCGATAGCGTAGGAAACTTGAATCGTACATTCTGTCGCCAAGCCTGCAGCCACAATGTTCTTTGCCAAATGGCGTGCTGCGTATGCGGCTGAACGGTCAACTTTAGTCGGGTCTTTGCCGGAGAATGCGCCGCCGCCGTGCGGAGCTTTGCCGCCGTAGGTATCCACAATAATTTTGCGTCCTGTCAGACCTGTGTCGCCGTGCGGTCCGCCGATAACAAATTTGCCTGTCGGATTGATGTGATATTGAGTATTGGCATCCAGCAAATTTGCCGGAATGACGTGCTGAATAACGTGTCTCATCACATCGTCGGTGATAGTTTTATTTTCTACGTCAGGGTCGTGCTGCGTGGAAACGACAATAGCATCAACACGTTTAATCGTGTTGTCGTCATTATATTCCAACGTAACCTGTGATTTCGCATCAGGTCGCAAATACGGCATGAGCGAAGGATGAGTTTTGCGAATTTCGGCAAGTTTATGAACGATTTTATGCGCAAAGGTGATAGCTGCCGGCATAAGTTCAGGCGTTTCGTCGCAGGCATAGCCAAACATCATACCTTGGTCGCCTGCGCCGCCTGTGTCCACACCTTGTGCGATGTCGGGAGACTGGCGATTGATAACGTTCACAACAGCACAGGAATCACAGTCGAAGCGGTATTCTGCTTTGGTATAGCCGATGTCGCGTATGACACCACGTACGAGGTCGGGCAAGTCAATATATGTGGTGGTGGTAATCTCACCGCCAACAACGATTAAGCCTGTTGTGGCAAAGGATTCGCAAGCAACGCGCCCGGTGGGGTCTTGTGTCAAGACGGCATCGAGCACGGCATCAGAAACTTGATCGCAAATCTTGTCGGGATGCCCTTCAGAAACAGATTCAGATGTAAAGAAATACGACATAGCGAAAAATAAACGTGAAGAAAAAAATGTAGAATGATTCGGAATTTACAGAGATACACCACTATTACGACGTTACGGTGTGCTAAAATCTACCTCGCTGGAATCGCCGACGTTGATGCGCCGGAAATTACCGCGTACTTGGGCATTATTACCGACAATTGAGCGGTCAAGCATAGATTGGTCAACGGTTGCATAGTCACTAATAATAGAGTCTCGGACGATAGAATTCAACACCATTGCGCCTTCGGCAATAGTTGCGTAGGGTCCGACGACAGACCTTTCGACGACAGCACTCGGGGAAATATACACCGGAGGAATGACAATCGTATCAGTACACTCGCGGGAGTGCGGCTTGCGTTCAAGAAGGTAACGATTCGTTGCCAGCATTGTTTCAGGCTTGCCACAATCGTACCACCCTTCGACTGGGAATGTGGTAAACTGCTCGCCTTGGTCAATCATGCGCTGGAGCGCGTCGGTAAGCTGATACTCGTCGCGGGTACGAATGTCACTGGTAACAATATAGTCTAAACATTCTGCCAGCAAATAGGGCTTTCTAATGAAGTACAAGCCTACAATGGCAAGATTTGTCGGTGGCACTTCGGGTTTTTCGACAAGTTTAGCGACAAAGTTTGTGTTATCATTCATCTCTACCACCCCGAAGCGGCGCGGATCTTCTACGGTCTGTACGCCAAGCGAGCTATGCTCAGATTTCAAGACATTTTCGAGCGCAACATCAAAAATAGTATCGCCTAAGATAATAAAAATCGGTTCAGCTGTAAAGGTATGCCGCGCAAGCCAAAGCGCGTGTCCCAAGCCTTTAAGCTCGGACTGCTCGACAAAATCACACTTGAGCGAGTAGTTTGTTTTCACATAATCCTCAACAAGCTCCTTCATGTAGCCAGTAATAATTGTTGCTTCTTCAAAACCCTGCTGCACAAGTTCATCTAGGATATGTCCTAAAATAGGCTTGCCTGCTACGTTGAGCAGCACTTTGGGGAGGGTGTATGTGTGAGGTCGTAATCGGCTGCCGACTCCGGCAACTGGGATAATTGCTCGCATGAAAGTTTTTCTTTCAAGCCTTATGTTGAAAGGCTGAATGAGCTATATTTGAAACAAAATGGATGAGTAAAGCCCCAAATATACAATTTTTCTAGCACTTTGCATAATTTTCGCTTGTAATTTTGCAATTATCTGTATGCTGCATATTACAGGACATTTACAGTCCATGCTGTCGAGTAAGATTTTTAGGCAGCAACGACGAACCTTGTGTATGCCTGTCTCATTGCTGACCTTTTGAATGTCTTGTATATTTTTCTTTTGTAGCACGTACAAAAAGCATATATTTGAAGTCTTTCGATAAAATTTCTGTTGTGCTTATTCTATTTTTCATTTTATTAAGGATAAGCCTCAAATCGTATCGTTATGCTGACTATCTCTATCAAAGGTCTGTCCGACGGACAATATCCCGTTGAAGCCTCGACCGATTGCTCGAAAATTGATCATATTTTTGAGGAATTCTTTGGCACACTTCGCGTAAGCGGTACGATGCGTAAGCACGGGAGACGCTATTTGCTCGACCTTATAGCCGAAGCATCGGCTCATCTGCTTTGCGATGTTTCGGGCGAAGAATTTGAGGAGACAGTTCACGCTGAATTTTCGCTAGAATATATTGCCAATACAATGTTGGCGAATTTTCATGCCGACGATGAGAATCGTGAGCCGCCATTTTATATTCGCGATGACGATACAAAAATAGATATTACCGACGAAGTTCGTCAGGAAATGGCAATCAATCTACCACTAAAGCGCACTGCTCCCCAATATCGAGGCAAGGAATTTGCTGATGTTTTTCCGGCTTTTACCGAAAAGCAAGAAGATGAAGATACAAAAGAGGTGCTAGATCCGCGCTGGGCAGCATTGAAAAGCATTACATTCGATAAAAAATAGCACTGAAGCAACAAACAACATTCTTATTTCACACTTGATTTTTTAGGACACGACAATGCCTAATCCCAAACGCAGACACTCGAAATCTCGCAGCGCAAAACGCCGCACCCACTATAAAGCTACACCGTCAACACTGGTGGAATGTCCGAACTGCAACGAAACCAAGCTCGCTCACGCAGCTTGTCCGTCGTGTGGCTACTACAACGGTCGCCGCGTTGTCTCGGTGGATGATGGCGCAACGGCAGAATAAGATTGCCTTGATGATGAGGGCAAATACTCTTGCTAACGACTCTGAATAATGTTTTTGCGGGAACAGACTATGGTGCTTTTGCACAGGTGTTTGTTCCCGTGCTTTTTCGGGGGAAGATTTTCTTTTTTGCTCTCACTTGGTTTGTGTATTTTCTCGGCTTCATAACTTTGTCTCGTTTGTTCAGGAATCACGATTTGGAGCAAGATTATGGCTCAATCACCAACAGTTCGCATCATTCTCGACGCTATGGGTGGCGACTTTGCCCCTCAAAATGAAGTGCTGGGTGCGATAGCGGCAATGGAACACTTCAAGGCAAACAATATCAACGCCGAAGTCGCTTTCGTTGGGCGCGAGAACGATATTCGTTCCGCTCTGGTGCAGCACGGTGCGAGTGCTACCGATTTCCCGATAATTCATGCCGATGATGTTGTTACAATGGAAGATGAACCTGCCGTTGCCTTTCGCAAAAAGCGAGGTTCTTCGCTCTATATCGGCTTGCAACAGCACGCTCAGGGCTATGCACAAGCATTTGTCTCGGCAGGCAACACCGGCGCGGTGATGTCTCATTCTACCTTGATTCTGGGACGAATCAACGGTGTCAGTCGTCCGACAATCGGCACATTTCTTCCTACCACTGAAGAACGCCCAACACTCCTTGTGGACGCGGGGGCGAATGTGGATTGCAAACCGAAACATCTCTACGAATTTGCCGTGATGGGTAGTATTTACGTGCGGCAGATATTGGGTTTTGAGCATCCGCGAGTAGGTTTACTCAATGTAGGCGAAGAAGAAACCAAAGGCAATGAGGCTGCCGTCGAAACGCTTCAGCTTCTCAAAGCAAGCAATCTCAACTTTATCGGCAATATCGAAGGGCGCGATGTGCTTATCGGTTCGGCTGATGTCGTGGTTTGCGATGGTTTTGTAGGGAATATCGTTCTCAAATTTGCCGAAAGTATGCTCACCTTCCTCAAGGCAAAATTCACCTCATACGCCGAGAAAAGTTTAGGTAATAAATTGATGATGGGAGTCGCCAAGCCTGCATTAAAAGGTGCATTGACGGGAATGAATTACGAAGAATACGGTGGCGTACCGCTTCTTGGCGTGAACGGTGTCAGCATTATTGGGCACGGTAAGTCCACGCCGCTTGCACTCAAAAATATGATTCTCCGAGCTGAAGAAGTTGTTCGCAAAGAAGTGAACACCAGCATTGAGAATGCTCTTAATCCGCTCGCACTCACTTCACAACCTCAAAAAGCATCAATCTGAATTCCATGAAAAAAGCTGTTATTACTGCCGTCGGACATTACGTCCCCGACAATGTTATTACGAACAAGTATTTTGAAGAGCGCATGGACACGACCGACGAGTGGATTCTCACTCGCACCGGTATTCAAGAGCGCCGCTATGCACCCAATGATATGGCAACATCCGATATGGGTGTTCGGGCGATTCAGGATTGCTTGAAGATGCGTGGCATTGACAAGGACGAAATAGATTTTATTATCTGCGCCACCGTTACACCTGACCATGTATTTCCGGCAACGGCGTGCTTAATGCAACACAAACTCGAAATGAAGCATCCCAATATATGGGGCTTTGATATTTCGGCTGCTTGCTCCGGATTCATTTTCGCCTTAGAGACTGCTCGGCGTATGATTGAATCAGGCGGCTCCAAGAAAGCGCTTGTCGTCGGTGCAGATAAGATGACGGCGATTGTTGACCCACAAGATCGTGCTACGTGTATTATCTTTGGCGATGGTGCGGGCGCGGTATTGCTCGAAGCAAGCGATGATGATAACGTTGGCATTATTGACGCTGTCCTCCATGTGGACGGGAGCGGTCTGCCGCATCTCCATATGAAAGCCGGCGGCAGTGCAATGCCCGCTTCGCATGAAACCGTTGAGAAACGCTTGCATTATGCCTATCAAGAAGGGCAGCACGTCTTTAAATCAGCCGTTAAGAGTATGACTGAAGCCACATCGGACGTAATGCACCGCAATAATCTCACAGGCAAAGATGTGGCGTGGCTTGTGCCACACCAAGCAAATATGCGTATTATCGAGGCAACTGCTAATCGCATGGAACTGGACAAAGAGCGTGTGATGATAAACATCCAACGATACGGCAACACTACTGCCGGAACCATCCCAATTTGCCTTTCGGAATGGCAAAAAGCAGGTAAAATCAAACACGGCGATAATATGATTCTCGCTGCTTTCGGCGGAGGTTACACTTATGGAGCAATGTACTTGAAATGGGGGATAAAGTAATGGCAACAGCACTCGTTTTTTCAGGGCAAGGCTCGCAATATGTTGGTATGATGCGAGATTTGGCGGACGCTTTCCCCGCAGCAAAGCAAATGCTCGCTGAAGCAGATAGCATCATGGGCGTAAGTCTGAGCAGCATTTGTTTCGACGGACCAGCCGAAACACTCAAGGAAACGCGCTACACGCAGCCTGCACTCTTTGTTCACGAAGCAATTTTGGCGACCTTACTCAAGGGGAAAGTGTCGTTTCAAGCGACTGCCGGACATTCTTTAGGTGAATACTCGGCGCTCTTTGCTGCTGGAGTGGTGGATTTTGCAACTGGGCTGAATCTCGTAAAACTGCGCGGCGAACTTATGTTTCGCGCCGGAGAGACGCTACCCGGCACAATGGCTGCTGTGGTGGGCATGGATGATGACAAGGTGCGCGAACTCTGCGCGTCGCTCACGAGTGGAGAAAACATCATTGTTGCTGCAAACTTCAACTCGCCCGGACAAGTCGTCATTTCCGGCAGTGCGGAATATCTTCGCTCAAAAATGCCAGACTTCAAAGCCGCAGGAGCCAAAATGGTAAAAGAGCTTCCCGTCAGTGGTGCGTTTCATTCCCCACTTATGCAAAGCGCACAAAATGAACTTGAAAAAGCCATCTACGCAGCCGCGATGCACGATGCGAATGTAGAAGTGTATGCTAATGCCCTCGCAAAGCCGCTTCGCAAAGCAGACGAAATTCGTGCAGCACTCGTGCAACAGCTCACCGCACCCGTTCTGTGGACGCAAAGCATACAAGCAATGCAATCGGCAGGTATTGATACCTTTACCGAACTTGGTCCCGGAAACGTCTTACAGGGGCTTGTCAAGCGCATTGTGAGCGGCGAGGTAACAATCAGTGGCGTTGATACCGCAGAACACGTCAAAGCACTTTTGTCCTAAATTTTCACGATTATGAAAACACCCGAACAATGCGAAAACATAGCGGAAATCCGCGCTGAAATCGACCGTATTGACCATGATATTGTCGCAGCATTGGGAGAACGCTTGAAATATGTCCGTGCCGCTTCGCAGTTCAAGACCAGCGAAGCAAGTGTTCGTGCGGTCGAGCGTGTACGCAATCTCTTGGAGCAGCGCCGAGCATGGGCTTCGGAAGAAGGGCTAGACCCCGAAGTCGTTGAAAAAATGTACCGCGACTTGCTCAGTTTTTTTATTGAGGCAGAACTCAATGACTGGAAATCTACGAAAGAATAATTCTTGTAAATCTTCACTCCATTTTGTGTTATGACCAAACTTTCCGGCAAAATAGCCCTTGTCACCGGCGGCTCACGTGGTATTGGCGAGGCGATTGTTCGCCGCCTCAGCGCTGACGGTGCAACGGTGTACTTTACCTACAATTCCAGTCCCGATAAAGCTGCCACGCTTGCGCAAGAACTTGGCGCTCACGCAGTGCAAGCGGATGTCGCAAATTCGGAATCCGTCACGAGCCTCATCAAGACTGTGCTTGAGCACCCAGCCAATACGGCAAAGCGCATTGACATTCTCGTCAACAACGCCGGCATTACCAAAGATACACTCGTGCTACGCATGAGCGAAAGCGATTGGGATGCGGTGATTGACACAAATCTCAAAGGTGCATTTCTCACCAGCAAGGCTGTTTGTAAGCCAATGATGAGCCAAAGAGCAGGTAAAATTATCAATATCGGCTCAATTGTCGGCATCACGGGCAACGCAGGACAAGTGAACTATGCTGCTTCCAAAGCAGGACTTATCGGACTGACAAAATCCTTTGCGAAGGAGTTGTCGTCTCGAAATATTTTAGTAAATTGCGTCGCTCCGGGCTACATTGACACGGATATGACCGCCAAAATTAGCGACGAGCAGAAAAAAGCGCTGCAAAGTAGCATCCCGCTTGGTCGCACGGCGCAGCCTGCCGAAATTGCTTCAGTGGTAGCATTTCTTGCTTCTGACGATGCGTCGTATATCACAGCACAGACAATTGTTGTAGATGGTGGTTTGGCGGCATAGAAACAAGAATTCTTCTATTTAGACTCGCAAACACAAACTTAGTTCAATATATTAATCACTTTTTGTTCACGTTTTTAAGGTTTTAAGTATGTCTATCGCAGAACGCGTTAAGAAAATTATTGTTGACAAATTGGGCGTTGAAGAAACCCAAATTACTGACGACGCATCGTTTACCAACGATTTGGGTGCTGATTCGCTTGATACTGTCGAACTCATCATGGAATTTGAAAAAGAATTCAACGTTACCATTGAGGACAGCGACGCAGAGAAGATCCAGACCGTCGGCGACGCGGTAAAATATCTCGAATCCAAAGCAAAATAATCTCGCTGCTTCATCGCAATTTGTTAAACTTTCCAAGTCGAGGGTTATCTTGTTTTCAACAAGCACCCGTCTGACTTGGAAAGTTTTTATTTTTATTCCTTTTGCGCCCACCCCTCGCCCGTAATTCGTCGTTCCTCATTCGTAATGTATCAAAAAATGTCACGCTATAATTTCCCCAAAGTAGTCGTTACCGGCATTGGTGTTGTTACGCCGATTGGTAATAGCAAAGATGAGTTTTGGCAAGCAATGATGCTCGGCAAAAGCGGTGCTGCGCCGATCACTCGCTTTGATGCAAGTTCATACGACACTCATTTCGCTTGTGAGGTGAAGGATTTCGACGTACAGCAGTTCATTTCTCGCAAGGAAGCGCAGCGTATGGATCCGTTTACCCACTACGCCGTCGCCTCGGCAGCAATGGCGCTGGAGGATGCAAGCGTGGACATTGAAGCTCTTGACAAGGAGCGCGTCGGGGTCATGTTTGGCTCCGGCATTGGCGGGATGTGGACGTATCACAAACAGCAAGAAGAACTCTACAAACGCGGCGGCAATCCTGACCGCATTTCTCCATTTTTTGTACCGATGCTTATTGCCAATATTGCCGCCGGACAAATTGCTATTCGTTACGGCTTCAAAGGACCCAATTACGGTGCGGTCTCGGCGTGTGCTACCTCTTCGCACTGCATTGCCGATGCAATGATGCTTTTGCAGCGCGGCGATGCGGATATGATACTCGCAGGGGGCAGCGAAGCGGTGATAACTCCTATGGGTATCGGTGGCTTCGGCGCTATGCGAGCGCTCTCTACGCGCAATGATGCGCCCCAAAAAGCCAGTCGTCCTTTCGACAAAGACCGAAGTGGTTTCGTTATGGGCGAAGGCGGAGCGGTACTCGTGCTGGAAACGCTGGAACACGCCACCCAGCGCGGCGCAAGAATCTATGCAGAAGCGGCAGGCTTTGGATTGACCGACGACGCATACCACATCACGCATCCGGCGGAAGGCGGCGAAGGTGCTGCACGCTCAATGCGACTTGCCATGCGGGATGCAGACGTAGAGCCGCAGGAAATTGGTTACATCAATGCGCACGGCACATCCACACCGCTCAACGACAAAAATGAAACGCTTGCTATCAAGACTGTTTTTGGTGACCACGCCCGCCAGCTTGCCGTTAGTTCGACCAAATCTATGACCGGACATTTGCTGGGTGCAGCAGGCGCAGTAGAGGCTGCCGCAACAGTTCTTGCGCTGCATCACAACATACTGCCGCCCACCATCAATTACGAAACTCCCGACCCCGATTGTGATCTCTTCTACGTGCCAAACAAACCCGTCGAACGCAGTATTCATGCGGCAATAAGCAATACCTTCGGCTTCGGCGGACATAATGCGTCGTTGTGTTTCAAAAAAATCGCTTAATTTCTTTACCTTATCCAGCACTTCTACCATGATGCAACAAGAAACAGCACAGCATCTTCGTGAAACCATCACCGCGATTGTACCTGTACTCCGAGCTATATCGGATGCTGAAGCAAGCCTCAAACCTCAACCCACGAAATGGTCAGCAAAGGAAATTATTGGGCATCTGATTGATTCTGCTTGCAATAATCATCAAAAATTTATTCGCACAATGGCACAGCCGCATCTTGATTTTGTAGGCTACCAACAAGATTTCTGGGTACAAAAACAGCACTACTCTAGCCGCCCGTGGGAAGAATTGCTCACCCTTTGGTACAGCTACAATCTTCATCTTGCCCATATCATTGAGCATACGGCTCAAGACGTTTTGAATAACACCATTAGTATTGAGGGTGTCGGACCGTTTAGACTTGATTTCATTATGCCGGACTATATTGAACATCTCAAACACCACCTTCGGCAAATACTACCCGATAGCGATATACAAAGCACGTTTCAGAATGTCTATAACGCCTGAATTTCCTCGTTTTGGAATTGTTGAATGTGCTTCTATGGCTTGCTCTTGCGAGTATTCCTGTGTGGAGTATGGCGAAGATTTTGTAAATTAGCCTTTATCTTCAACGATGTTTTCAACTAGGAGAACTACCATGACACTCGAAGAAAAAATGGCAATATAAACTCTATATCACATTCCTCTCGTCGCGTTATCCTGAACCGTCAGACAACAAGCATTGCTTCCCTCTAACCCACAAAATGCTTGCACTCCGGCAGTTCACGTCTCCTCTACCCCGTATGAACCTCAACGTTAATCTTTCCATCAATAGTTTCATTCAGCAGCTTCATAGCAAGATTCTGAAGTTAGCGGCAATGCCCGGTAAATTCTTGCGCACAAGCATTCTGGATGATTCCATGTTCCCGGAAGTAGGCTTTCTTTCGCAAGAAAAAGTGCGCGAACTCGAAAAAGTTTTGGACGTACCGATTATCACGGTCTCCTATTTCGAGCAAGCCCTGACGCACCGCTCATACTTACAAATCCTCAGCAATCCGAAAATTTTCTCGAATGAGCGACTCGAATTTTTTGGTGATGCTATCCTGAGTTCTGTCATTGCTGAATACCTCTTTTACCTGCGTTCCGACGTACAGGAAGGTGAACTGACGAAAATGCGCTCGTGGCTGGTGAATAAAAAATCCCTCGCCTACTGTGCGCGGAAGCTGCGTCTGCACGAGTTTATCATGGTCAGTCTGAGCGCTAAACATTCACTTCAGCAAGGCAATGATTCCATTCTTGCCGATGCCCTCGAAGCCATTATTGCCGCGATTTATCTTGACTCCGGCGCAGATGCAGCGAAAGAGTTTATTATTCGCTCGGTGCTGCTGCACGTGATGAACGAGGGTTCGCTCATGCGGGACACCAATTTCAAAAGTATTTTGCTCGAACATTCGCAAGCCGTCGGCACAGGCGTTCCGAAGTATATCGTCATCAGCGCTCAAGGACCCGACCACCACAAGGATTTTGTGATGGAAGTAGTGATAAACGGCGTAGTAGTGGGAAGCGGTAACGGACGGAACAAAAAAGATGCAGAGCAAAGCGCCGCACAAGACGCGATTGAGAAAATTGCCAGTGGCGAAATAGAACTTACAAAGTAAAACAGCGCGTGAACAGAGCGTAGAATCTCATTCCACAACGTCTATGAAACAAGGATTTTTGGACAAAGCCCGACGCGGCATCATAACCGCCGAAGCGCTTTTCAGCGCTAGCGATTATGATGCTGGCGCGAACAGAGCCTACTACGCTTGTTTCCATGCCTCTATTTGCCTTCTTCTGCATCACGGCATTGAAAATCCGAAGATCCCGCATGATTGGGTACAAGCACAATTCTCGTCGGAAATTATACATCGTCGGAAAATTTTTCCACAAGTTTTTGCTTCGTATTTGCCCAAAATCCAGTTTACACGACAGTTAGCGGACTACAAAGCAGATTCAATCTCAAAAAACACGGCTGCATAACAACTCAAAATGGCAAAAGCCTTCACACAACAAATTTTTCAATACTTGGACAAACTGCCATGAATGTTCCTAAAAAACATCGTGAAATTGCCGATGAAATCTTGGATGCCGTCAAAGCGCAATTTCCCGGAACACGTCTGCTTTCTATGGATACTTCGCCGGAGGGTGAAAATGATATTTGGATTCACGTTGCAGTACCGCACGATGATATGGTCTATCCCGTCATTGAACTTGCTGCCGAGATGTCCATACACTTCCTAGTAGAGACCGGCTATAAAGTCAGCGTTCTACCGCAAGTAGAAGAATCCGAATTCTCTGAGGCGTAATCTATGCTCAATCCCCAAACACTCTCAGCAAATGCTGAACATCTTTTTGTCATCGCCGGACCATGCGTGGTCGAATCGAAAGAATGTTTGCGCGAAGTGGCGACGGTGCTAAAACCGCTTTGCCAATCGCTGAATCTGCCGTATATTTTCAAAGCGTCCTATCGCAAAGCTAACCGCACAAGCGGCGGCTCGTTTGAGACCATAGGCGACGAGCGGGCGCTGGCGTATCTTGCCGAAATTCGCGCCGAATTCGACGTTCCGGTGCTGACCGATATTCATTCCGCCGAAGAAGCCGCCCTTGCTGCGAAGTACGTGGATGTACTGCAAATACCGGCGTTTCTTTGTCGGCAGAGTGACATTCTTCTCGCAGCAGCGGCAACGGGCAAAACGGTCAACATTAAAAAAGGGCAATTTCTCGCTCCGGACGACATCGTGAAAGCCGTTGACAAAATTTCGCCGCCCGCAAAGCCCTATCCTGTCTGGGTTACAGAGCGCGGCACAAGTTTCGGCTACCATGATTTAGTCGTGGATATGCGCTCACTCGCCATCATGCGCACGCTGCTCACAAGCGAATCTCGTGGGAGCCGCTCTGTACCTGTGGTGTACGACGCAACACACTCCGTTCAGCAGCCAAGCGTTGGCGCTCAGTCGGGTGGGAAGCGTGAATTTATCGCTCCTCTGGCGCGGGCAGCCGTCGCGGTCGGCATTGACGGGCTGTTTTTCGAGACTCATCCCAATCCCGCACAAGCCAAGAGTGATGCCGCGACACAGCTACCACTTGGCGAAGCAGAACGCTTTTTGCAACAAATCGCAACGCTGCATGAAACCGTCCGAACATTGTAACCGACCGTTGAGCTTCTTCGGTAGCACAAAGGCAGCCTATTTTGCGGCTGTGCTGGTTATGTTCTGCTTTTCGGTTTCAGCGTGCGAACGCGAATCCTCTGCGGGACTGATCAAATTGGAAGCATCAGACTCAGCGAACCATTATAGCACCCGCCCTGTGGTGCAGTTTATGGATTCCAGTTTTATGCGAGCAAAACTGACCGCAGGCTGGGCGCGAATGTACGACCGCATCAAACGCAAACATCTGGGCGGTGGGCTGAATGTGGAGTTTTACAGCCGTCCGTATGGACTTTTAGCAAGCGTTCTGACGGCGGATTCGGCAGTCATTGAGGACGATACGAAAAATATGACTGCTCGCGGCAACGTCGTTGTTACGTCCGAGCGGACGCTCACGACCGTCAAGACAAGCACACTTGTTTGGGATAACGCTCGTAATCTCTTGCGTTCGGACGAATTTGTGGATATTACGTCGCCTACTGAGCGCTTGCAGGGCTATGGTTTCGAGTCTGACCCGAATTTGCAGCATTACACGATTTACAAGGTAACGGGGCAAACGCTGCTTATGGGCGGCGCAATCGTCGCAAGTTCAGGCACACTCAGCGCGACAGCTGCGAACACTATTGCTCCGGCACCTTCTTCAGCAATTCCTTCGGCAAAAGTCAAATCTTCAACAACATCAATTATTCAACGATAAGGAGCAGGCGCACTATGACACGAAAATACCTCATCGCAGGCAATTGGAAAATGCACACCACTCCGACAGAATCGCGGACTCTGGCGGCTGCCATTGCTGAAAAGAACATTTTTTTGAAGCCACCGCCAAGTGTGCAAACACTTATTTGTCCGCCATATACGAGCATTTACACAGCCTTAGAAGCCGTATCGGGGTCGGGCGTACAGATTGGGGCACAAGATTGTCATTCTGAAGCCAAAGGCGCATTTACGGGCGAAATCGCTCCGAACATGGTGAAAGCAAGTGGCTGTTCGCACGTGATTCTCGGACATTCCGAGCGCCGTCAATACTTTGGCGAAACAAATGCGATGCTCAATAAAAAAATTCGTGCTGCACTTGCCGAAGGCTTAATCCCTATCTATTGCGTTGGTGAAACGCTTATTGAGCGCCAGCAAGAACAAACGGTTGGCGTTGTGCGCTCACAGCTCGTGGACGGATTGAAAGATATTTCCTTACAAACGGCATCGCAACTGGTGATTGCCTACGAACCCGTCTGGGCAATCGGTACAGGACTGGCTGCCACTGCCGAGCAAGCGCAAGAAGTTCATGCAGCGATTCGCAGCTTTCTCGCGGAAATTTTGGGTGACATCAGTGCAGACATACTCATTCTGTATGGCGGTAGCTTGAAACCCGAAAATGCGGATGAAATTCTCTCCAAGCCCGATGTCAACGGCGGTCTTATCGGCGGCGCATCGCTCCAAGCGGATTCTTTTGCTGCCATTATCGCTGCGGCGTGCAAACTTGCGGTGTCGTAGCAGAAAGCATTGGGACACGGATTAAAACGATGAAACAGGATTCTCACTGATAGCTTCGGCAATCCGTGAAAGTCCGCTCTATCGGTTCTATCCATGTCTCGACACGACATCTTCACAAATCATTTTTTCCTGTATGCCCATTCAAGCCATTACCATTGACTTCTGGAACACGCTCTACGACTCGCAGGGCGGCGAAGGACGCGACAAAGACCGCTTCACAACCGTTATGCACAATGCTACTCGGCTCGGACACAGCCTTGAGGCAAGCAATCTCAAAGCCGCACAAAAAAGGGCATGGGAGCATTTCAACATCGTTTGGCGAGAAGAAAAGCGCACCCCTTCCACACGCTCTATGGTAGAATTTTTCTGGCAAGAACTCCGCATCAATGCTGACGCAGAAGCAATTGACGAAGTAACGCGCTCTTTTGAGGAAGGTATTTTGCAGCACCCGCCGGCTCTTCTTGCGGGCGCAAAAGAAACGGTGCGGCTTCTGGCAGAGCAGCATTACATTGCTCTTATTTCCGATACCGCTTTTTCGCCCGGACGTGTGCTCCGGCAAGTGATGGAGCACGATGGCATTGCTGAATATTTTTCGGCATTCAGCTTTAGCGATGAAACAGGTGTTTCCAAGCCGCATGAATTGGCGTATCGGACGGCACTCAATGGCGCAAACTGTCCGGCAGCAACAGGTGTTCACATCGGAGACATTGAACGCACGGACATTGAAGGGGCAAAAAACTTTGGTATGCGGGCAATACTCTTCGCCGGAGACCCGCACGGACGCATGAACGACGAACACAAAGACCAACCAACACGCGCAGATGCTCGCACGGAATCGTGGGCGGACGTTCCAGACCTTATTGGTCGGTGGTAGCGTAACAGCAGCGAACAAGAATGATAAAAAAATCGCAGGTGAAATTGTTCTCACCTGCGATTTTTTGCTTTTGTTTGCTTTTTCTGCCTTACCGCGCCACTACCATTTTCCCGCTTGCCCACCCGCGCTCGGTTTCGAGACGGTACGTGTACGCGCCACTGGCAAGCGCTCCGGTGTCGAAGTTAATGCTGTACGCTCCGGCTGCTTGCTGTTCGTCCATCGTCGTGACGATATGCCCTTGCGCATCCACGACGCTGAGGCGAACGCGCGAGGTGTAGGGAAGCGTGTATTGGAAGGTCGTACTCGTGCTGACGGGATTAGGATAGTTCTGAATGCGGATACCGTTGGTTGCAAATGTTTGTTCTTCTTCGGCAACGCTTGTGGAGCCTTGAATGAGCGGCAGTGTCGTGAAATCTTTGCCCAAGACCGCTGCATATTCGCTGTTGTTCGTGCCGAACCACTGCTTGAGCAACGAGGCGTAGATTTGACGGAAATCGTATTGCATTTTGAGATTGCCGTTGTCGAGATTGGTCAGGCTTGGATTTGCGCCCACAACGCCGCCTTTGACTGCTTTGCCAAAAACGAACACCGGAGCCGCAGAGCCGTGGTCGGTGCCACTTGAAGCATTCGAGCCAACACGACGACCAAATTCAGAAAATGTCATGCCGATAACTTTATCATCTATTTTCATCAGCTTCAAATCTTGCTGAAACGATGTCATCCCTTCGGAAAGCCGCGCCAGTAGCGTTGCGTGCGAGCCGAGCGTGCGGTCTGTGGCGACAACCTGTTGCGCGTGCGTGTCGAAGCCGCCCAGCGTTACCATATAGACCCGCGTTTTCAAGCCTCCCGCAATAAGCCGCGCAACGATTGCCAACTGGTCGGCAAGCGGATTCACGCCTGCCGGTGTGTAGCTGGCAAGATTCTTTGCGCTGGCATTTGCTTTTTGAATTACTTTCGCATACACCTCCGATTGCGCCTGCACTTGGCGGATATACGCTATTTGCTTGCCCGCAGCAGTGTCGGGCGCAGTGGTAAAGCCATTGACCGAAGTGCCGGACACCAGACGATAGAACGCTTCGGGGTCTTGAAGGTTCACGCCCATCGGTGCGTTTGCTCCTTTGAGTGCGAGAGACGAGCTGGAGCTGATTTGAATAGCAAGAGGGTCGGGCATAGTAGCATTCGGATAACCCGCAGGGTAGCCCGGAAATTGGGAGTCTAGATAACGCCCAGCCCAGCCGGTGCTAAGGTACTCGTTGAAATCCGAACCGGACATCCAAATATCGGTCGAACGAAAATGCGAAAAATTGGATGTGGGATAGGTAACACCTTGAACAACAGCCAGATTACCCGCATCGTAGAGCGATTTCATGCCGACCATCGAAGAGTGCAAGCCCGTTGCGTTGGTGAGCTTCAACACTTTATTTTCCGGCAGCGCAATATTGCTGCGAAGGCTGTTGTATGTGGACATTTGGTCGAGCGGGATGACTGTGTTGATGCCGTCATTGCCCCCCGCAAGCTGAATCAGCACCAGATAACGGTCTGCCTGTGCCGTTAGCTCTGCCAGACTTTCCAGCATCGGTGAAAGTCCCATTGCACGGGCGCTGTAGCCACTGAGCGAAAGCGGCAGCGCAACGGCGGTAGCACCTCGGATAAAATCTCTGCGTTTCATGGTCGTGTCCTTGTGAAATAATGGAATGATGTTTCGTGGTATTGATATTTTAGTGGTCGCGCGTGCTGCGCAGAGAGCGCAGAGAGCGCAGTGAAGCACTGTCTTTAGGTGATTTGGTACTCCGCAATGAGCATCATATACTTAACAAGAGCATCCAGTTTTGATTTAATCAATGCCCTCTTTTGTGCGTCATTTGGGGTCTTCATAAAATCATTCCATTCTACTGTCCATTCATATGCGGGAAGGTTTGGCAAGAGAACTGTGGACAGTAATTCGTCCTTTTGCTCACTGGTAAGGTCAATAGCAAAAAAGTTTTGTGTGAAATTGTCAATAACTTTATTGGGGTCTTCGGGATTAGGGAATTGCTGCAAAAACACCAAGGAATCGAAGGTGACGCGCATTGTTGCGCCAGTGGCACGATTAGTCAGTGTCCAGCCGTTGATAAGCGTATTGCCAAGATTCGCACGGGGCGGCATCGTAGCGCTGTTAATCCAAATTTGGTAAAAGAGCGGCTCTTGATAATACACCGACCACCCCGCAACGTTAGGCAACTCAAAAATATCCTGTTGCAAGGAAGCGGCAAGATTCCGTAATTGATCGAAGTAGCTATAGTAAAATGCCAGTTGATTCGTAGTATTGGGAAGGGTAATCTGCATCTGCCGCACCATACCGATAATCAAGTCAAGAGGCGTTTTTATCACCGCTCCAATGATATTGTTATCGAAGAAGTGCGTACTGCCAAGAAGCTGACGTAGTACGGGCTTGATTTCAAAATTATTATCGCGCAAGGTCTTACCGAGCGGCACAATGACTTGCTGCTCAATCGTCGGCGTTACGTCGAAATTGACAAAAAAGCGGTAGAGCTTGCGACAGATGTATTCGGAGGTTGCGGTTTGGCTGAAAATCATGTCCAACAGGTCGTTTAACTCATCCATACCTGCGCTAGCAGTATTGCGTCCCTTAATAATTTTATTTTGGTATGCAGAGGAGAATTGCTTGTCGGAAGTATCATGGCGATTCAGGGTAAAGCCTGATGTTACGGTCGTTTGAGTATCCGTCCAACCTGTTAGAACTTTGGCAGCAGCACGAACATCATCTTCGGTGTAGTTGGTGTAGTTCCCGGCAGATATTTCGGGACCTTTCCCAATAGTAAACAACTCTTGAAGCTCACGGGCAAAATTTTCTTGCGGCGAACCAACTCTGTTTTGATTCCCGTTCAAATACCGCAGCATTGCAGGGTCTATGGAGATTTCGCGGGTCAGTGTTTTGAAATTCCCCAAGGCATTTTTGCGCAAGAGCACATTCTGCTTGTACATATACCGCGTATCGTTGACGACTGACCACGACGAAGCAAAGTGATTATGCCAAAAGAGCGCCATTTTTTCGCTGATGGAAATGGGTGATGTTGCCATCAAACCAAGCCACCACGCCTTCATATAGTTGTTGTATGCTCCGTCGTTTGCAGTTCGTGCTGTATCATTCATCCACGTTTGCCCTGTGGTGGGGTCAATGGGTGGAGCAGGCGCGATCTGGTCTTTGAGTAATGTGTCGAGAGCCGCATCAATGCTTTTGTCCGTCAGCGCGGTAATATCGGCGCGAGCAGCACCGAACATTGTGCGTCGGAGCAGGTGCTCGGCGGCTTTCGCCGTCAGCGTGGCGGGGTATTTGTCAAGGAGTGCCATAGTTGTTCTCCGCAAAATGCGATAGAGTGAAACAATTGAGATAAATATGTGTTGGCGTTAGATGTTGAGCAAAAGGCATTGCCACAGATTCTTGTGTGACACTTTGAAAGAAAAACAGGAAAGAAGCAAAAGAGTTACAGAGTGAGAGCAGAGCGTTTGAAAGCAAAGTGTTTGTGCCATTCTTCGGGGAGGAAAAGATTTTCTTCCTTGCAGAGAGCGGGAAATGATTGTATTTTCGGTAAAAAGTTTACGCAACTGTTTTTTATCCTTCCCGACAATAATCCAAGCCCGATGAACGCTTTTCATTCCATTTGTAGGCAACCGTACTCATGTATTTTGCCCATTCTTTTCGTGCTGGCTCTGAGTGTCGGCGCTGCTTCCATGCCCTTGGCAGCACAGCCTACTGATGTCTCTTTTCATCTTCAGGACACGACCGTGCAGCGTGGAGCGCTCGTAAGAATCGCTATTCGCGCTTCTTTTAGACAACTGCCTCCCACATTTAATTCAATGCGTTTCACCGTACGTTATGTACCATCGTCGCTGGCGTTTGAAAGGGCTACGGGCGGCGGTTTGAACGTGATGCAATGCCCCACACCGCGCACCGACAGCCAATTTGTGAATCTGAACCTAGGTGCAATTCAGGTCTCATGCGCTGTGCTGCGCCCAATTCCAGCGAATGCCGATATTGTGACGCTTGCCGTATTGGAGTTCCGAACGCTTGCCAGCCCCGACTTGACGACTTCTCTGGCTGTAGATTCGCTCTCGCTGGACGGGCGCAAGTTGTTACCCGTCATGTCGCGTCCCGCGCTTATCACCATGCAAGGCGCACCGCTTGTCACGGGTGAATTTCCTGATGCTATCGGACAGAATTATCCCAATCCTTCCACGAGCGAAGGAACGACGTTCCCATACACCGTTGCTACGTCGGGCTTGGTGGATTTTGCGCTTATTTCCTCACGTGGCGATGTGGTGGTAGAATTTCCCACGATACAGCGCGGTCAAGGACGATATTTGCTGCAACTCCCGCCCAATCCCGCACTTTCGGGCGGAATGTACATTCTGCGCATGATAACGCCACGTGGGGTGTATTATCGAAATTTTTTACTCAGGAAGTAAGATGTAACCTCACTCCGTTGCAAATGGCTTCAGAGCTTGCTTGTAAGTAGAAAGCGCTCGTTCGCGGGCAAATTTGTGGTCAACAATAGGCTGCGGGTAATCGAAGGAATTTAATTCCGGCACCCAGCGCTTGATGTATTCGAGTTTCGGGTCAAATTTTTCCGTTTGCGAGGCAGGGTTAAAAATACGAAAATACGGCGCAGCATCACAGCCCGTTCCGGCAGCCCACTGCCAGCCGCCGTTATTCGCTGCAAGGTCGAAATCGAGGAGTTTTTGTGCAAAATAGCGCTCGCCCCAGCGCCAATCCAGCAAAAGGTGCTTCGTCAGAAACGATGCCACAATCATGCGGACACGGTTGTGCATAAAGCCCGTCGCATTCAGTTCGCGCATTCCGGCATCCACAATCGGATAGCCGGTCAAGCCTTTGCACCATCGCTCAAAATCTAATTCGTCGTGTCGCCACGGAATGTGGTCGTAGGCGGGCTTGAAGGCTGAATGTTCGACATGGGGAAAGTGCCAAAGAATCTGCATATAAAAATCTCGCCAAATAAGCTCATTCAGCCACGTTTCATTCAGTTCTAATGCCGTGCGTACAAGCTCGCGTACGCTCACCGTGCCGAAGCGCAGATGCACCGAAAGGCGTGTTGTACCCTGTTGTGCAGGGAAGTCGCGTGTTTGGTTATAGCTTCGCACAATATCGGCACGGACTTCTTTGGAAGGAAACGGCTCTCCTACTTTCTGGAAGCCCATTTCTTCGAGCGTTGGCATTGAAGGAGTCTGGAGCGGCTGCCAGAAAGCGCTTCTGTGCTCACTCACGGGGTATGACGACGTGTGTATATCGGTCAGTTGTGCTTTCCACTTTCGGCTGTACGGCGTAAAAACGCTGTAGGGGCGCTCTTCGGCAGTCAGTACCTCGCTTTTTTCAAAAATTACGGTGTCCTTGAACGTGTGCAAACTCACGCCTTGTGCCGAGAGGAGCGTACTCACGGCTTCGTCGCGTTGCTTGGCATATGGCTCGTAGTCATGGTTCGTGAAGACCGCTTTGATACGATATTCTTGCAGCAGCTCTTGCCAGACTTCAAGCGGAAAGCCGTAGCGGACAAGCAGGGAAGAATGGGAAGCCGTAAAATCCTGCTGCATTTCGCCAAGAGCATGGTGAATAAACTCCACACGACGGTCGCGCTTGTCGTCTAATTTGTCCAAAATCGTGCGGTCGAAAATAAAAAGCGGCATCACGCGCAAGCCTTCTTCCTGTGCGGCTTTGAGTGCGTGATAGAGTCCGGTATTGTCGTGCGTCCGCAAATCGCGGCGAAACCAGAATACGATGAGAGAATCCATAGTGTTATGTGGCTATATCAGAACGGTTGTGGGAAGAGTTGTGGTGATGTTAACAAATTTACACGAAAAAATTTTGGTAGAAAGGAAGAAAAGTCCTAACTTTGAAGTTCTGTACGCAAAAATTCCGTGCAGACACAAAATTGATGTAAACTAAAGTATTTTCTCACTTTAACTCCCCCACTCATGTTTGCTGTTGTAGAAATCGCGGGCTTCCAGTACCGTGTACAGCCGTCGGACAAGCTGACCGTCCCGAAAATGGACGCAGAAGTTGGTTCTGACATCTCGTTTACCAATATCCTTGCTGCCGGCGAAGGTGCGAATGTACGCATTGGTGCTCCAACCCTTAGCGGCTCGGTCACGGCGACAATTTTGGCGCATGGTAAAGCCGAAAAAGTTGTGGTCTTCCACAAAAAACGTCGCAAAGGCTATCGCAAGAAAAACGGTCACCGTCAGCACTTCACGCAAATTCAAATCGGCAACATTGCCGTAGCGTAAAACCATTCAACTTCGATATATCACCTGAAAGGAATATAGTGTCATGGCTCACAAAAAAGGCGCCGGCTCTACTAAAAACGGGCGCGACTCTAATGCCCAGCGCTTGGGCGTAAAAAAATTCGGCGGCGAAGCAGTTATCGCCGGAAATATTCTTATCCGTCAGCGCGGCACTGCTACGCATCCGGGCCTGAACGTCGGCGTTGGCAGAGACTATACGCTCTTTGCTCTCTCGGACGGCTTTGTCCAGTTCAGCCGTAAGCGTGACGGTAAGCGCGTTATTTCGGTTGTTGCCGAAGAAGCATAACAATTATCATAGAATTATTTTGTGATTAAACCTGTGTGTTGTTCATTTGTCCAATTGACATGAGCAGCGCACAGGTTTTTTCGTTAGACGTAGTTTTATCCATAAATGCTCTTCGCTGTGAGCGGAAATTCGCTGTAAAAAATTTCATATTTGGATAGAAACCATGAAATGTGTAAACTGTGTAGATTTTTCATCCGTTTTTTCGTTATAAAATTGTCGTTGTGTATTTCTGAATAATGGCGATTCTTCTCCACTATTTCGCTGCTTAATGATGCATCTTCTTCGTTCCTTTGCATTCGTTTTCTTTATTACCTCTCTAGGAGTATCGGCTCTTGCTCAAGCCCCTACTCAGCAACTTGTGACTATCGGTGTGCCACAAGGAATCGTGCTTGATTCTGCTGCTCTTGCTAAAGAGAAGACGTACTATTCTCTCAAAGAAGCCGTCAAGGAGCCGGGCAAAGTCTATAAATTGAACTTGAGTTTTCGCAAACTCAAAGCATTCCCGCTCGAAATAGCGCAAATGCGCAATTTGCAGATGCTAGACTTGAGTAATAACGAGATTACTGCGTTGCCACCACAAATAGGGAATTTTGGGAATTTGCAACATCTTCATCTCAGCAACAACCAACTTACGACGCTGCCGAAGCAAATCGGAAATCTTCTTCTTCTCAATTCGCTCATCATCACGCACAACAAGCTGGTAGCCTTGCCACCGGAAATTGGTATGCTTGCACATCTGACAAAACTTGTCCTGATGGCAAATCAACTCACCACGCTTCCGCAGGAAATCGCTACACTTGGCAATCTCCAAGTGCTGGATGTGAATAACAATCGCATTTCTGCTTTCCCCGCCCAGCTCGGAAATCTCACGAATCTTATCACGCTTGCAGCAAACTACAACTATCTGACAGCCTTGCCGCCGCTTGGTTTATGCACGAAGCTGGAGCTTTTGCAGGTTGTGGGAAACAAAATTTCGGCACTGCCGCAAGACATTGCTTTACTCGAAAATTTACGCGTGCTGGATGTCGTAAATAACAAGCTCACGGCACTTCCTCCCGAAATTGGTTCGCTCAAGCGCTTGGAGCGTTTGGAAGCAAGTGTGAATAAACTCTCTAAACTTCCGCCAAGTATCGGTGCCTGCGAAAGTCTCCAAATGCTTGCACTCGGTTTCAATCAAATCAACGCTTTGCCGGCAGAAATGAAAGACCTGACGAGACTTCGGACTCTTATTCTCACCGGTAATCAACTCACGACGCTTGACAGTAATGTCTGCTTTTTGTCTAATCTACAGACACTGGATTTGAGCAGCAATAAACTCAAGCGCTTGCCCGATGCGGTGCGCTATTTGACAAATGTACAAAATCTGAATCTGAGCGACAATCAAATCGGCGTTCTTCCTGCTGAACTCGGTGAGATGGGACGTTTGCAAATCTTATCGCTCAGTGGCAACCAAATCACCGCCTTGCCCTCGGATATCGGCAAGCTCACTGATTTGCAAACTCTTCTGCTCAATGGCAATAAAC
>JANYDO010000063.1 GCA_025363605.1 Candidatus Kapaibacterium sp.
CAATTTACGTATCCTACGGGTGTCGCAACCGACGGTAAAGACAATCTTTATGTGGCAGACGCGGGGAATCATACTATTCGCAAGATTGTTATTGCTACAGGCGAAGTAACTACCCTTGCAGGCGGAATACGAGGCAGTATGGATGGAATAGGTACAACTGCGCAGTTTGATGGACCAACAGGCATCACGAGCGATGACAAAGGCAATCTTTACATAGCTGACCAAGGCAACCAAGGCAACCATTGCATACGGAAAATCGTGATAGCTACTGGCGAAGTAACGACATTAGCAGGAGGAAATTATAGTGATGTTGACGGTGGGTATGCCGATGGGATCGGGACGGCAGCGCAATTTGCATCTCCGAGAGGTATAACAGGTGACGGAAAAGGTAATCTCTATGTGGCAGATTATTTTAACAACCGCATTCGGAAAATTGTCGTAACAACAAGTACCGTAACGACGTTGGCTGGTGCTGATAATGGCTACGCCGATGGCATCGGCACAAATGCGCGGCTGAACAAACCTCTCGATATCTGTAGTGATGGCGTTGGTAATCTCTATGTGGCGGATAGGGATAACGAGCGCATACGAAAAATTGCCATAACAACAGGCACTGTAACGACACTTGCGGGTAAAGGTGAATTTGTGGTAGGCATTTCATCTTCTATTGATGGTACCGGTGCAACGGCGGAATTTAGCGCACCTGTTGGTATCACATACGACGGCTTACATAATCTCTACGTGGCAGATTACTCCAGTTCACGTATTCGGAAAGTTGTCATAACAACAGGCACGGTAACAACATTAGCAGGGAGTAGAAATGGATATGCTGACGGAAAAGGTACGGTGGCAAAGTTTAGTAATCCGGGCGGTATTGTCAGTGACAGAAAAGGAAGCCTCTACGTCGCAGACTGGGGTAATAACTGCATTCGGAAGATTGAAACAGCCACAGGCGAGGTAACAACATTTGTAGGTGGCACACAAGGCACTGCTGACGGGATAGGCAGAGCAGCACAGTTTGACAGACCCGGCTTTATCACCAGTGATGGCATCGGTAATCTCTATGTAACGGACACCTATAATCACCGTATTCGGAAAATTGTGATAGCCACCAGTGAAGTAACAACGCTTGCTGGCAGTACACAAGGCATTGCAGACGGCAGAGGCGCTGCCGCACAGTTTGCCTACCCTTTCGGTTTAACAAGTGATGGCAAGGGCAATCTCTATGTGGCAGACTTTCGCAATGAACGCATTCGGAAAATTGTCATAGCCACTGGCGAAGTAACGACAGTGGCGGGTCGGGAAAGAGGATATGCAGATGGCGCAGGAGTAGAAGCAAAATTCTTTGAGCCGATAGGAATTATGAGCGATGGAGCGAACAGTCTCTATGTGGCAGATAGAGCGAATAATCGTATTCGCAAGATTGAACTTGTTCCCCAACCCACGGCTTTTTCGGCACAAACACCGCCTGCAACCGTTACTGTTGGTACGTTGTACACATACACCTTTGTAGCGAATGGCACACCAGCACCTACATACAGCATTCTGAGCGGTAGGCTGCCCACAGGTCTTTCGATTAATGCCGTCACCGGAACCCTATCAGGTACACCAACAGAAGTAGGTCAGTTTGGACCGATTGTGATTCAAGCGACCAATCCAGCAGGAACACTTAGTTCCAGACCATTTAGCATTACCGTTAATCCTATGGTTGCACCGTCTATGACCGGTTTGCCGAATTTCTTCGTATTCCCCAATCCGGCATCAGATATAATCTATCTTTTGGCTGGTGAGTTTGTTTCCACTCAAGCACAAGCACAGGTACAGCTTCGTCTAGTAAATAGTCTTGGTGCCGTTGTACAAGAACAAATGCTGCCCGTTGTAGAGAAAGAGCGGATTGCCTTAGATATTCATCAGTTGTCAGCGGGTCTTTATTTTATTGTGGTAACAAATGGAACAGAACGCCGCTCAATAGGATTTATCAAACAGTAACACCATTTTCAGTGCTTCCTCTTTTTTTATTTTTCACACGACTGCCGAATGTCATATCGAACAGAATAGCTTTTACGAAAAACTCGTATTTTTTTTAGACAAGAATTTCTCCCATTTTTTACACCTTCGCAATCACCAACTCCGTATTTTTATACCGCTTCGACATCAGATTTTTCCCCACAATACCCGTAATAAACTCCGCCAGAGCACTAATGATGCGCTCTTTGGCGTACGGGCGGTAATAGACCAAACACACCTCACGAACGGGAATGGGAGCCTTGAAAAAACTCACCTTCTCCTGCTTTTCTTTCGGAAGGCTTTGGTAGTAGAGTTCCGGTATCAAGGTCAGCCCGCCAAATTCATCCACCATGCCGAGCAGCGTTTCAAACGAGTTCGCATCAAACGTCAGGTTATTCGGCTTCACGTCTTTTTTACGTAATGCGCAAAGCTGCACGAATTGTTCTCTCAGGCAGTGCCCTTCCTCCAAAAGCCAAATTTTATTATTTTTGATTTCTTCGGGAATGAGGTATTGCATTTTTTTGTCCACCTCGCCATAGACCATGAGCGCTTCGTAATACAAAATTTTCTCTTCGATA
>JANYDO010000064.1 GCA_025363605.1 Candidatus Kapaibacterium sp.
TTGATATAGTTGGGTAAAGATAATTCATATAATTTATTATTGTTTATCTTGCTGTCCTATAAGGAGTTCGATGCGTTATTGGCGGGTTTACTTGATAATATGTTGCACAATATTTGTAAGCGACGCTGTCAGATTCCCCTGCTTTCTGTAGTGCAAGCGCACCAAAGACAAGGGGGTTGTCTAGAAATATGTAGTTTCTACCCGTCGAGTTGTAATAAAGATCAAGACCGAATACTACTTTAAGACCACAACTTGTAATATCCGGATTAGGCTTTGGGTTAAAAAGCTTTGCAAAGGACTCATCTTTTTGAGGAAAGAACCTGTCTACATTGACGGCGTATTCCCACTCACGGTTTTTAATTCGCTGAAATCTACTTGACGTAAACGTTGCAGCAAGAACCAGAAACACCGCACCCGAAGCCATGAGCGATGCCACGCCCAGCGCCTTGAGGATGTACAATTTGACAATACGAGTATTCATACAGTTTCTCACGATGTATGGTTTTGCGAAAAGGCTTGCGGTCTTCATTGCTCAAATACTTATTCCGCAAAAAGTTGTTCGACATCCACAGCAAAGCTGCTTAAAATCTGGGTTGGAAACATAGAGCATATCGGGTTGGTAATACTCTTCATCACTCAAATACACGTCAAGTGGGGCAAAGAGAACTTCTCCAAGTCCGCGCGTTTCAACAAACGAATCCATGAGACAGCATATTCTACGCAAAATACGTTGGTGTGTGGTCGTTGGTGAAGGTATAAAATGTGCAATTCCGTTGATAAATTCGTAATAGGGCTGTCCTTCGGGCATGGTCAAATACTCTGCCAGCGTGTGCGGCGGGGCAAGTGTTTCTGTGTGTTCAAGAATTGTTGTCATACCAAGACTTTATCAATGGTCAGAAAAACGGACGATGAACTACAAAAATACCGAATTGTCGTGATTAACCTACATTATCTCAATCTCACGCATTATCTTGCCTGAGTTATCTCACCTGATTTATCTCGTCTGAGACTGCCGAAGAATATCCTGTTTCATTGCTTCGCGTTGCCATTCCTCATGCTCGCGCTCCATTGCGCCTACATGTGTACGAATGCTCACAATCGGCGTAGTTGCACCAATAAGCGACAAGGCAGGATGCACCACGCCCGCAAGACCAAGCGGCGAAAACTGCACATCGGTATTGGCAGCAAGGTTTTCGAGCCACGTTTGTTCGGAAAGAATATGGCGCGGAAATCTGGCATTTGCCTGTGCGCCTATGGCGGTGAGACGGTGCTGGTGCTGCTCTTCGGCTTCTTTGGCGTAGACGAGATATGGAATCGTGAAGCCTGCTATGCCTCCTACAAGGCTGGCGATTGCCTGAGTTAGCTGCAACGATTGCGCTTGCGCTGCTTGTCCGTTAACAAGCGCTCTGGTGATTGCTCCATTCAAAAAATATGTCAGCAAATATCCGCCGATACCACTGGTCAAATTGATGATGCGCCCCTGTAAGAACGAAAAATCTTTTTCGCGCACCAGTGCGTTCCCCAAAAAATGCCCTCCTACAATCGCACCAATCGTTAGCCCCGACGCAACCTGTACACTGGTAGCTGACTGCGATGCTGATAGAATGGACAGTGGCGCAGAACCGACAATACTTGCCGGAGTGGTAAATACTACCGCATCACCGCCGGTAATAGACGGCGATGTACCAATTTCATTTCCAATCCACATTCCTGCTGCTGAACCAAGAAGTGTCGAAACGCCAACAATACGAGCAATGTTGTTTCCCGGGATAGAACGGAAATTATTCCCAGCAGCAAATTGTGAAAGCAAGCCTACATACAAGCCACTTCCACCCAAAGCTGTTATCATTTGCGACTGTGCGGCTGTAAAATCAAATAAGTGTGCCAGAGACATACCCGCAACTGCTTCCACACCACCGAAAACAGTCCCTGCTAAAAATAAATCGCCGACATTGGTAGCTTGCGAAGCGAAGAGTAAATACAGTGCCCAGCCGTGTGCTGTTCCTTGCAGCAAGCCATTTCCCCACATTATTGCACTGGAGCGATTGTACCATGGTTGATTCACCGACCAAGCATACGCTCCGGTTGCTGCCAGCGTTGGTATCCACCAAGTAGATGGTAAAGGTGCTGTTTGCTGGGGAGAAGTACGTTGTAAAGCATATGAAATATCCATAGCAAGACCGCTTACCAAGCCCCAGCCAAGCGTCCCCGCACCCAGCACCCAATCTTCCCACACCGCAGTTCGCTCTTCGTTGCCCCACATAGCGAAACTCTTGAGTGCTTCCGATGTTTCGTAGCGTATGCGTGCAACCTCTTGCACGGTGAGCGGTTTTAGTTCACGTTCCAATTTTCCGTCCACAATGTGCGATGCTTCGAGAGTATAAGAAGTGTCGCTTGTTTGGAATAGCCGTGCTTCGTGGAGATATGGGTACGAGCGGAGAATAGCAAATTGCTTTTCAAACTCCCACGTGAGTCGCATCATTTTACCGTTGTAATCGAACGAGACTTGCTGTTGTTGCGGCATAAAGACTCCCGTTGATGGCTGCACTTGTGCAAAACCGGACACGGCTGTACTGACAATAAGCGCCAAAAGTAGCGCTGCTAGGCGTTGCGGCATAGTTGCTCCTTACGAATGATAAATAGAAATTGTACGTGTTTTGTTTTTTTGACACGGATTGCAGAGGATTTCACGGATAGTCTAAAACCTGCTCGTTCTGGGTAAATCAAGAGTTCAATCGCAATGTAATCAATAAAAATCACCCAATAAATCGCTTGTGCCACAAGGCAAGATTCAGCAAGGCGTAGAGCGATTTCCCGTCATTGCGTTTGCCGCTTGCGTGGCGCAGCATCATATTTTCCAGCGCTTTGCGGTCAAAAACACCATCTTTGACGAGACGCGATGACAAGACTTCGCTTTCCCAATAGCTTTTCATTGCCCCGCGGAACCATTCGTTCACTGGCGCAACAAAGCCTTGCTTGGGGCGATAAATAATGTCGTGGGGAAGAATATCGGCAACGGCACGCTTCAAGAGATGCTTCGTTTCCCCGCCTTCGTGGGCAAGACGAGGCACTTTCACCTTTTCCGGCAAGGTCATACTGTATTCCACAAGCCGATGATCCAGAAACGGAACGCGAGCCTCCAAGCCATGCGCCATAGTAATTTTGTCAATGCGCATAAGCAGCAGTTCCGGCAAGCGATGGGAGAACTCAAAATACGCCATTTGGGTAAGAAAATCGGCATCCGGCTTACGTGCATGAAGGTCTGACTGTATAAGCCCTGCAAGCCTATCCGATTGACAAGACGAATGCCGAAATTGCTTTGTAAAAAGCCGTTCTTGCAATGTTGGCACAATATCCACACCACCACCACGATAGAGCGATACCCCCTCAGTGCCGCGCCGCAGGTAATCAAGCGCCAAATACTGCGATTGCGAAGCAAAAAGTGGCTTCAGAGCAGCATATCCCAGAGAACGCACCGACTTGGGCACGGCATTATACCACCGCCACCACGAGCGATAGAAGCGGAGTTCGCGGTGCATCCACGAATATCCGGCAAACTGCTCGTCACTGCCTTCACCGCCTTGCACAACGATAGTCCCGCTTGCGCGAACAAGTTTACTGACGAAGTGCAGCGGTATGCAGGTTGGGTCGCCATTGGGTTCGTCTTCATGCCAGACGAGACTTTCCATTACTTCGAGTGCGTCGGCGTGGTCAATCTGCACTTCGTGATGATTTGTCCTGAAAATCTCGGCTATGCGCCGTGCGTACTGCATTTCATTGTACTTTTCCAATTCTTTGAATCCCACCGAAAACGTATCCACAGGACGATCCATCAGCTCTGCCATAAGCGCAACGTTGGTGCTGGAATCAATGCCTCCGCTCAGAAACACACCGAAGGGTACATCGCTCATCATACGGTCTTTCACGGCTTGTCTCAGAAGGCGCATAATTTCTTGCTCTATCTCCACACTTGTTTGAGGCGTAGCGCTGGGCGCTTGGTGGAGAGCCGCGTTCATCGGATTCCAGTATTCTTCTGCATGGAGGTCGCCATTTTTGCTCAGACGCAAAAAATGTCCGGGCGCGAGTTTGTGAATGTTCTCAAAGAGCGTTGTTGCGCCCGTCATAGAATAGGTGAGGTAATTCGGCAGTTCCGCCATATTCATCGAAGCGCTTATTTGCTCATGCGCCAGCATTGCTTTGATTTCTGAACCAAAGAGAAAGCGTCCACCTTGAAGCGTGTAGTAGAGCGGCTTGATGCCAATGCGGTCACGAGCGCAGAAAAGCTCCTGCTTGTGGTCGTCCCAAATTGCCAAGCCCCACATACCGACCATTTTTTGCAATACCTCCGCGCCCCATTCGGCAAAACCATAGAGGATGGTTTCGGTGTCGCTTTGGGAGCGGTATTGATAGCCTTTTGCTTCGAGTTCATTGCGCAAAGTGCGGTGATTGTACACTTCCCCATTGAAGACAATCGTAAAGCGCCCGTCTGGTGTCGTCATGGGCTGATGACCATTGGCGGAAAGGTCTATAATGGCAAGGCGGCGGAAAGCAAGTCCGGCTTTGCGATTGGGCGACATCCACTGCCCATCATCATCGGGACCGCGGTGAGCAATTGCGTCGCTCATGCGCTTCAAGAGTGCTTCGCTTATTGTTGGCTGCGAGGGTGAGTATTCAACGATTCCTGCTATTCCGCACATAACATTGTGGTCAAGTGGTTGGGCAATAATTTATTGCAAAATAGCCATAGAAACCGAAAGGCGCAAAAGCCTTTTGGTATTGTGCTTTTGCGCCTTTGATATATGCTTACCGCGAGCAAGGTGTTCACGGTGAAAGAAACGTTTTTCAGACAAGCAAGGCATAAACAAGAAGTGCTGCAAATGAGAAGCGTATGCCTTTGCGAATAGGTTGGGAATGGCGTTGGTAATAATCCAGAATATAAGCGCTGACAAGCGTAAAACCAACAACAGCAAATGCCACTAACATTCCCTCAGCAAGCGTCATAGAGCGCTGATGTGCGCCATGAGCAAGACCGTGAAACCACGGCGTACCAAAGAGGAAGACAAGATGCGCTGTGTAGATGTAGAGTGATTTTTTACCTAAACGAGAGTAGTATTCCTCAAAATTGCGGGTAAACTGATAGAGATACGTCAGCACACCCATAAAGACCAACACACAACCGATGCGAATAAGTGCAAAGTGAGGACTGGTAAGGTAATAGTCATGTTGCGGATAGAACGTAAAGGGCAGATACGTGCCGGCAAGCCCGAAGGCAAGACAGAGTGCGCCAGAAGCAAACGCATACAGAGGGAAACGGCGTTCACGCTCACGCGCAGGAATTTCCGAGAGCAACGTTCCGACACCTACGCCCACAAACATATATGCCGCAAAGGGTAGCAAGGTAAAAAGCGAACCGTGCTTAAACGAAAAATACGCACCCAACCATTCCGGCATAAACTGAAACCAGTTTATCGTGTCGGCAACAGGCGCAAAAGCGAGGATACAGACGGCAAGAAACAAGGAGATAGAGGCAAACGTGCGATTATTTGTTGTGACTTTCATCAGCAACATCGTCGCAATCAGCGTCACGCCGGAAACGTGAAGAATATTCGTCTGGAAGAATGCCCGCCAGCCGTCAGCTTGTACAAAGGGCAAATCAAAGATGCGATTCGCGGGAAAGACCAGCAAATAAGCGATAGCAATAAGTTTGAAGCCCCATTCGATACGCTGACGAAAGACGTGTGGGGCGATAGCGCCCTCGGCATCACGCTTCGTAGCGAAGACCTGCACGGCACCGGAAATCATCAAAAATGTGGGTGCAGTCAGACCACGCAAGAAATGCCAGATGTTCCAAGGAAAATCAGCAAGATTGAGATATTGCGGGGACACCATTGCGTCAAGCGTGTGTCCTTGCATCATCATTATCATCGCAACCAAGCGTACAAGGTCGAGAATGTAGAATCGTTGTGGTTTTGTCGAAAATTGTGCGGTGGTCTCTGCGGTAGTCATCGTGAGAATGTGCGTAACAAAAGGTGGTGCAAGTATGTAGCTATAAAACAAATCGCATTTAATTATCCACAAATTATGCCAAATTTTGTGCGTGACCAATGTATAAACGGTTAATTTTTATTCATTTTCAGTGTTTTCATGGTGAGTGTTGCTGTGCAATAACGAAATCATCCAAACACAAAGCGTGAAAAGGATATGGTCTTTTTTCCTTTTCATTACAAAATCATCGTTTGTTTAATCGCAAATTAAATGCTAGATTCAGGTTTGCTACAACAACGGCAAAAACACTTCTCCAATCAAGCACCATTGAAGCAATATACTGGTTAGACAAGGCTTCCGAAGGTTACAGGCTATGGCAAAAAAAGCATCGTTGTCCACTATGACGGAGCAAATGCAGACGGACATATCGTCGCAGCCAAGCGCTTTTCTTGAGAATTCTCTTGGAAGCGCTCAGGAGAGAATTGCCATATTGGAGCAGCGACTTGCCGAGGAAGTCAATCACCGCATTGATGTAGAATCGCGCCTTCACCGCTCCACACAAGAGTTTGAATATCTTTTGCACCAGCGCACTGAGCTTTTGCAGGAGCTTGTGATGCAACTGCAAGCAGAAATCGGTCAGCGCGACGGAGTGGAGCACCAGCTCCGCAAGCGGACGGACGTGATGCACGATTTTATCAAGCAACTTGAGCAAGAGATGGAAGACCGTCGCTCGGTAGAATCAAGTCTGCGCCGGAGCGAAGAGCGTTTTCGGAATGTTATTGAGAAATCGCCCGTCGGAATTTGTATTACCAATCAGCAGAGCCTTTTTGAATATGTAAATCCTGCCTACTGCGCTCTGTTCGGTTATGAAGCAAAAGAATTACAGGGTAAACCGTTCTCCATGTTATTTGGCGTGGACGAACTGCCACAAGTGGAGTCCTTGTACCGCCGGATATTCAATGGGCAAGCAGAGATGCGGGGCGAACGCACATTGCTTACCAAAGCCGGTCAGCCCATTACCGTTCTCACAGATTCCGTTCATAGCACCAATGACAGCGCCAATGGCGAGGACGACGGTAAGAAACTCATTGTTTTTGTGCTGGACATCACACGCCGCAAACAAGCAGAAGATATGCTCCGTCGGGCAAAAGTGATTATTGACAAAAGCCCTGCTGTGATTTACCAATTCTCGCTCAAACCAAATTTTCCGTTGGAGTTTGTGAGTGAAAATATCAATCAATTCGGCTTTACAGCGCAAGATTTCACCTCCGGTGCTATTTCGTTTTTGCATCATGTTCATCAAGACGACCGCGATAAGGTGTTCGACAGTTTTCGACATCTCTCTAAAACGAAGGCAGACCATCTTCGACGGGAATATCGCCTCATTACGCGCAAAGGTCGCACGTGCTGGGTAGAAGACAGTCTTATGGCAGTGCGCGATGCAGACGGCATTGTTATTGGCTATCAAGGTGTTCTGCTTGATATTGACGAACGCCGACGCGCCGAAGAGGAAATGAACAAAGCGCTTCTGAAGGAAAAAGAACTTATTGAGCTTAAAACGCGCTTTGTTACGATTGCTTCACATGAATTTCGTACTCCGCTTACGTCTATTCTGCTTTCGGTCGGCATTTTACGAGATTTCTCGCACGTTATCAATGAGGAAGAGCGCCTAGAAAGCCTTGCCCGGATTAGCAATGGCGTTCACCATATGACAGGATTACTGGACAATTTGCTCATGTTCGGCAGAGCAGCAGCGGGCGAGATTCGCCCCAAACGCTCGTCAATGAAAATTCGCTCATGGTGCGCAAATTTTGCCGCTAATGTTCAGGAACGTTACGGGCAAAAGCACACGCTTCTCTACGCGCCACCGGTGCGTGAGCAAGATTACGTCGTGGACGAAGGAATGATGCGCCAAATCCTTGACCATCTGCTTTCTAATGCCGATAAATTCTCGCCCGACGGCTCCCCTGTCTATTTCAACGTCAATCTGGATGATGAAAAAATCGTATTCCACATCCAAGATAGCGGCATTGGGATTCCGCTTGATGACTTACCACGCATATTTGAGCCGTTTCACAGGGGAACAAATATCGGCAATATCGGCGGTACGGGCATGGGCTTGGCAATTGTCCAAAAAATGGTAGAGTATTTGAACGGATCTATTTCCGTACAAAGTGATCTCGGTAAAGGAACAACCTTCACCGTCACGCTGCCGCTAGCTTCGCCGTTTGAACAAGGAGAACCGCTTATGGCGGACTCATTCTAAAACGAGAATAAGGCGGAATTTGCCAATGAATCACTCAAAAATCCCAAATAATCGTAAATAAATCTCATTTCTCGGAAAAGTGTGCAGTATTCGTTTGCACATATACCCAATGACTGTTAATTTTACGTGTTTCCTCATCATGTTTCATTTCACAGCGCTATGAAAAAAATCCTTGTTATTGAAGACGACGAATCTATTCGCCGCAGCGTCGGTATGATGCTGCGCATCTCAGGCTTTGAGGCGTTTTATGCAGAAAACGGCTCCATCGGCTTGCAGATGGCAACCCAAAGTATGCCGGATGTGATTATTTGCGATATTGCAATGCCCGTTCTGGATGGTTACGGCTTCATCCAAGAACTACGCAAGAACAGCGCAACATCAAATATTCCCGTGATTTTTCTCACTGCAAAAGCATCGGAAGAAGACGTTGCTAAGGGCAAAGCGCTGGGTGCAAATGCGTATTTAACAAAACCGATTTGGCCCGCTGACCTGCTCAAAATTGTACAAGAACAGCTTGGGCAGCAAGCATAAAGCCTGCACAGGAAAGCCTGCATAAGCAGGTAAAAGCTATTTTTTGCAGACAAGCGTTTCATACTCCGACATGAAACGCTTGCCGCGCTATCACAACCATCAAACACAAGTTCTGTTTACTATTTTGACGGTCAAATAGTTGACATACAAACAGTTGATACCGAAAAATTCAGAATAGAGACTTTAACTCCATAGCTTTATTTCACTTCATCCAGACAACGAGGTTTTCAATGTCCCACAAAATCCGCCGCGCTGCCGTTATCGGCTCAGGTACTATGGGCGCAGCTATTGCTGCACATATCGCTAATGCCGGTATTCCGGTGCTGATGCTTGATATTCCCGCCAAAGAGGGTAACGACCGCAATGCTATCGGCAAAGCCGGTCTTGACCGCGCTACCAAAGCCAAGCCCGCGTCGTTTATGAGTAAAGACCGCGTACGGCTTATCACCGTCGGCAATACTGAAGACGACATTGCCAAACTTGCTGAAGCGGACTGGATTGTCGAAGCGGTCTTGGAAGACCTGACGATTAAACGACAGTTGTGGGAAAAGGTTGAAAAACACGTCTCCCCGACGGCAATTATCAGCAGCAATTCGAGCGGAATCCCGATGCACCTCCAAATAGAAGGGCGTTCCGAAGCCTTCCGCAAGCGCTTTATCGGCGCTCACTTCTTCACACCGCCCCGCTATTTGCACCTTTTGGAACTTATTCCCACCAAAGAAACCGCACCCGAAGTCATCGAAGAACTCAAGAATTTCGGCGACCACGTACTTGGCAAAGGTATTGTCATTGCCAACGACGTGCCGGGCTTTGTGGCGAACCGCGTGGGCGTGTTCTCGATGGTCAAAACAATCAACATCATGCTCGAAATGGGCTTAACGCAAGATGTGGTGGACGTGCTGACGGGTCCGATTCTGGGTCACGCTTCAAGCGCTACCTTCCGCACGGCGGATTTGAGCGGCATTGACATCATTTATCACGTTACCAAAGGCTTGAAAGATTCGACGGGCGAAGATTTTGATATTCCGGCTATTGTACCCAAAATGATGGAAGCAAAACTGCTTGGCGACAAGACCAAATCAGGCTTCTACAAAGCTACTCGTGACGAAAAAGGCAAACGCAAAATCCTCGCACTGAACTTCGACACGCTCGAATACGAAGACCGCGGCAAAGTAAAAATTGCCGAGCTCGAAAAAGTGAAAGAAAAGCCACTTGCAGACCGCATCAGAACTGCTTTTGCATTGCAAGACAAACATGGTGAATTCCTACGCCGCACCACATTTGAGATGATTCACTATGCCGCAAGCAAAGTCGGCGTGGTCGCTAATTCGTACTTGGAAATTGACAACGGTCTGTGCTGGGGC
>JANYDO010000535.1 GCA_025363605.1 Candidatus Kapaibacterium sp.
GAGAGAAAATGCTCATTCGTACTCTCATTATTGACGACGAGCGCCTTGTGCGGCAAGATATGCGGCGGCTGCTCGAAGCGCACACTGATATTGCCATTGTCGGCGAGGCAGACGGCGTAGAAGCAGCGATAGAGTGCATTGAAGCGACTCGCCCCCAAGTGCTGTTTTTGGATGTTCAAATGCCTCGCGCCTCCGGTTTTGAGCTGTTAGAGCGTATTGATGTTGACTCTTTCCATGTCATCTTTGTTACCGCCTTCGACCGCTATGCCGTGCGGGCTTTCGAGGTAAATTCTCTGGATTTTTTGGTGAAACCCGTACTGCCGGAGCGTCTCTCTCGCACTGTGGAGCGTCTCAGACGCACGCTTGCGCCACCTCTCACGACACTTCCTTCGCCCGCCGCACCGCCAGCGCTTGTGCGTCTGACGTATCAAGACCAGATTTTTGTCAAAGCCGGGCGGCACGGAAAGCTCATTCCGCTTGATTCGGTGCGCTATATCCGCTCGGCGGAAGAATACACCGAAATTATGGGCATAAAAGGACGATTGTACATTACCGCACAAACATTACAGGAATGGGAAGAGCGTCTGCCGGAGGAATTTTTTCGGATTCATCGGTCGAACATTATCAATACACGTCATCTTTTGCGCATGACCAATGATCTCAGTGGAAGTAAAAGCGTGTATCTCCGTGATATTGCCGAACCCCTCACGATGAGCCGCCGCTACGCTGCTGCGTGGCGAAAGCGTTTTCCCATAATCATATAAAGGCACTGCTATTATTCTCACCTCTGCATGAAATACGCTCTCTTTCGGATTCCGACAGCAGCAATGTTGCTTGTGTGTCTCTGTGCTGCACTCTGCTTTTGTGCTACGCTTTGCCTTGCGCACAGCACTTTGCTTGCGGACGATAGAGAGCAAGCACCGCCCACGACTATTTCGTCATTCCCGCCGCGCATCCTTTCCCTTGAATATCTGAAAGATTCTACACGTAGCATGAGTTTGCGTGATGTGGAGGCAGCAGCACTGCAAGAAAAGTTCATTCGTCATCCATCGTCAAATTTTACGTTTGCGGCTTCTCGTGCGGCATACTGGCTGCGCTGCACGGCTGCACGGGGAAAGGGAAGTGAATACGAGAAGCAGAATTGGGTGCTGTATGTGGGCGATATTTTGATTGATTCGGCAATGCTCTGTACGCCGGAGCCGCACGGCGGCTTTGCTACGTCATTTTCGGGGGAAAAAATGCTCTTTTCGTCGCGGGCAATATCTACAAAAGTTATTGCCTTCCCGTTGGAATTGGCGGGGGATAGCGCTCAAACCTTCTATCTGCGCGTGGTTGCTGCCGATGGGGAATTTCTTAAAATGCGGATTTTGCCCAAAGAAGAATTCACGGCTCAGGTTACTCAGCAACAAATGATTATGCTTTTTTTGTTGGGAATGATGGTCTTTGCTATGCTCTACAATTCGGTTTTGTGGGCATATTCCCGTGATATTCGCTATTTTTACTATGTGCTGTATGTGAGTGGTTTTTTCTTCACTATGCTTGCCGTTACCTTTCCGGCATTTGAATATTTTTTCCCTGATACTGCTCGCATCGGCTATCTCGCTCGCAGTAGCAGTACGGCTGTTCTATCGTTGATGAGAATTGTGTTCATGCGTTCCTTTCTTTCTACAGCTACGCTCACACCGAGGTCGGATAAAATTTTGCTGGCAAGTATCTTTCTCGCTATCGTTTGCTTAGTTGCCCCTTTGCTTGGATTGGAAGAATATGTTTGGTCGGTCATTATGCCTTTGTGGTATCCGATAACACTTATTGCGTGGCTGGTGATTGCCGTTGTGTGCTGGCGGTTGAAACAAATGCCGATTCGGATTTACGTAACGGGATATGTGCTTTTTCTGGTAATGGCAATCGGGGCGCAATTTCTTCATGGGTGGATTGATGTGGCGGCGATTCCGATGGGACTGAATCAGACGGTAACTTCGGCGGCGGGTGCAATCGAAATGGTTTTTTTCTCCTTCGCGCTGGCGGCGCGGCTCAATCAACTGCAAAACGATTATGTGCGCGAGCAGGAGCAGCGCCTTCGAGCGGAGCAGGAAAACGAACACGAGCGTTTGCGGACGATTCAGGCACAGTCGCTTGCCCAGCAAGCCGAACTTGCTGCTTTGCGGTACCAAATCAATCCACATTTTCTTTTCAATACCCTCAGTTCGCTTCGGGCGTTGGTGGACGAAGATACCGTGCGTGCGCAAACAATGATTGGAAAACTGGCGGAATACTTGCGCTATGCTGTCTATCCCGAACACGATATTGCGCCTGCACCAGCAAGCAATGGAGAGGACTTTGGCATGGTTACACTGGGTGAAGAAATTGCCATGCTGCGGAATTATTTCGACATTGAGCGTATCCGATTTGAGGAAAAATTGCACGTGGACTATGATATTGCACCGGAAACAGAGACGTTTCGCATCCCCGGCTTTCTTTTGCAGCCACTTGCCGAAAATGCGTTGAAATATGGAATGCAAACAAGCCCTCTGCCTCTGAGAATCAGCATTAGTGCTTGCGTTACGCATAATACCGCAGCGACATCAATACTGACGATTCACATCAAAAATTCCGGTGTTTTGGGCATTTCATTAAGCGACGAAAAGCAGCACCGTGAAGTGTCAAAACATGATGTGCCAACAGGCGGGCTTGGACTAACCAACGTACATGAGCGACTGCACCACATCTTTGGCGAAAAGGCTTCGTTGAAATTGCAACAGGAAGGTGAGTTTGTGGTGGCGAGTATTGTGCTTGCTGAGGCGACTGCCGGCTTCCTCTCACACCCTTACGCCTAGCACCAACATATCATCCACCTGCGTCGTGTCGCCTCGGTGCGCATCTATCGCCTCGCCCAAAAGTGTCGGCTGTTCCTCAAGCTGTTTCGCGGCTATCTCCGTGAGCAAAGGGCGCAAACGCTTGGGCATGATGAAGGATTGTGCGACATTATCATGCCGAAAATGAATGGGTATGAGGTAATCCAAGCGCTTCATAAACATGAACCGACAGCACGTATTCCCTTTCTATTTCTGACTTCGAGGAGCGACAGTGATAGTATCCGCGACGGTATGAATCTGGGTGCGG
>JANYDO010000540.1 GCA_025363605.1 Candidatus Kapaibacterium sp.
TTAGGCATATTGTTCGGGTCAATGATAACAACACCCTTAATAGTCGGGAAGGCAAGCCGTCCGTCCGGCAGAAGACATCCCGTGCCCGGCACGGTGGGATTACTCGTGCGCATACCGTTTGTGCGGTCGTAGAGCGTGTAGTCAAGCGATTGGCGCTTGCCGTCGGCACATTCGTTTAGTTGTACTTTGCTTACAGAGATAATCCCGATATTGCACCCCATCCACAAGCGTCCGTGCTTGTCTTCGACAATGGAAAACACATCATCATCGGGCAAACCATTCTTGGCGGTGATAGTCGAAATAACACCGTTTCTGAGCCGTGCCAAGCAGCCATTGCCCCCTATCCACATATCATCCGAGAGCGGGTCTTCGTAAAATGCAAAAACGACATCGGTAGTAAGCCCCTGTGCGCGGTGATATTTTTTGGTTATCGCGCCATGCTCAAGCACATTTACCCCACCCCCACCCGTACCTATCCAAAGCGCACCACGACTATCTTCGTAGAGGCTCACCAAACCGCGAAATGACAAACCATCTTTGGTCGTGTAGGTAGAAAATTTTCCATTACGATAGCCGTTCAGCCCGCGCGTGGTGCCAATCCAGAGCGTACTATCCTTTGCCTCAAGCAGAGTGCGAATTTGATTGTCCACCAGTCCATTTTTTGCATTGAACACCTGCATTTTTCCATTTGGCTCAATCTTCTGCAAACCACGCATAGTTGCTATCCAGACCGCCCCCTGATGGTCTTCCAATGCACACCGTACAACGTCAGCAATCAAGCCGTTTTCGGGGGTGAGAGTGCGAAGATTGCCGGAGTGAAAACGGTGAAAACCGCCAACGGTGCCAACAAGCAAACTACTATCACGTGCAGTGCGAACAGAATACACAATATCGTTCACCAATCCTTCCGGCTTGCCGACAACGGTTACGCGCGAACGCTTCAGCTTGTTTACACCTCCGAAATATGTGCCTGCCCAAATATTATTCTCGACATCCTGCATAAGGTAGCGAACGGAATTATCGGACAGCCCGTCAGAAGTCGTCAGTTGCTGCAAAGTGTTTTGTTCTCTCTGTACAGGGCGATTCTCCCAACGGTATAAGCCTTGATTGGAGCCAAACCACAAATAGCCGTCGTGGTCGCGGAGAAATGTCCAAATGGGCGAGTCAATATTGGGCAAACCAAGCTCTTCTGCTGTGAACAACCGCCCATTCCGCCATGCACACAAGCCCTTTGCCGTACCAATCCATATCGTGCCGTCGCTGGGGTCTTCATAGAGGGATTTGATATTATTTTCAGGCAGACCGTCGGCGGTTGTGATGTGTTGTAAGCCTTGCGGAGTGCGATAAAAAACACCTTCGGTAATAGTTCCCAGCCAGCAATTATGGGCTTTGTCGAGCATAATTACTTCAGGCGGCTCCGTAATTCCCTGATTGAGAAGGGAATCATACGTGAGGACCGCTCCGCTCTTGCCACCATTCTCACTCCCAGTTTCGCGCAGCCGATGAATACCATTATCGGCAGCGATAAGAATGGAATTATCACGATTATCGGAACAAATATTCCAGATGACCGACATCTTTAGCCCTTGATCTATGCCGTAAAACGAAAGCGTCTGCTCATTTATTTTGACGATACCCCCACTTTGCAATGTTAGCCACAAACATCCTTTCGCGTCCACCGTCATCGATTCGACAGTTTTTGACTTCATCTGTGGCGTATTGGAAGTCGTGAAATGGCGAAATCGAATGCCATCGAACCGCACAAAACCGTTAAACGTACCAAACCACAAGTAACCATCGGGAGTTTGAGCAATATCCTGAACAGAATTATTCGGCATTCCGTTCGTAGCATTCCACACTTCAATAGAGTATTGAGAGGTAAGATGAAATTTGTCAATAGCGTATGGGGCTTGCGCGAAAATTGAAACAGCACCGAAGCACAACAGCACAGACTGTAGCGTAAGAAGGCAGACACAGTGGGCGATATGGCAAAAACAATGTACGTTCATTTGCGCAGTAATGCGTGATTGTGCGAATTGTGCGGAATAGCAGCGCAATATAGCAAAATTACGGTGTCTGTCAAGCCTTGCTCTACCGTGAAATATAGTCGGATAAAAGTCTTTTTCACCCTTGCTCAGTCAAAAATCCGCCATTATCCCGCGCGTAGCCGATAAATCGGTTCAAAATTGGGCTATGCGATAATGCCTCGACGCACCCAAGCGCAATCATTCGCTCCCGAGCACGGGTGAGCGCTACGTTGAGCTTGCGGTCAATGCTTCCGTCCATTGATAGCGACTGAATCGAGCGCACTTGCGACGGGAAGCTGACAGCAAACGATAAAATGATAATGTCGCGCTCGCTCCCTTGATAACGCTCTACGGTGTCAATCGTAATGCTGCCGTGCAGTTCGACGGGCAAGTGACGATGAATGGCTGCAATCTGCGCCCGAAACGGCGTAATAATACCGATGCTTCCCGAATGAAATTTCTCACCGAGCTGCTCACGAAAATACGTTGCCAGAAGAGCCGCCCGCCTTGCTTCTTGCTCGTGGACTTTGGTTTGTTCTTCCTGAGTAGATGCCCAAAAAACAAGGCGTTTTTGAGAAAGTGTATTTTGTACGCTATGTAGTTCGGGGAAACGTTCTCGCATACCTTTTGAATCTGCACTTTCCGAAAGCGGCTCCGTTTGGCGTTCGCTGAGATGTGCCAATGCGCCGCCGTAGAACGTGTTATTGGGAAAAGCCGCAACGTCGCTGTGCATACGCCCTTGTCGGGTAATGATGCCAAAACCTTCCGTCCAGCCTTGCGTCTTGCAGCATGTGATGAGTCGTTCAAAAACAGAAGTGCGCAAATCGAAAATACCCACGCTGTTCATTTCTTCGTCCTTCACAAATGCGCCGCGCTCCGGTTGCACGACGACTGCCGGGAGTTGCTTTTCGTCGCCAATTAAAATAAAGCGCCGAAAACGCGCCAGAAGACCGATAATCTGTGGCTCTACGACTTGGGAAGCCTCATCCAAAATAAGCGTATCAAAGCGTTTGATAGCAAGAATTTCTTGATTTTTTAGCAGCGAAGAAATCGTTGAAACGACAATACGTTTACTTGTCAGCAGCTCTTGTATTTCCTCAATCGTCTTGCCTTCGATAAGTGTATAAAGTACACGGTCAGTATGCGTCGTAGATTCCTTTGCACCAAGCCTCATAAAATCAAGATTAGCAGTCTTGAGTGCTTCGCAGATTTCATCCACAGCACGGTTCGTGAATGCCAGAAAAAGAACGTTCTCGCTTGTGTGGTCGTGCAGATGCAGTGCCATAGACTTCAGCATACGTGAGGTTTTACCAGTGCCGGGTGGACCTTGCAGCAGGAAATAATCGTTCGCGCTCATTGCCTCGGCGAGGCGCGAGTGCTGTTCTTCGGTGAGGTCATTGTATTGTGTCGTTTGTACACGATGTCGTATTTCCGCATCAAATTCCGGCTTTTGCAATCCCAATAGCAAATTTCGTTTACTTTCCGATGCTTTCAGAAACTCGTAGAGCGATTCATATTGCGACTTAAATTCCGTTCCCATGAAATCGGGTTCAATCGCCCATTGTGCCTCGCTTCGGAAAAGATTCTCAGCTCTGCCATCGCTCACGATTTGCTTGTTGCGCAGGCTCACAACGACGCTTTCCCGTGTGATGCGCTTAATATAGCCTTTCAGCATTGTACCACGCAGAAACGAGCGTTCATCGGCATCATTCTCAAAGAGCGGGTAGAGCATCACAATATCGCCAACACGAAAATTGGCAAGTGGTGAGGTCTCTGAAGTTCGGCGAAAATGAAGATGAAGTTTTGCAAAATCACTTTGCTCGGTGTCCAACTCCAAGTGTGCCAAAACGCTGTATTTATCAGTTTTTTCCGCAATACTTTTTCGCCATAATCCCGAAAAGCCTTCACCGCGCTCGCCGCCTCCAATACGCGCTGACCAATTTTCGCGGCTAATAAATGCTGCAAAAGACCGAAAATACTTGCGTTCCAGCGATGTGGCTGCTGCAAAGACAAAGGCAAAACGTTGCAAATCTGTCTCCACAAAGCGCGGCATATTTCCAAAATGGTCGGGGTGCAGTTCTTGCAAAAGGCGCGGATGCCGAAGCGAGAGTGAGTGTTCTTGCGCAATGATGCGGTTCCTGAGCGCCAGAAGGAGCTGCTTTGCGTGGCGGTCATTGGGGATATTCCGAAGAGGTCGCACAATGTCACGAGCGTAAAAAATACACGAATCGCCGGAGCGCTCACGGAAACATGAGTCCAGCAGCAGGTTGTAGCCCGTTACCTGTGCCGCATGATTCTCCCACGTTGCATTGGCAGGCGCAGTGCCACTTTTGAGTTCCACAATCGTCTTACGATGCGGGTCGTCGGCATATTCCACCATGAGGTCTAATCGCCCCTGCAAGCCATACATTGGCGACATGAAACTCGCTTCAATACTGGCTTTGTCCCAAGCCAGCGTACTCAGCATCGTGCGGATATTGGTAAAAACCGTAGAGGCGTGCATCCTCAGAAGGTTCAAGGATTCAACGTTTTCATGTTGCAAGACGAGGATTTGAAGCGGCTTTTGGAGAATAGCTTCTTGGAAAACGGTCTCAAAATCTACGTCAGGATTCGTGAGAAGTGCGTCAAAGCAGAAGTTAGCAATGTTTCCGCCCACAAGCGACATTTTTGCTTCGGTCGGCATAAACTTACGGAGCAAGGAAAGACGCGGGTTGCCGCCGAAGGGCAATTTTCCCTGTACACATTCGGCAAGGTCGGTCACGTCCAGCAAATAGTCCGGCTCCAAAATGACGATAGATTGTGCGGTGGTCTCGTAGAGGCTCATTTCGCTTGCTTCGGCGTTTGCGTTCTTCTCGCCTTCCGGCACAGGTAGCGTTTGCATCCCGACAAAGCGCACGTGCGCTATGTGGAGCGTACAGAAGTCCCAGCCAAGTTGCTCGATATCGTGCCACGGTTCCCAGAGGCGCACCAGCATTGTTTCGCCGTCATGCGACAACCCTTCTATGTCCACAAATGCCCGTCCTTGCTTGCTTTCGACTATGCCGAATCCTTGCACCGTCAGGCGCAAAAGTGGCACGAGTTCTTTCGTTGTAGCAGCTTCTTTCGTAAAAGGCTTTGCCGCTAGAAGCGCCGTGCGGAGCGGTTCGGACGCACGCGCTTCCGAGAAGAAAAAAATCACTAACGCCAGAGCACGGGCGGCACTGTGAACAGCTTCTACGGTCGTTTTTGCGTTTTTTCGTCCGGCACGAGTAGCTATGCGGCGAAAAGCATGAAGTTCGCGGACGATATACGCCGGAAGCGTGTATTTATCAGCAACAAAGAGGAGGCGTGAGTAAATATCCGTAAAAAGTTGTGGTTCTTCGGCAGTGACGGCTTGGAGAATTTCGCCCAGAATACTGCGCAAGAAGAGTATTTGCGAGTTGTGCGCTATATGTTCGTCAAAAAGGATTTCGTGAGTTTCGTGGTAAAAGTAGGAGGCTTGTTCAGAAGAAAAGCGAAAGGAAGACATGATGCGCTGGCAAAAATGAAAACAAAAGGAGTTATGCGCGAATATGACGAAACTTCACGAAACTTCCTGCGAAATAATTTTGTCATTGCTTGTGATTGTCGTGGATAAATCTGAGTGAAATTCAGCAAATATGCGCCTTTACTGCCAGTGAAACAAACACGGCGGTATGAGCAAAAGGAGCGCAAGCAGCATCAGCACAAACTGGAGCGGTAGTACCCATTTTGCCCATTTTTCCCACGGGATGTCGGCAAGCGCCAGTACACCAATCGTGATGGCGGAGGTGGGAATGATGATGTTCGTAAATTCACCGAATTGGAAGGCAAGAATCGCGGTCTGGCGCGTAATACCAACAAGGTCGGCAAGTGGAGCCATAATCGGCATGGTGAGCGCTGCCTGACCCGTTCCCGAATGAATGAAAAAGTTAATGACCGACTGAATGACAAACATCTTCTGTGCAGCAAATATCGGGCTTGCTGACTCCACAAACGGCGAGAGCGTAAAGAGCATTGTGTCAATGATGTGCGCATCTTTTGCAACGACCATTGTTGCCCGCGCCAGTGCGATGATTAGCCCCGTCGAGACCAAATCCTTTGCGCCGTGCAGAAATGCCGCTACAAATGTGTCAGCATTTAAGCGCCCCACAATGCCAACTAAAATTCCCATGACGAGGAACAGCGCCGCAATTTCCTCAATGTACCATTGGTACTGAATCACGCCGAAAATCATCACACCAAGCGTTGACATAAACATCCAAAGCACAATTTTATGCGTTGTGGTCATGGCGGTAAAATTTTCAAAATCACCAAAGTCAAGATTTTTTCGGCGCTCTGCATCTTCAGCATAAATCGGGCTGAGTTCAGGGCGAGCTTTGATGCGCTTTGCGTACCACATCACAAAAGCAATAGCGGGAATGTTCGCAATAGTCCACACAATAAGACGATATTCTATGCCCGAATACGGCGGTAAGCCTGCTATTCCTTGCGCGATGGCAACATTGAACGGATTCAGAAATGCTCCTGCGAAACCAATCTGCACCCCAATAAACGGTATCGCCACGCCCACAAGCGAGTCATAGCCAAGCGCAAGCGCGAGCGGTACGAAGATAAGCACAAACGGTATCGCTTCTTCGTTCATGCCAAAGGTCGCGCCGCCTATGGAAAAGAGCAACATAAAAAGCGGAATCAGCATCACGCGCACAAACGACGAGCGAGCGTGTGCTTTGGCGATAGATTTGATGAGCGCGTCAATGGCTTCTGTTTTTTGCAGCACCGAAAACGATCCTCCCACAATAAGTACAAAACCGATAATCAACGCTGCTTCCACAAAGCCCTTGATGGGCGCAGTGACGAGCGCTCCGAAGCCCTGCGGGTTGCTTTTGATGTAATGAAACGAACCCGGCACGATGACCGTACGCCCGTTCACAACCGATGTTGTGTATTCGCCGCCCGGCACAAACCACGTCAGTGCTGCAATCATCACGAGCAGTGAGAAAATCAGCACAAAGGTATTGGGGAGTTTAAGTTTTTTCATAGATGATATGTGAATGAAAGATGAAAAAATCGCGGTTCGCGGCAAAATCGCTCAGGAGACAGTTCTCATTTCCAGGTATGCCGTAGAGCCCCTGCCTTCAGGCATGGGGATATAAGGCATTTCGTCGCAGCCTGAGCGGTCACGGTCTGCGCTGCTTTGAGCGCAGGGCGCGGCGCGATATAGCGCGACGAAGTTCTTTTGGTGGTCAGTAGTAGAATGTGTATTTT
>JANYDO010000542.1 GCA_025363605.1 Candidatus Kapaibacterium sp.
GCATCGGCAACTTCCATTTTGTATGCCCACCAATCGGCAAAGGATGAAGCATTTGCACCGTGCGCCTTCATTTTATCGGCAACTTTATAGCCTTCCAAAATGTGCGTGAAAGTGTTGACGCGGAAGCCAAACTGCTCGGTAACACGCATGAGCATCGTGATTTCGGACTGTACATACGAATGGCACGTGATAAATCGTTTGCTATTGATAATTTCGACCAATGCGTCCAATTCCAAATCGCGGCGCGGTGCCACGCCCGGGTTTTTTGCTGCTGAAAAGTTTTTCCACTCGGCTTCGTATTCGCGGGCGCGAGTGAAGGCATCGGTCATCACTTGCTCAACGCCCATGCGGGTTTGCGGGAAACGCACCGTATAAGAATCACCCCAATTTGCTTGTTTCACATTCTCGCCAAGCGCAAACTTCACAAAGCCCGGAGCGCCCTCAAACTTGAGTTGCTCCCCAGACAAACCCCAACGGAGTTTGATAAGTTGAGTTTGTCCGCCAATCGAATTTGCCGAACCGTGCAGAAGGTGTGATGTCGTTACGCCACCGGCGAGTTGACGATAAATGTTGATGTCCTCAGGATTGATAACATCGCCCTCGCGGACTTCGCAGGTAATGGTTTGTCCGCTTTCGTTAATAGCTTGCAGCGCGATGTGTGAGTGTTCGTCTATGATACCGGGCGAAACGTGTTTACCTGTTCCGTCAATCACGGTTGCACCGGCTTCGGTAAGATTTTTCCCGATAGCGGCGATTTTACCACCTTTGAGAACGATGTCGGTGTTCTTCAGAATGCCGTCTTTTTCGGCTGTCCAGAGTGTTGCATTTTTGATCAGTACCGTTTCTTGCTTGGGAAGCGCGGTGAAACCGTATTCCACAGGCGGGAAGGAACGTTTGCCCAATTTCGCAAGAGGATTAGTCGTGTCCGGCTTTGGTGCGGGGGCTTCAAATGCTTTTGTACGCTTTGCCGACCATGCCAGCCATATTCCGGTTTCGTCTTGACCTTTGCCAGACCATGTGTCGCCATTGGTTTTGCTATCTATCCAGCCTGTGAGTGCCATTTCGCCTTTCACGCCGGACTTCTTCGCAAAGCGGAGCGTCAGAAGATTGCCGCCGCCGGTACGGTCGAGCGTAAGCGGAATTTTTACGGTGTCGTTCGCCTGCACGAGTTCGGTTTGTGGCGCACTGACGGTACCTTTCACAGTCAGTGTGTAATCGCCAACGCCCGTGAGCGAAAGCGTGTATGTGCCGCGCAGGTCGCCGTTAGCAGGATTCGCCAATTCGTAGAGTTTGCCTTGCACCCAATTATGGAAAATAGTCGTTTCCGCTTCAAAAATATCACCGGAGGCGACCAGTAAATTCGCCACTTTTCCTTTTTCGATAGTTCCAATTTTATCCGACATTTTGAGCAATTGCGCGGGAATTGTGGTCAGCGAAGCAAGTGCTTGCTGCTTGGAAAGACCATATTTGATAGCTGTGCGAAGATTTGGCATGAAATCAGCCTTTGCACGAAGTCCGGCGGAGGTGAGTGCGAAGGGAACGCCTGCTTTTTCGAGCGCTGCGGGATTGGTCGGCGCAAGTTCCCAGTTTTTGAGTTCCATGAGCGTTACGTTCAAGGCATCAAGCGGATCGTCGAGATTATAGGCAAGCGGAAAATTCAGCGAGGTAATAATCGGGGCTTGCGTTTTTTTTACGTCCTCAATGTACGCATATTCATCGCCGTAGGTGCGCAAGATGTACTGTACGCCAGCTTCGTCGCCAACGCGGTCGGCGCGGAAAGCATTCAGGCGGTTGCCGGAAACATCCATAATTTGCGGTAAGGTTTGAAGGGCGTTCCATGCTTCAAGCGAAAGATTGGTCTCGGTTTTGAGCGGTTCTTGAGCGCGAGCTTGTTTGTACCACGCGCCGTCGAGGTAGGTTTGGCGCAAGAGTGCAAGTACGCCCATGAGCGAACCCGGGTATTCTTGGCGCGAAGTGCCGCGATTGAGCGAGAGTTCTGCAGCTGCGCGGTCTTTGAAAATTAAAGTATTTTCTTTGCCATCGCCCAAGGAAACAAACGCCGCAGCGCCACGTGCAATACCGTCATGCTGAAACGAAAGCGTTGCACCAAAACCTAAACGGCGCAATTCATCGGCAGCTTTAGGATTGGCGATAAACACTGCGCTTGCCTGCTTTTCAGGCTTGAGCGATTCATTCCAAGAATACGCGCCTTGTGTTTGGGAATCGTATTGCGGTGCTGACGCGCCGGCTACACGGCGACCCGTGGGCACAAGTGCGGGCGGCGCAACAGGCATACCATAATCGCTGTCCATTTCGATAAACGACGGATAGACTACTTTTCCTTTGAGGTCATACACAACCGCATCCGGCGGAATGGTAATTTTTGCTCCGACCGATTCGATTATTCCTTCGCGTATAACGATTGTTCCCGATTCTATGGTACTTGTGGGACTAACCACGATACGAACATTCGTCAGAGCGTAACACTCCGGCTTTTTATTTGCGACTTCACCGGTGCTTGCGGGAAATGTTTCTTGAGCCGAAAGACTCTGAACGCCGACAAAAAGAACGGCGAAAAGGACGGTGTAGGCGAGAAAGGTCGAAACAATGCGCTTCATAATGGGATTGCGATTACGGTGGATAAGAAAATTGTTCCATGCCAAAGCGCGTAAAATAAGAATCTTTGCGACGCTGTGCCAGATTTTTTTTCTGCATATCTTTCAAGTAACTTTGCAGTATGGAATCAACATCAATCTATCCCCTCCTCGTTCTCCGAACGCCCCGCCTTGTGCTTCGTGCCTTCGCGACGGACGACGCAGCAAAAATCTACCCTCTTGCGAACGACCATGAGCTAGCACAAAACCTTGCTTCACTGCCACATCCATATTTGCCCGAAATGGCTATGGAATGGCTGGAAACATTACCTGCATTACACGAAGCAGGAACGCGCCACGTGTGGGCAATAACACTTGATTATACAACACTTGTTGGGGCTATCGGCTTGCACGACATTGACCGTGAACATAGCAACACAGAGCTTGGATACTGGATTGGGAAGGGCTTTTGGGGGCATGGCTATGCAACGGAGGCTGCTAGCGCTGTTGTGCGATATGCCCTTGACGACATGACACTGGAGCGCGTTTATGCAAAACATTTTGCGCGAAATCCGCAATCAGGGCGCGTGTTGGAGAAAATCGGTATGCAGCGCGAAGGCGTGATGAGACGGCATTTCCGTAAGTGGGGCGAATTTCAGGATTGCGTACTGTACGGAATTCTGCGTGACTAAGAACTGAAAGTAGAAAACTACGAAATACCAAAATTGACCATATTCATCACCTTTTCGGCTTGCAGTACGTGGCGAAATGTGTGGTTGACTGTCATCGTCAGCACGTCGGAGAGTGGTGCAATAAGAATAGGCGAGACAGAAAGGGGGATAATAATGCTCTCGGTGGCAATATCGCTTCCGGCAAAGAAGCGTACATACTCGGCTACGCGCTTTTGATGAAGCGCAAAGCCGCCTATAATCTCCCGCGCAATCGTGCTTTTGGAAGGCTCAAAAATTGTGGAGGTTTTTATTGCCTGATTCGGCACACGACCAATGGCTTTGACCATTTCGCGCCCAATAATCGTCGGCACAAAGGGAACGCGCTGCCAGAGCGTTGGTGAGTATGAGCCGGACTTTACGGACTCAAACGTCCCGAAATACGTGGTATTACTCGTGATAATGTGGTGGAAGCACTGCGCAATACTCCATCGGTCAGCGTCGGGTTTCCAGTTAAGATGCTGCTCGGAGAGCGCTCCGAATGTGGTTTGGACGTATTGCGTCAGTTCGTCGAGTTCTGCGGCAAAGCTGTGAAGTTGTTCAGAAGTAGTCATGATTTTTTCAGACAACGAGGTTATCAATAAGTCGTGTTCCGCCCAAATGTACAGCCAGAAGCAGTACAATTCCTTGCTCCGGCGCGAAAGTCTCCAAAGGCTGTTCCAGTGTTGTGCTGTCGGCTGCGGCGGCGTAATCAATCGTGAAGCCGCTTTCTGCCATGATAGTCTCGCTCAAGAGTGCTTCTATTCTTGCACGGCGGCGCTCTCCCGTGCGAATAAGCGCCTGTGCAGCTTGGAGTGCTTTGTAAAGAACGGTAGCTTTTGTGCGGTTCTCCGGCGAGAGATAGACATTCCGCGAACTCATTGCCAAGCCGTCTGCTTCGCGTTGCGTAGGGCAAACGATGATGTCATGCGGCATCGAAAGATCGCGCACCAACTTTTTGACGACCATACATTGCTGATAATCTTTCTGTCCGAAAAATGCTTTGTCGGGTTGTGTGAGTGTGAGCAGTTTTGCCACCACGGTCGCTACGCCGTCGTAATGCGTCGGGCGGAACACACCTTCAAACGGCACAGTTACGCCGCCGATGGAAATAGTCGCATCAAATCCGGGCGGATACATTTCCTCCGGCGTGGGTGTGAAAAGTACGTCGCAGCCTGCTTCTTCGGCAAGCCGCATATCGCGCTCCAAATCCCGCGGGTATCGCGAGAAATCTTCATTCGGTGCGAACTGAAGCGGATTAACGAAAATCGTGGTAATGACAAGGTCGCTCTGCGAGCGGGCTTCGCGGATAAGCGACGCATGACCGTCGTGGAGATAACCCATCGTCGGCACAACTCCAATACGTTTACCGTTTCGACGGGCATCCAGAGCGAGGCGCTGCATGGCGCTTGCGGAAGAAATGTGTTGCATGAATGGTAAAAATGGTGAATCAGTGGAAGAATGATTGTTGTAGAATTGCTACCGCAGAATAACCACGCGCCGCGACCAGCGTCCACGCCCGCTCTGCACGTGCAGCGTGTATGCGCCCTGCGCGAGACGGCTCACATCCAGCGTTGTAGCGAACGCGCCTTGTACGGCAGACTGCTCCTCGTGCCGAAGCACGGTGCGCCCTAACATATCTTCTAGGCGAACGAGCATGGGAGCGCTTTCCGACAGTACGAGGGTGATGTGGAGCGCGTCGGAGGCGGGATTGGGAGTGAGTGAAAAGCCCGGTGTTTCGCTGCGCAGAGCCACATTTGTTGTTCGGACAAAGGTTGTGGTAGCAGTGGTAATGGGCGGTATGGGACGGAAGATTGACGCTAACCAAGGGAATGTAAATTGCGAAACCTGCGTCCCTTGAAGTGCAGGGTCTTCAAACGTCAGTACAACGGTGTCCGTCGTACTGCTACTGGCGGGACCAAGCGGCGTGAAATTATTGAAGGTGTACAGCCCATTAACCGCAACAGCGCTTGTGCCTGTGGCGGCAAAGCGCTGACTGTTTACGCGAACGTACGGGTCAGCATTTGCGGAAAATTGGAAACTGGATGTGGTGTTGCGTGGCAAGCCTTCTTCGGGTGTGGCAATGCGGATAGTCGCTACACCACCGTTGTAGGCGTTGGGTCCGTTGTCCACGCGGTTACCGAATTGGTCAACGGCTTGGAGGTAGAACCACGTGCGCGGGTCATCTGCATTGGATTTGCCGATTTCAAAGGAGCGTGGGAAAGCGCGTAGCTTTTCGTATCCTCTCCAACCCGATAAGGAACTAGAATTATCAATGGGGGTAATGCTCACTGCTGGACCGGGAACGAGTGAAAATGTCGCACTTGTCCAACCTCTTGAACAAGTAAGTTGAGAGCCGTGTTTGCTAGAGAATGATTCGGTAAGTGTAGCTTGTGG
>JANYDO010000074.1 GCA_025363605.1 Candidatus Kapaibacterium sp.
GGGGTACACACCGTCCACAGGGCGCGGGTTGATGTAGTTTTGCGCAAAAATAAAACCCGTCAATGAGCCGTATGCATTGTTCAAACCACCATTAGGAATTTCTTTGCTGCCGGAATTCACATAATTCAAGCCGACGGTTGCGGTGAGATTATCACTCAAAACCTGTTCCACGCGGGCGCGAGCGCCGGCACGATTGAAGCTGGAACCGCCCACGATACCTTGATTTCCTGTTTGATTCACCGACAAGAAATACTTCGTTCCGCCCGAACCGCCTTGTGCCGAAAGATAATTATCAACGCCCCAAGCGCGACGGAAAATCAAGTCTTGCATATCGTAGCGCTGAATAGCAGAGCCATCAGGGTTTTTATCAACCACTGCGCCGCTAATTAAGCGCAGCGGCTCCATATTCACGGCTATTTTCTGACGTAAATCGTCGGTATTGACGCGCGTTGAGAAAGTAATCGTTGGAGCGCCCGTCGTACCGCGCTTAGTGAAGATTTGCACCACACCATTATTTGCCCGTGCACCATAGATAGCGGCTGCCGATGCGCCTTTCAGCACTTCGATACGCTCAATATCGTTGGGATTCATATCCACGAGACGATTTTGCGCATAACCGCCCAAATCCACCAGTTCGCGGGAATCGTTATTCACAATTACGCCATCAATGATGTAGAGCGGGTCGGCGCTTCCGGAAAACGTGTTCGTACCGCGAAGGCGCACCGATACGCCCCCTGCAGGATTACCGGAATTTTGCTGAATCTGCACGCCCGCTATTTTGCCCGCCATCGCAGCATCAATAGCATTCGCACCTGTATTCTGGACATCTTTTGCATTGACCGAACCGATAGAATTACCCAACGTTTTACGGCTTGAAGCAACCGACGTACCCGTTACGACGACTTCATCCATACGGGTAATGTCTTCGTCCAATTTCACATCCAGCGAAATTGTATTGTCATCGCCCAGTGTGATTTGGCGGCGGAACTGCTTGTAGTTAATCGCTGCTACGACAACCGTGTATTTGCCCGGTGCAAGGTTAGCTGCGACGCTGTAATTCCCTTGCGGGTCGGAAACGCCGCCGAAACTGGTCTTATCAACCCTCACAACAACGCCACGCAAGGCGCCTTTTGCGTCTTTGACAGAGCCGGAAATTTTGTACGCTCGTGTTTGCGCCTGAAGCATCAAAACGCTTGAGGTCAGCAAACATACCAGAAGAACCCACGCAAGACGCATCACTGCTTGCTTGCGAGAAATGGGTAAGATATTGTTCATTACACACACTGTAGTTTGGTGAAAAAATGATTGGTGAGAATTATTCTGTCGTAAATTCAAGCATTTATTTTTTTTGGAACATGATTTCTCTCAACGCTTGCGCATTATCGCTTCGGTAAAATGCAGCGCGGACGGGTATTTCAAAGCCTTTCACGGTAAAACTTTTCACAGTGCCGCTTGCAGATTTGAGGACAAGCGTGTATTTGCCACGCACAAGTTTGTATTGCTCAATCGTTTTGCGCTTCGGGTCGGCAATCCAGTATTCACGTACCCCGTGCGCCTCGTAATCCTCAAATTTTACGCCCCTGTCTCGCGCTTCGGTGCTTGGGGAGAGGACTTCAATAATAAAATCCGGCGCGGGAAATTTCATCTGCCCTTCGTCAAAACCGTCCGCTTGGTCTTTCGTAAAGAAGCAAATATCCGGCTCATAATCGTTGCGCGTCAGCGAAATAAACAGCTTTTCTACGCCAATCATGCCTAAATCATGTTCGTCAATGTATGTACCGAGCAGCCTTGAAACAAGGACTGTTACTGAATTATGTTCAATTTTTACGGGTGAGTGCATAATAATTTCTCCGTTAATAAACTCTGCCTTTGTCTGCTCATCCACTGTTTCGTAGAAATGCTGGCGCTTTTGGGCTTCCTCGTCCAAAAAGCGCTTCAACTCATCCATGTACGAATAAATCTTGGGCGAAGCGAGTATTTGCCTTGCAATCGCATTATCGGAGCGTAAGAATGTCGTATTCATCCGGTTTTCCTCATTGCATTCTTATTGTGCAGAAAATTCATCATTGCTTTAACAGCATTTCCATCAAAACCTTTGCGCTACCAACGCCGATTTGCCGAATAAGTTCGCGGTCGGTTTCATCACCCACTTCGTAGGTAAGCGATGGCGCAAGCAGTTCGCGGTCGAACCAGCGCCCCGAAGTCGCACCATTGGGCGTTCTGGGAGAATCAGAAATTGTTACCTGATACGTCGGGAAAAGCGCTTGCGTCCGCTCCAGCCACGTTTCGACGAACTTGCTGCGTTCCTGCGAGGCGGCATTATATTGCTTGTACGCCGGATTGCGCATATATTCGGCGCTGTCGCGAGCAGTATTCATCGGGGGATTGCTCACGGTATAAAAAATGTCGTGCTGTGTGGTATGAAAATCCACGCCAAAGACAAAGCGTGTTTTGAGTGAGTCGCGCATTTTGAGCAAAGCATCACGAACAGAACGAGGTTCGGGCTGATTAAAATTATTCCAATCACGGTTCAGGTCAACACCGTGTGCATTGTGCCGCCAGTGCCCGCCATCGACACCATCAGGATTCATGCAGGGCGCTACAAAAACACGAAACTTCTGCCGAAACTCTTTCGCAAGCGGCGTATCGCCTGCAAGCGTCTCCACAAATGGCAGCAGCGCCAGCGTCCCGGTATGCTCCGGCGGATGCTGACGACTGACAATCACCACACAAGGCGCATTGGGAGCGGCTTCGGCAATATCCAAACGAATAAGAGGTTTTCCTAGTGATGATGTACCTAACACACTTTTTTTCACAAAGGGCAGTTTTGCCAAATTCGCACTCCACGCCTCAAAATCATTCGATGTAAAAAGCTCATGCCCTGAAACCCACAGCGTATCAGCATTCACGGCAAGACGCAGCGTAGCGGACGTAGTTTCACGACCCGCGCTATCATAATGCACTTTGTACGCCGCCGAATCAATCGTTTTCCATGAATGCCAGTCTGCACTTGGCTTGCGGGAAAGTTTCGGCACGTAGCGGTGACGCGCTTCGAGGTAGGTGAGCGTAAGACGAATGGTCTTCGCAGACACTTTTGCGGGTGCTTTCGCAGACCACACTTTGAAAGCGTACCATGCCGAATAATTCACGGGCGCATTTTCGGGCGCTAACACCCCAATAAACGTGGAATCATCCACCATGCGGACATCGTTCAGCCGTGCGCCGTCGAACTCATTACTAAAAGAAATACCGGCTGTAGGAAAAGCAAAAGTGCGTTTTTTCTGGAACTCAATGGGCTTATCGTTTGTGTTCAGCGACCCGGGCGGGTCGTAGCTGTATGCTTTTGTTGCATCAGTGGACATCCGCAACCCAGCTTCTTTCAAGATTGTGCGGGCTTTAGCGGTGGTTTCGGCAGAAATTGACGGAGATGTATTGCTCGTGGAGGTTCCCGATGTAGAAGTCGTCGTCTGACGCACCGTTGAGCAGGCACTCAAGGCGACCAGAACAGATACAGCCAAGACAGAAAGACGCTGTGGTGAGTGGTGCATCATTGGATAGACCGGTGATAAAGTGAAAATTTGCCAACTTTACGAAGCTGCTCGCGCAAGCGAAACAATTTCTTCGGCGCAGCCCCAATTGACGGTATAACCGGAGCCGCCGTGACCGTAGTTATGTATGACGGTGCAGGTATCGGATAATTGCTCGCTTTCGAGACGAATTTCGGTGCGCCCGGGACGCAATCCGGCTTTGTGTTGAAGTATCTGCGGCGTTTTGAGAGAGGGTTCGATAGCAGAGCATCGTGCGATAATACCACTGACCGTAGCCTCGTCAATGCTTGTTTCCCACGAATCTGTCATTGCTACGCCGCCTAGAATCACGTCTTCGGAGCGGGCAATCGTGTAGGTGGCGTGTTCGCTGTGGTCGCCGTCGTCGTCGGCTTCAATAGTAATGGAGCGGTTAATTCCGGGATTTTTTACCACAACAATTTGCCCCCGAATAGGAAACAATTCTGCATCTCCGACAAGTTTTTTTGCTTCGAGTCCAGTGCAGTTCACGATAATACGACTTTTGTGCGATATTTCCGAAAGACTTTTTACGTCACCAATTTCGATTACTCCGCCCCGTTCTCGGAATTGGTTCATTAAAAAGGGCAAATGCTTATGCGGCTCGGCAATCGGCACTTCAGCATAGAAACCGCTTGGAAACTGCCCCTCAGCAATGTTCGGAAATTCCGCCATAATTTCCCTTTCGCCAAGCGGGCGGTACACTTCCACCGCCGACGACCACCACGCTTCACCGCTCACGGGCTTGGGGTGAAGTTGGAAAAAGCGCGTCATCGTGATTCCGGCTTCCGCTTGTCCGCGAAGGCGCATCATTTCTTGAAATGTCGAGCGCGACCATCCCAAAATACGATGAATAGGTTCGGCTTTGTACGGGAACCATAAGCCGCCAGCCACATCCGACGTGGTGTTGGGCGGCAGCGTCCGCGAGATTATGCGAACGTCGGTAAAGCCAGCTTCTTGCAGCTTCACACCGCACGAGAGCCCCGAAATACCGCAGCCGAGAATGGTAATGCTCTTGGTCATAGTTTTATTCTATTTAATTTTTGCAATATCTATGTGTTTTATTGTGTCAATCCATCCCAAAACCCTCTGGCATAATCACTTGTAACCAATGATATAAACAAAAGGACAAGAGAGACAGGAAGCATCCAACGGGAACGTGCCGTCTTTCCGCGTTCAGCGAGACCAAGAATAAGCATAGCTACTCCTGCGCCAAAACAAATTGAGGAAATTTTTATCATACCATTTTAGAGGGTTGAAGATGATAAAAAATACTGGCACAATTGCCTGAGTAAGCGTTTATGCCTTTCAAGACTGACGGAACCAATGACTTTTTGAATATTACTTTGAGGAATGGTGGCAAGAAAACCTAAACGAATGAGCGACGGCTGAAGTACGCCACTTTTGATATAATCTACATCCGTTGGCAATAGCAATTCGTCAAAATCAGAAATTATTAGCTGGGTGCTACTGCTGATGCCGCAGACAAATATATCGTTATATGGTGCATGGAACACCTTCAACACCAGTACAGATCTGAGTTTTCTTTGCCCGTCTGCTTGTTGCAACGAAGCTACAACAATCTCGCCTTCTTGGAACATAATTCTGCTTTTCTAGTGCCGGAAGAATGGATTTACCCTTGTCGCAGGAGCATCTGAATAGTCCGGCTCATTGCCACTGAAGGCACGCTCAAGATTTTGTGCAGCAAAACGTATCCATTCATCGCGTTCCTCTTGGTGTTCAATGCGTGTGCCGATATATTGAACAATATCGTCAACCGTTCGCTTCGTTGCAGCAGCAGCATCAATATAAATGAATACTCCGCGCTCGTTACTTGCTATTGAATATGCTTGCATGGCAGTTTTGAGATTATTGGAAACTTCGTTACTTAATTTATTCTAAAACCACGCCCTGTCCACCTTCGTATCGTGCATGAGCGCCGTGAAATCAACGTTCTCACGTCGGTCGTTGGCATGGACAGAAAAGACTTTGTGAATATGGTATTGGTAATCATGCTCGAAACGCGACATTTTGTCAATCGCAGCTATTTTTGCGTCCTTCGGAACGGCGTAGCGAGGCTTGTCGTCGTGCGCAGAACGAAGTGTATTCAACTCCCAATCGCCTGTTATAGCCGTGCCTTTGAAAATGACGTGTGTATCTGTCCAACTATGCTTTGGCGCATGAATAAGATAGAGCGGCTCGCCGCCAATATCCAGTTTCGATTCGTGGTCGAAGAAATATACGTTATTGAGCATACCCGCGATGCCTTCAAACCCGCGTTGCAAGTGGACTTCTGCCTTGGGGAACGCGCCTTGCATCTCGCCTGCGACAAAAGCGTACAATGTCTGCAAAAAGCGAAAAATAGACGTGAGGTACATCCTCTGTACCCACACGCACATAGACCACT
>JANYDO010000054.1 GCA_025363605.1 Candidatus Kapaibacterium sp.
ACGGACTTTTGGGCGATGGTCTTTAATCCGTCGTCGGTGGATAGGCTTTCGCACGTGATTGTGGGGGCTTTTTTAGCGGGTTCATTTTTGGTGCTGAGTGTTCATGCGTACTATATTTTGAAACGTCGGCACGTGGAATTATCGCAAAAAGCGTTCAAAATTGCGCTTGTCATTGCGACGATTTCAGGCTTGACGCAGCTTTTCACGGGACACCGCTCGGCAGATGGCGTGGCGGTGAATCAACCTGCGAAGCTGGCAGCGTTCGAGGGGCATTACGATAGCTCGGCGGTTGCAGATATGTATTTAGTAGGGTACGTGAGCGAAAGCGCGGAGAAAGTAAGCGGCTTGTACATTCCAAAGGGACTGACTTTTCTTTTGCATCAAGATTTTACCACGCCTGTCAAAGGGCTGAATGCTTTCCCCAAACGTGACCGCCCGTCGCAAGTGAACGCTGTTTTCCAGTTTTATCACCTCATGGTGGCGAGCGGAATGTTTATGATTGGCTTGACGCTGCTTTCGGTATTGCTGTGGTGGCGTGGGAAACTCTTCGCGTATTCGTGGCTTATGCTGACGTATTCTTTTGCTGTGGTTGTGCCGCAGTTGGCGAATCAATTCGGGTGGTTTTCGGCGGAAATGGGTCGGCAGCCGTGGGTGGTCTATGGGCTGCTGCGCACAAGCGATGCGCTTTCCAAGTCCGTGAAGGCAGAGCAGATTCTTTTTTCATTGATACTTTTTACGCTGGTCTATGCGCTGCTTTTTGTTCTTTTTATGTATTTGCTGACAAAGAAAATACAGCACGGACCGGACGGCGACGCGGAAGAAGTAGAAACAATACCGGACTATTCCAAGCGAAATAGCCCGGTGATTGATTGATGCTTGCTTCTGCTGTGGACATTTACCGCGAAACAATCACGCGCTTAATGGCAGTCTCGTTCTTATCGGTCGAGAGCGCCAGCAAATACACGCCCACGTTCCGTCCCGTAAAATCAAGCGGCAGTTCATGCTCGCCCACAGGCAGCACGGGTGTTGGCTCCAAGATAGCAAGGCGGTCGCCGTTCAAATTATGGACGGTAATCGTGACGCTGCGGGCTTCGGCGAGCGTAAAGCGCACAGCGGCTTTCACGTCGGCAGGATTGGGGAAAATACTGGCAATTTTCAACACACCATCGCACGAGCGCCACGAATCGAAATAGCCCGGAATTGCCTTTCGCTCTTCTTCGGTAGGAATTTCACATTTGGTCGCGTATTTCTTTGCGGCAGCGACTTCGCGCTCCAGCCCTGTCCGGTAGCGCTCCGGCAGAAGGGCGATAAATTCCGGCGTGGGTTCGTACCAAAGCAAGTATTCATCACCTTCGGCGCGGGCTTGTTTGCTGGGGATGCGGATACCGATGAGTTTGCTGATGTCGGATTTGTCTTGCTCGAATTGTAGTTCTTCTTGCTTTAATCGTTCTCCATTCTGACGGAGTTCTTCGTAGAATTTCTTTGAAAGTTTTGCTCTTTCAACGCTATCTGTTGCTGCCATCATTGCATCGTATGTTTGAGAATGTACATGAGGGATAATTTTATTGAGTGAGTCAAGCACAAGTGCCGTATCTATCTTCATTGCTTGCGCTCTTTGATAAAATTCTTTGGCTTTTTTCTGCACGTCTCGCATTTGTACTAAAAATGGCAAATCCGACATATCCACAAAATACCGATAATTATGCCCATCGGTAACAAGACGTGGAAGCGATAATTGACGGGCTTTGTCGCGTAGTTCGCTAACATTTGGTTGTCGTTTTTTTGTTGAAACGATAGTTGCCAAGCCGGATTTATTAGAATTCATCACGCTGTCATTCAGCAATTCTCGTAGCGAGCGTTTTCCATGTTCGTACTGTGTTCGTTCCCAATCGGCTGCAAGTGCATATTTGCCTTGTTTTCGGAGGTTATGGACGTATTCTGTAAAGACACTATCGTCCATGAGTTTCGGTGTTATGCGTGAACCAATGCTTACACACATTTGAAGCATTTCTACGTGTGCTGTGTTCCAGCCGAGAATTTGAAAAATATCTTCTTCTTGGCTCTCCACACCTATCTTCTTCAATTCCTCCGCCGTCAAGGTCAGCATTTGTGCTTTATTGACTGCATTTTTACCAAGACGCTCCTTTAAGCGATAATGAATTGGCACACTTACCCAGCATGGAACAGCCTTCCCTGCTCGTTTGGCGGGTTCCCAGCGTGTAGCATAAACACTATTCAGCGCCGATGAATCAAACAAATGTACATCGGAATACTCTACGAATGAACGGCGCGAGACGCTGCCATCGGGCAGCACAAGAATACGCACATTCACTTTGCCCTCTAAACCCAGCTTTTTGGCGACTTCTGGATAAACAACTTTTTGCATCAATGCCTGAATATCTATGAAAGGGTCGTCGTCAATCGGCACAAAGTCATACGGCGCAGGAAGGCTATCCTTGAGCGTTTGAGCGCTTGTGGTCGTGAGTGCTTCGGTTTTGGAGGCTTGCGTTTTGGCAGCATAGTTCGGTTCTGTCTGAGTTTTTAAGGCGATTTTTTTTTGTAAAACGCCTGTTGCCGCAGCAGCTTGCGGTGCTGCGGGAAGTGTTTGTGACACAGAAGCGCCATTATATGCGCTTTGCGGTGTCGGCTGCCAAAGCAGGGCTGTGGCAAGAATTGTACTTGTGAGCAATGCGGAAATCATAATCCAACCTTTGAGGGGAAGTGTGAGAAAAACACGCCCGCTGCCACGCCACCAAACGCCATTCCCGCGAGTGTGAGCGGTCTCACGGTCGGGGCGTTCGGATAATTTCTCTCGAAGGATGTTGCTCACTTCATCCTTCTGGAGAGGCGGTGTTTCGCGGCGGGCGCGGTCAAAGTATTCGTTGAGGTTCGTCATTATTGGCGTTAACGGTATTATTCTTGGTTAATGCGAAGATTTTTCAGAATTATACTTCATTGTTCGTAACTGATCATATTCTGTTACAAAAGATGTCGTATTCGCCCCCTTGATAAAGGGGGAACGGGGGATTTGCGGCATAGAACAAAAGTTTTGGAGGAGTGTTTACGTGCTTAATCCCCTGTTCCCCCCTTTATCAAGGGGGCGAATAATTATTTTTTCGTTTCGGTCTGACCAGTTACTATCCGTCATCATTTTCTTCAGTGCTTCGCGTCCGCGCGTTACGCGCGATTTCACGCCGGAGAGCGTTCCGCCTTGCACGGCGAGAATTTCTTCCAGCGAAAGCCCTGCTATTTCAAAAAGTGTAACGGCTTCACGCTGTGCGTCGGGCAGTCGGGAGAGCGCTTTGTGCAAAAGGGCAACATCGGCGGAAACGTCCGGCGGCGGCGCTTCTGAAGGTTTTTCGTGTGCTGCTTTTTCATCAAAAAAGCCCCAGAATTTGCTGCGTCGCTTGCGCTGATAGAACGTGTTACGGGCAATCGAAAAAAGCCACGACACGTACGCTTGCTCGCTTTTGAGGTCGTCCAGACGTTCAAAGGCAATGAGGAGGACATCGCCAACAATATCACGCGCTTCCTCACGGTTGCGCGTGAGCGCATGAACAAAGCGCCCAACCGCCTCAATATGCGGCTCCACAAGCGCACAGAATCGTGCTTGGCGTTCAGCGTCGTCGGTATGCGTGGGCTGTTCAAGCATTGGTCTGTGCCTTGTCTGTGCGGATATGCGTGGAAGCGTTTCGGTCATGCGCTTGCGGACGTTGTCGGTCGTGAGGCAAAATTGGAGCTACAATGAGAACTACAATTGGAACTACAAAGGGAAGATGCACAAGGTCGCGGAAAAGTTGCACAGAAAAAGACAACGACGCATTTTTTTTTCACATTTTCACTTCAAACACTACCGAATAACAAGCGGAAAGGTAATATCAATATCGCTTTCCGAACTCATGCTCGTACCATTTTTCTTCACTCCGTCATAGTGCGAAAGCACGACGTTGAGCGTTCCGCGCACCGATGCGCCTGCACTTGCGGCAAGAGTGAACTCCAAACCGACGGGCAAATTATTGCCGTCTTTGTCGGTAACGGTAATACTCACGCGGCTTCGGGCATCTCCCGAAACGGTGTAGAAAAATTGATGTTCGTTTGCCAATTTTTTGTACTCGGCAGTCAAATCAACGCTCGGTGACTTTGTTGCATTCACGGCGCTAATCAAGCCCGTGTACGTGCGCCCTGCTGCGAGTACGAGCGTGTCAATATGCACCGCCGAGCCCGTTGCATTCGTAGAACCATGCCAAAAGGCAGTAGTATTGCCTTGCGGACTGGTCAAGGTCAATGTTATGACGTTTGGCAAGACTTCCTCAAGGTCTGTTTGCGCAGGATTGGAGATAGGGCGGCAAGCGTTTGTCAGTGCTAACGTTACAAACAAAAGTATCCATGCCGTTGTAACGGCGTTAGCGCGAGAAAAGGTCTTCATAATAATTGGGGGAAAAAGGATGAAAAAAGCAAAAACTGTGTACAATGACAGAAAAATTGTAGTTTTGGTAAATATCAAACCACTCACTTTATGAGGAATTGCTATGCAAACGGTTTTTCATTTGAACGCATCAGAACTGGATGCAAATTTTCTGGATGCGCTTAAAACCTTGTTTCGTGATTCGGATATTGCCATCACGGTCGAGACCGTCTCCAATGGACATTCCGATAATGACGAAGATGAAACGGATTTTTTGATGCAGAATCCGGCAAATCAAGCGATGCTTGAAACTTCCATGCGCGAAGCCGATGAAGGAAAACTTATTACGGTAGATATGGAAAAAATTCTCGCCGGTTTTCATCCTTCCGAATCCATTATCAGTAGCTATGAAACAAGTTCAGTTCACTGACACCGCATTTCAGCAATTCACTGCATGGGCAAATTTTGACCGAAAAACGTTCAACAAAATTGCCCGACTCATTGAGGAATGCAAGCGCGACCCATTTCGTGGAACCGGGAAACCGAAAGGGAATAAGCATAATCGCCAAGGCTACTGGTCGCGACGGATTAGCGATGAACATCGTCTTGTGTATCAAGTAACCGAAGAGATTGTGCTTATCATTGCCTGCAAAAGCCACTATGAGTAACATTATTCGCCTTCATTTATCACCCCCCATCACCAAACGGCACCGACACACGCAAAACCACATTCCGCCCCGCATCATCGGTGAAATACCGATAGCGGCTGAGATAATCTCTGAAAGATGTATTGGCGACGTTCCGCACTGATAGATTCCACGAAAGCCTTGTGCCACGCGCTTCCACGCGCCCTCCCACTGCACAATCAAACACCACATAGCCGGACGGTGGCGGCGCATAATCCACATTCGCAGGAAATCGGTCTTGCGTCCGCACAAGTGTTGACGAGGCTTCTGCAAAGACATCCGTCATGCCCAGCAATGAAGCGGCTTCGTAGCGAATAAACGCACGAAGGCGGTCGGCAGGCATGAAAATAAGCGGTTCGGAGTCAGTAACATTATCGCCACGCACGAGCGAGAATGTTCCGCCCAAACGCACATTATCGCTCAAAAGGGCATCGGCGCTTGCGTCCACACCCCGCAAGAGTGCAAAGGTCTGTGTGTAGAAAAAGGTTGGAAATGTGCCGCGAATCGTAACCGTCGGGCGTTCGGCATCGGGGCGAAGATAGATAAAATTGTCAATCGCGTTCACATACCCGCTGAGTTCAAGCCGTACTTTTTCCGTTCGCAATGTCAGCGTCGCATCCGCACTGTAGCTGCGTTCCGGCTTCAGGTGCGGGTTGCCGATTTCATATTGCGACGTACCGTGATGAACGCCTTCGGAAAACTGCTCGTTCACGAGTGGCGCTCGCCATGCCGAAGCAAGATTGAGTGCAAGGGAAAACGGCTTGAAGGCTGGCCTTTCGATAGTTTTTTCTTCCGCAGTTTGCTGTGAGATAGCTTGTGTGCTATCGTTATTGTGTATTGCCAGTCCAAAATTCATCACCACGCCAAGTGCCGCAGAAAAACTAGAAAACTGTTGCGTCGTGTCGGGAATATCCCGAAATTCTGAGCCGACGACGCTCACGTACCTCGAATCATAACGAAGCCCTGCATTGGCGATAACATCAGGCATTGCAAGTGTTTCAATAAAGTATGCTCCCCCGGACTGCGCTTGAAAGCTGGGAATGAGAAACGCTCTACCACTCTGCACGTTCCATTGCGCTGTGCCGCTCCCGCCCACAACCCCCGTCAATACGGTTTCGGGCGCAATGGTGAGTGGTTTATGGCGAAATTTTGCATCCAGCGAATACGTGGTTAATTGCAAGCTCATAGCCGGACGCAAGAGCGATTGTGTGAGTACGCCGGAGTCCCCGCGAACACGAGCGTTGTGGCTGTCGAACTCGGCGCGGTTATTTTGCTGCCAACCATACTGCGCCTCGAATCGCCCGAAATCTGCGTCGTAATGGGCTTTCACCGACCATAAATCATGCGAAATCTGTTGACGCGGGGCATTGATGGCGTACGTCCATTCGGACTCTACCAAGGGGCGACCGCTTGCAATAGCGCGGAGCAAGTCGTTCAGATTTCCAATATGCGAGCCGCTAAAAATTCCCAGTTCCGTTGTGAAAAGCGAGTAATACGCCTCCACGCCGAAGCGCTCGCCCTCATAGCCAAATGCTGCCGAGCCGTTTATTTCCTGAAAGCCGGTATTGCTAATAACGTAGGACGGAGCGCGTGAATCTCCCGCCTTGCGAGCGCTACCCTGCACGCGCCATCCGAAGCCGTTTGCGAGTCGGTGCAGTTCTGTATTGACTGTGTCGGGCAAGAGTGCCAAACCGCCGCCCTCCAATGCAAGTGATACTGCGCCTTGCGAGTTATTAGAAAAGAGCGCAGCTTGGGCTTCACCGCCGAACCACGCGCCTCGCGGAAGGGTATGCGGTAGAACGCGAATCACACCACCCATAGCACCCGCGCCATATTCCACGCCCGCCGCACCTCGTACAATCTCAATCCGCTGCGGTGCAAAGGGGTCTATTTCCGGCGCGTGTTCTGCTCCCCACTGCTGACCTTCTTGCGCCACACCTGCGTTCACGACTACAATACGCTGGCTGTGCAACCCCCGAATAACAGGCTTCGCAATGGAAGCGCCTGTTTGGATAAGCGTCACGCCAGCGACGTTTTGGAGCGCTTCTCCAAGTGTTTGTCCGCGAGAGCGCTCCAGTTCTTGTGCTGATAGAGTTATCACATTTTGCGTTGGCTGATTTTCGGGTGCAATGCGGTTCGTTTCCACGCGAGCAGCAGCAAGGCGCACTGCCGATTGCTGCAAACGGATGCGAATACGAATGGTATCGAGAGATGTAGCCGTAATGTGCTCTTCCACTGCCGCATAGCCAAGCAGCGTTGCCCGAAGCGTGTACGTGCCACGTGTGCCAAATGGAAGCATAAACGAGCCATCCGTGCGGGAAAGCGTACCACGCTTGTTTTCGAGGATTTGGAGACGTACGCTGGGAAGTGGCTTATTGGTGCGGCTATCCAGCACCGTGCCGACGAGTATTTGCCCATGCAACGCTGTCATAAAGCAGCATTGCGTAAGCACAACACACATCCACAGCACAAGGCTATGTCGTGAAATGGTCATAGAATCAGGATGTATTCAAGAAAAGACGGTGCAAACTATGCAGGGGAGATTATGCGAAGCGAGGAGGAGCGCGGTCGGAAAGACGAGAAATGGAGCGATGTACGGGCGAAAAAGGCAATGCACCTTCACACAAAAAAAGTATCACTGCGAGGGCAAAAACAAGCGTTACAAGCAGTATATCCGCCATTCCTTGCGAAAGTACGTGGCAAAGGGGGCAGTCATCGTTTTCTGCCGTTTGGGATGGAACGGAATCACTATGATTGACGTTTGCAAAGGAATGTGCTGTGAGAGCAGCGTGAGTGCCGGAGCTATTGAGGCGAGTAGTGGCTTCGTGTGTGTGCCAAGCAGCAGCCATGCGCACAATGCAAAAGAGCAGAGCAAACATAAACGCTAAGGTGCGTACAGTAGGGGAATTCGTATGGCGAAGCATGGTAAGCATGGTGCAAAGCTACATCGAAAAATTCGCTTTTGCAAATGATTCGCAATTATTATTTCAAATGTAAAGGCAGGCTTTTGGGGGCAGCGCTATTGCCAACTTCAAATTGGCTCACCAAATTTTGCAGATCATCGGTTAATTCCAAGAGATGCTCTGTTGAGCGGGCAATTTCTCCTAAACTCATGGTTGTTTCTTCCGCTGAAGCCGAAATATGCTCAATACTTTTTGCGACAGATTCGACGGAAGAGGATTGTTCTTCCATGACATGAGCGGAGTTCTTTACCATAATGGCGACTTCTTGCGCACTGCCCACGATTTTACCAAGCGCTTCGCCTGCTTGCTGCGCCAGCGTCAGACCGTCACGAACTCCCGCGTCTCCCTTCTTCATACTGCTGACAGCACGTTGGGTATCGTTTTGGATGAGTTTAATCGTTTGGCTGATTTGTTTCGTGGCTTGAGCAGTACGCTCGGCGAGTTTGCGGACTTCATCGGCAACGACGGCAAAGCCCCGCCCTTGATCGCCCGCCCGTGCAGCTTCGATAGCAGCATTGAGCGCCAAAAGATTGGTTTGGTCGGCAATTTCTTCTATAACTTGGACGATTTCACCAATCTCTGCGCTGGAATTGCCAAGTGCTTCCACAACTTTTGCTGCATCGCTCACGACAACGGCAATTTCTTCGATTTTGCTCACTGCCGCACGAACGACTTCTGCACCGTGCAAAGCATTCTCACCTGTCTGACGGGTCAGCGTATCAACGCGCACCGCGTGTTGAGCGTTTTCGCTCACCGACCGCGCTGTTTCTTCTACGGTTGAGGCAATTTGTACGATTTGCGTTGATTGTTCTTCACTGGTGGCAGCCATCTGGCTTGAGGCAGAACTGATATGTGTGGCAATAGTGTTAGTGCGCTCTACGTTGTGGATAACTTGCTGTACCAATTTTTCCACCGAGGCGATACTACGATTAAAACCCTTGAAAATTTGCCCAATATCGTCCGTGCGATCTTCCGTTACCCGTGCGGTCAAATCGCCAAAAGCGAAACGTTGCATAGACTCCAAAATAAGTAGGGCGCTTTGCTCTAAATACTCTTTTTGCTCTTTCGCAAGACGCAGTGTTTCTGCTTCGCGCTCTTGGGCTTCTTCTTGCTGCTCACGTATGCGCACAATAGCATCTATCACCTTTTGCTCCGATGTTGCTTTTTCCTCTTCAAGAAGCCTTTGACTATACCGAGTGCCATTATCGAACATAACCATAAGCGCCAAACAGCCGAAAACGACAGCAAAAATCACTATACCGGAGATAAGGGAATCCCATTGGGGCGAATATTCTATTGCTCTTAACCACCCCACATATGAAGCGGTAACTGCGAAAGCAATACTCAAGGCTATCATAACAAAATGGACTATCGCGGCTGTCCGCCCGGCAGTGAGCAGCGCAATAATCGGCGGCAGTACGAACATCGGCGTAATAGAAGCCGTTGCTCCGCCCTCCAGTGTAGCAAGGCAGACAAACACAACGCTCATACCAAAAGCGAAGGAATGTCCTGCAATTTTTAATGACCCTGATATTCTTAGGATAAACGGTGCTGCAAGACTAGTGAGAATAAATACAACTGCAACGGCTAAATGCCATGAAACGCCATAGACAAAAGTGTAGATAAAGGCATGAATAAAGGCAATGAAAGCGACGATAAAGGCTGTATCGACAAGGATGCGGGCGCGGCGGCGGCGGTCGGTGCGCGGAGAAAATGACGGAGGAATAAACCAGCGAAGAAGGTTTTGCATACTGCTTGCCTTGATAGTCGCGATAATGTGGTGGGGTGAGTTTAAAATTTTCAAGAGCAAACATAGTGATAAGTTTTGTGCTGCGCAACGGGAAAAATACCGTATATTTCGCATCACAAGCCTTATTTTCCTTCGTTTTTCCGACTTGGAGCCATGACAACTATTTTTGTTACCGAGCGCCTTGCTGCGATTCTGCCGCGTGTGCGCGACTTTGTGCAGCAAGAACTATTCCCCCTCGAAAGCGCATATCTTCACGGTTCTTTTCGTGCGCTGGAGCCAACGCTGCAAGATTTACGCTCGCGTGTGAAGGACATGGGCTTGTGGGCACCGCATTTACCGATGGAAGACGGTGGACTAGGATTGACGCTAACGGAATTTGGACTTTTGAGTGAGGAATTGGGACGCAGCCCGCTTGGACACTATACCTTTAACTGCCAAGCACCCGATATTGGTAATATGGAACTCTTGCATCAATTTGCCACACCGGAACAGAAACATATATTTCTGGAACCGCTTATGCGCGGCGATATCCGCTCGTGCTTTGCCATGACCGAACCGGAATTTGCAGGCTCGAATCCTGTGAATATGGCGACTACAGCCACTCGTGAAGGCAACGAGTATGTAATAAACGGACACAAATGGTTTACCTCGTCTGCCGATGGCGCCTCCTTTGCCGTGACGATGGCGGTGACGAACCCCGACGAAGCGCCGCACAAACGCGCCAGTATGATTCTCGTTCCGACCTCAACGTCGGGCTTTACACTTGTGCGGAATATCAAAATCATGGGCGAAGAAGGCGATAGCTACGCCAGCCATGCGGAGGTGCGCTTTGAGAATTGCCGCGTTCCCGTAGCGAATTTGCTGGGAAAAGAGGGCGCAGGCTTTGCGCTCGCGCAGCACCGTTTGGGACCCGGACGGATTCACCATTGTATGCGCTTTGTGGGGATTAGCGAGCGAGCGCTGGATATGATGTGCCGCTACGCGGTATCGCGTGAACTCGCCCCCGGCAAGCCGCTTGCGAGCAAGCAAATCATTCAGGCATGGATAGCAGAAAGCCGTGCGGAGATAGATGCCGCACGATATATGGTGCTGCACACTGCCGATGGAATAGACAAACACGGCGCTCAGGCAATGAAAGAATCTATTTCCACGATTAAATTTTTTGTGGCAAATGTGCTTCAGCACGTACTTGACCGTGCCATTCAGACGCATGGAGCGCTTGGTATCACGGACGACACGATACTGTCCTACTGGTACCGACACGAACGCGCTGCCCGGATTTATGACGGACCCGACGAAGTGCATAAAACCGTACTGGCAAGGACGATTTTGAAGCAGTATGGGTACAATGTAGAAATGTGAGGACAAAGTAATGGAATGTCTCTACGCTCCAGATATAGAGCCGCACAGCACAAATGCCGTCCTGACGGGCGATGAAGCACAACACGCCCGCGCACTCCGCTTGCGAACAGGGGAAAAGATATTGCTTTCAAACGGGCGCGGTTACTGTGCTGATGCAGTGGTGGAAGAAATCTCGAAGCAAGATGTGGTATGCCGTCTTGTGCGTATTCTTCCTGAGTACGGCGAGTTACCGTACCGCGTGATTATTGCCTTGGGCATTTTGGATAATCGTGAGCGTATGGAATTTGCTCTGGAAAAAGCAATTGAGCTTGGCGCAAGCGATTTTGTGCCGCTTTTGACGAAGCATAGCGAGCGCGACCGCACCAAACCGGAACGTCTCGCGGCGAAAGCACTTGCAGCCATGAAGCAATCGCATCGAGCGCAACTGACTCACCTCCACGAACCAATGACTCCGCAAGCACTTCTCACTATGCTCCCTGCCGAAACGCGCATTGTTCTTGCCGACACGGAAGGACAGAAGCCTTCCCCGTACCGTGCGGAAAGCGTCTGTTTGTGCATTGGACCCGAAGGTGGATTCTCGGAAGAAGAGCAAATGCTGCTGCGGAATGATACTCGCACTGTCCTCTGGACGCTTGCGCCGACGCGCCTTCGTGCTGAAACAGCTGCCTTGTCGGGCTTGAGCGCACTTACGCTGTTTCATCAATAACGGAAATTTATCAAGCAAAACGCCCGCAGAAAACCACACGTTGTTGTGCGTTTTCTGCGGGCGTTCAAATATTATGACGATTCCTTTTTCGTTTACTGACCTTTCCAAACCGGCATACGCTTTTCCATAAATGCCTTCATACCTTCGTGAGCATCGTCGGTGGTGAGCAGTAAATAGAAGTTTTTGCGCTCAAATTCCAAGCCCATTTCGATACTGAGATCGAACGATTTCAAGATGGCTTCTTTGCCTTCGCGGACAGCAATTGCCGGCATGGAGGCTATTTCTTTTGCCATTTTGATAGCTCCTTCGAGCCACTCCGCCGCTGGAACAATGCGCGAAACTAAGCCCAAATCAAATGCCTCTTGCGCGGTAAAATTCCGTCCGGTCAAAACGATGTCCATCGTGCGGGCTTTCCCAATCGCTTTGGTCATGCGTTGTGTGCCACCAGCGCCAGGTATCAGTCCGAGTTTGATTTCGGGTTGACCGAATTGTGCGGTTTCTGAAGCAACAATCATATCGCAGAGCATCGCCAATTCGCAACCGCCGCCAAGTGCAAAACCACTCACTGCTGCAATAATCGGCTTTTTGATGCCGCGCATATCTTCCCATGCAGAAAAGGGGTTGCGCACCATCATTTGCACAGCCGTCGCATCGCTCATCTCGCGGATGTCTGCTCCTGCGGCAAATGCACGCTCGTCGCCGTGCAAAATCATACAGCGGATGTTTGGGTCGGCATCATATGCTTGCATTGCGTGAAGAATTTCCGACATCGTTTTGGTATTCAGCGCATTCAAAACCTTCGGACGATTGAGCTGTACAGCACCAACGCCATCGGCTGGGCTGGAAAGAATGATATTATCGTATTGCATAACTCGGGGAAAATGTGGAGGTGAAACAGAATGAGTAATGAAGTCAGAGTATTGAAGTCAGACTCCTGATAGAATCAGGGTGCTGCGAAGTTAGTAAAGAATATTTCCTTTGCAAAAGAAAAAGTTGATATATCAACAAAAAACACATCAACTATTTTCTCAGGACTACAAAACAAACAAGGCAACCACTTTGTAAGTGATTGCCTTGTGCAACATTTTTGTTTTCTTGTCTAACTTACACCGTCGGTGGCGTAATTTCAGGCTTTTCTGTATCGCCCTGCGCTACGTCATTGGCGGGTGTACTATTGGAGATAGTGCTTGAAGTGCTGCTTGCGCTTGCACTTTTGGCAGTATTGCTTCTTCCGGCTTTCATGCGTGCAGACGGTGGTAGTTCTTCACCACGCATAATCATATCAAGTTCTTCAGCATCCAAAATCTCGCGCTCCAGAAGGACTTTTGAGGTTTTGTGAAGTATCTCGATATTTTCACGTAAAAGTGCTTCAGCTTGGTGCATGGAAGTTGTGACGATACGGCGAATTTCATCGTCAATGATACGTGCTGTTTCGTCGCTAAACTGACGAGGATGCGCCATTTCGCGGGCAAGGAAGACTTCTTCATCTTTGCTGGCGAAGTTCAGCGGTCCGAGTTTTTCGCTCATACCCCATTCGCAAACCATCTTGCGGGCAAGCATTGTTGCGCGTTCGATGTCGTTTCCGGCACCGGTCGTGAGCTGATTGAAAACGATAATTTCGGCAGCGCGTCCAGCAAGCAAAGTAATAAGCCGCGTTTCAAGGTAATCCTTCGAGTACGTGTGTGCGTCCTCGTTCGGAACATATGAGGTAACGCCAAGAGCGCGACCACGCGGGATAATCGTTACCTTATGGACGGGATCGCTGAAAGGAAGAAGTTTTCCGGCAAGCGCGTGTCCCATTTCATGGTACGCGGTGACTTCTTTTTCTTTCTCGGAAATAACCATACTTTTGCGCTCAACGCCCATCAAAATCTTGTCTTTTGCGCTTTCAATATCGTCCATGGATACCGAATCATTATTCTTACGGGCAGCAAAGAGAGCGGCTTCGTTCATCAAATTCGCAAGATCGGCTCCCGACAGTCCCGGAGTACCACGTGCAACGATTTCTAAATTCACATCCGGCGCAAGAGGAATATTGCGGGCGTGAACTTTCAAAATACCTTCGCGTCCGCGCACGTCGGGGCGGTCAACGACCACTTGGCGGTCAAAGCGTCCTGGGCGAAGAAGCGCGGGGTCAAGCACGTCGGGGCGGTTTGTGGCTGCTACCACGATGATACCGATATTTTGCTCAAAACCGTCCATCTCAACAAGAAGCTGATTCAATGTTTGCTCGCGCTCATCGTGTCCGCCACCTAAGCCGGCACCGCGATGACGACCAACAGCATCAATCTCGTCAATAAAGATAATGCAAGGAGCGCTGCGCTTTGCTTGTTCAAAGAGGTCACGAACACGGCTTGCGCCCACACCAACGAACATTTCTACAAAGTCCGCACCGGAAATGGAGAAGAACGGTACGTCTGCCTCACCCGCAATAGCGCGAGCAAGCAAGGTTTTGCCTGTGCCCGGAGGTCCAAGCATCAGAACGCCATGTGGAATTTTACCGCCTAAGCGCTGGAATTTATTGGGGTCACGAAGGAATTCGATAATCTCTTCAAGTTCGTATTTTGCTTCGTCAGCACCGGCGACATCTTCAAAGGTAACGGTTTTCGCGTTCTCATTCATTAGCCGCGCTCGTGCTTTGCCGAAGGAGAAAATACCACGGGTGCCGCCCGGTCCACCGCTTCCGCCTTGCATACGGCGCATTACGAAGAAATAAACCCCGATTAAAATAAGCCACGGCAGGAAGGAAATGACCATACTAAGCCATTGATTATCGCCTTCTTCATAGCGCCAGACGATACCTTTTTCAGCCCACGCCTTTTCGGTATCGGAATCCAGTACGCCCAAGCGTGTGAAAAAGCGCTGCACTTCGACTTGTCCTGTGCCGTTGGGCTTCAGGATGCTTACTTTCTCACGAAGAACGCCGTGGAAGACGAAATCGTTGAGTTGCGACTTGGAAATTGCTGCCGATTCAATTTTCCCTGCTTCGAGAAACTGTTTGTACTCGGTGTAGGTAACGGACACCTCGGATTGCTGTCCGCTACTGACGAGCATATACATCACGACGACAAAGCCGAAAATAAAGAGCCAAATCATCGCCGTTTTCATGACTTTGCCTGCGGGGGATTCGTCATTATTATTGTTACGCAAACCCTTGAGATTATTTTTATTGTCACGGTTTTGCGGGCGATTCGGCTTTTTCGGCTCGCTGTTGTTCGTGTTTTTGCGTTCATCAGCTGCCATTCTGTTCTCCTTTGGAGCGCTGTAAGCGGTAGAAAATCATGCTTACAAGCGATGAGTGAAAGACGAAAAGTTGTTATTTTGCTTTATTTGGGAAGTGCGAGGTATAACTTTGCACTGCGGAAGTAAATCTTTGTTGTGGAGCGAATTTGTCTTGTTTTTCTCAAGCGTTGCCGCAAATTATGACGACATGAAAGAGGAAAACGTTTGACCGACCGCTCATCCGAGATAAGGTTACGGGGCTTCATGAAGAATATAGACATCCGCAAGATTGCGTCCAAGTTCGTTGTAATCCAGTCCATAACCGACAATAAAGAGCGGCGAGATTTCAAATCCCACGTAGTGTGTCTCTACGGTGCCTTTACATACTTCAGGCTTCAGGAAAAGTGTTGCGATTTTGAGTGATGCGGGGTTCATTGCTTCAAGGTGAGCGAGAATCTGCTTGACGGTCAAGCCCGTATCCACAATATCTTCGAGAACAATGACGTGTTTGCCTGCCAAGTCCACACCCGTATAATGTGCTACTTTGACGCTGCCGGACGAGTGCATTTCTGCGCCATAACTTTCGGCGCGGATAAATTCCAGTCTGCATGGCAGGTTGACCTCACGAATAAGATCGGTAGCAAAGAGAATACTGCCCTTAAGCACTATGACGAATACTACCTCACTCGCATTGTAATCAGAGGTAATCTCCGCTCCGAGACGCTTGACAGCATCATGGATTTGCTCACGTGTGAAAAACTTTTTGAAATGTTTATCGTGGAGTTGTATGGTATCGTTGCTCATCGTCGAGGAAAAATGTGATAATATCGTGTTTATGTAAACGCTTGTTTAGCAAAATTAGTGTGCCTCGGCGTTATCTGAAGAATTTCACGCTGCCTCATCACATACCCTTGCCATTACCCTTTTTCTTGCGGTGGCATCGGCAAAACAATGCCTTTGGGGCGACGGAATTCGAGACGCAATGCCTTGTGTGCATCAGACGCGAGACGGAATGGGTCGCTGAGACGCAAGCCGCAGAGCCAAACGACTTGCTCGCCTTCCGGCATTGCTGCTGTGAGCACCAAGATATTTTGACGGTTAAAGAAGGAAATTTTAGAATTGGTCAGGTAGTCGCTTACTTTCATTGTTCCCTTCATACCAAGCGGCGTAAATACATCCCCCGGCTGCCATGTGCGAAGCGTTAGCCGATACGGTAGCAAGCGGGTATCAAGGAATTCTACGGCGGGGTCGGCAGTAAACTTCACATTTTTTCGGTCAATTTCTTCTAAAATAATCTGCCAACCACCAAAATCATAACGATTATTCTTTTCTACACGAACATTGAGGTTATGCACTCCGGGCGCGGGCGAAAGCAAAATCGCTGTGCGGTCGCGCAAGGCAATGAAACCCCGCATAATATCTGCTTTTGTGCCAACTTCTGCATCCATAAGCGCAAGCACTCTATCTACGGCATCAAAACTCAGCGCTAACCCAAAGCGGCGCTGCACCACGCGGCGAACCATTTCTGTTTGCAAAAAGTGCTTCTGAACGCGCAGCGAAGTAATGGTCAGACCGATATACGGTTGAAATTCGTCTTCGATGAGAGCAGTCGGCATCGCACGTTCGACGGCATCGCGCACAATATCCTCCGCACCGGAAATGATTTGTGATGTTCGATGCAGCACATCCACAATGCCCGATGAATACTCGCGTTCAAGCAGAGGCAATAATTCGTTGCGGATTTTATTACGACGGAAAACAGATTGAGAATTGGAAGCATCCTCTCGCCATGAAAGCCCACGAAGAGCAGCATACTCTTGGATTTCAGCTTTCTTCATGCCCAAAAGCGGACGCACTAGCTTGGTGTGTTCGCCGAAAGGACGTTGCGCAGGAATACCGGAAAGCCCCGTTAGACCTGAGCCGCGCAGCATATTCATCAGAACGGTTTCGACGGAATCATTGAGCGTGTGCGCTGTCAAAACAGCATCAGCACGGCGTTTGTAGGCAATAAATTCTAAAAATTTATAACGCAGTTCGCGCCCCGCTTGCTCAAGCGTCATACTTTGAATCTCTGCAAACCGCTCCACATCTGCCCATGCAATGTAGCAAGGAATATCGTATCGCTTGCAGGTCTCGCGGACAAAATTTGCGTCATTCTCTGCTTCCACTCCACGCAAACGATGATTGAAATGCACAACGGCTATTTGCAGATTCCTTTTGCCAACATCATTTCTTCTGGCGAGGCACATCAGCATATCCAAGAGAACGATAGAATCCACGCCACCGCTCACCGCGACAACGACTTCTGCGCTTGAGGGCATCTCTGCTTCAAAGTGAAGGACTCGCTGAAGACGTTCATGGAAGGCGCGTGTTGCGCTCGGCATTGTGTCGAAGACCGTATCGGGCGGTACGGCGGCAGGATAGATGCGCTCCGGTCTGTTCGGGAAGCGTTGTGCAGCACGACGTGGCTGCGCATGAACGGGCTTGTGAGGATTCGGAGCATACATTTTGAAGCCGATAGCCGGATGCAAATCCACGCCGGGCGGGCGCGGCTTCTCGGCTGATTTGGGGCTAGGCACGTAGCGTCCGCTATTGCGGGCAATCAGAACTTCTTGTATCGTCTCAATAATATCGCCAAAAGGACTTTTTACGTGGTCAGGCTCATCCGGTAATTGCGTTCGGCGGGCAGGTTTGGGCGCAGAAACGCTATCGCCGCTTGCTCGGTTTTCCACGCGGTTTTCCACGCGGTTTTCCGTAAGGTTGTCTTCAGAATGGTCAGCGGTACGATTGGCAGGACGCTTGAGCGCAGGTTTTGCAGTGAGTTCCTGACTGGCAACTACTACTTTCTCGTCATCGCTTGGTACAAAGCGAAGAACCGTCTGCGGAGAGCCTTGCCCTTGCTTTTCGGCAACATAGCGCATGAGAGCTTGTTCTGCTCGAATATCGCGCAAAGCAGCATCTGAGGGCACTGTAGAAGCAGGCTGTAAGTAGAGGCTTTCGTTTTCCAGTGTTGCAAAAGAAGCAGGAAACTGAGGGATAAAAGGATTGACAACACGGTTTTCCGCCTGTGGTTCGAGACGTTTTTCCACGCGGCTTTCCGCGCGGCTTTCCGCGCGGCTTTCCGTACGATTTTCCGCACGTGGTTCGGTGCGCTCTTTCGGTGCCGGGCGTGGAGTGCGCGAAAGTGAATTTCCGCGTGATACTCTTCCGCCGCCGCGCGGACTATCTGATCGAGAATCCGGCCGGAAACCTTGACGAAAATTATCCCGTGGAAATTCATCCCGCGCGGAAGAGCTGCGTGGAGAACTGCTGCGCGGCATTGCACCGGGAGGCGCACCGCTACGCGCTGCGTTGGTACGTCCTGCATTAGTGCGCCCAGCACTGCTGCGCGGGGTGTTGCTTCGTGAAGAATGAGGTTCATTGGGAGCGCCAGAGCTACCGATATGCGGTGCGTCAAAGCGAGAGCGCCCCTGAGAGCTTGATTGCTGGGGGCGTGTAGGTCGTCGTGCCATTCGTTATAGATGTTGTGCGGCGGGTAAGCATATTTATATTGTACAAAGCACATTATTCTTTCAGAGCAACGCTTCGGCAGAACTTATTCGTCTGCGGATACTTGAGTAGATAGACATTGCTGCGTTTGCGCTTATACCGCCATTGCGTGTTCTTCGTATTCTGTGAATTCTGCTGAAATCCGTTCAGCGTCATGGCGCTCCGAAAGCTGCGCGTGATAGAGCCAAAGGCGCTCTTCTACCTGCGCAAAGCTGTCGTACTGCATAATATCGCGGCGGACGGATGAAGCGTCATAGAGACCCTTCAAATATCCACCATAAAATTTCCGAAATTCCCGTACCGCAAGGCGCTCGCCCTTGAACGCCACCGAATGGCGTAAATGCTGCACGCAAAGTTCGATACGCTCCTGAAGGCTTGGTGGTGCTTCAAGCTCGCCCGTGCGGAGATAGGTTTTTGCTTGACGAAAAAGGAACGGATTGGTGATAGCGGCACGCCCAATCATTACTGCATCGCAGCCGGTCGTTTCAAATGCGCGTTTGCAGTCTTCAGGCGTGTTCACATCGCCGTTCAAAATAATCGGGATATTCACGGCGTGCTTCACTTTTTCTACCCACGCCCAATCGGCTGCGCCTTCGTGTCCCATGTCGCGGGTGCGGCAGTGAATCGCCAGTGCTGCTATGCCCGCTTCTTGTTCTAAGCGTTTTGCCAAATCAACAATGATAATGGAGTTTTTGTCCCAGCCAAGCCGTGTCTTGACGGTAACGGGAAGTTCTACCGTGTCCACAAGCGCTTTTGCCATTGTGACCATCGTATCGGGTTCTTTGAGCAAAGCCGCGCCCGCACTGCGAGCCACAACGTTTTTTACCCAGCATCCGCAGTTAATATCAAGAAAATCGGGACCGGATGCCTCGGCAATAAGCGCAGCTTCTTTCATTACGTCTAGATTGCCGCCAAAAATCTGAATCGCAACGGGGTGTTCGTCTTCGTGCAATGTTAATTTTTTAAGCGAACGCCCTGCATCCCGCACCAAACCTTCGGAGGAGATAAATTCAGTATAGACAATATCTGCTCCCAAAGCGCGGCAAAGTACACGAAATGGTACATCGCTCACATCTTCCATCGGCGCAAGCAGTACGCCTTGTTCGACTTCAACAGTTCCTATTTTCATCATTTTTCGGTAAATTGTCGCGGCGGAACGTGGTTGGGTAGGATGGAGAAGATTCTTGATTGTGATATTGACTATCTTTTTTGTCCTTGAACCCTTACGTTCCCCATAAAACTATCAAACATCAAAGATACAAAAACTTCCCGTCTTCGCGAATGAATAAATCCAACACAAAACCTGAAATAACGCCTCTGGCAAATCCAGCAGAAAAGCCGTTGGCGGTCGTCCTTCTCAGCGGCGGGATGGATTCTGCCGTATGTGCTGCCATTGCTCATGCCGAAGACTATGAAATCGCTGCACTTCACCTCAATTACGGACAACGAACCCAAGAGCGCGAACTTCTCTCCTTCCACGCCATTGCAGACTTTTACGGTGTACAAAAGCGTCTTGCGGTGGACGTGACACATTTTGCAGCTATTGGCGGCAGCAGTCTTACCGATGCCGCTATTGAGGTTTCGAGCGCAGACCTGACGACGACGACCAGCATCCCGACGAGCTATGTTCCCTTTCGGAACGCAAATATTTTAGCGATTGCCGTTAGCTGGGCAGAAGTATTGGGCGCAAAAGCACTCTTTATCGGGGCTGTAGAAGAAGACGGTAGCGGCTATCCGGACTGCCGACGGGAATTTTATGAGGCATTCCAAAGCGTTATAGACGCAGGCACAAAGCCGGAAACGCGCATTCACATTCACACGCCGGTCATTACATTCTCCAAGAAAGATATTGTTCTCAAAGGCGCTGAATTGGGCGCTCCACTCCACTTGACATGGAGCTGCTACAAAAGCAACGATGCGGCTTGCGGAGAGTGCGATTCTTGCGCTCTGCGTTTGCGCGGCTTCCAGCTTGCGGGACTGGACGACCCTATTATGTATGCGGTGAAACCTGATTATCGTTGATGGCTTGAATGGTGAAATTTGCGCAAACTGCCCGCAAAAGTTATATCTTCACCGCTTTGAGCCGCAGCGCATTCGTCAGTACCGATACAGAACTCATTGCCATTGCCGCAGCCGCTATCATCGGACTGAGAAGCCAACCTGTGAACGGGTACAACAGCCCTGCCGCAAGCGGAATCCCCAGTACGTTATAGACAAACGCAAAAAAGAGATTTTGCTTGATATTCGCCATTGTGCGCCGCGACAGGTCTATGGCTTTGACGACATCGCGCAGGTCGCTTCGCATGAGTGTTATACTTGCCGCTTCCATTGCAATATCTGTTCCCGCGCCAATGGCTATGCCCACATCTGCCTGCGCAAGCGCAGGCGCGTCGTTGATGCCATCGCCGACCATCGCAACAATGTTTCCTTCTGCTTGAAGTTGTTTCACGGCATTGGCTTTGTCATGCGGCAACACTTCAGCAAAGACCCGCGTGATACCGACCTCATTGGCAATAGCTTCCGCCGTTTGCTTGTTATCACCCGTCAGCATCACCACTTCGATACCTCGCGCTTGCAATGCTTGTATCGCTTCTTTGGAACTTGCGCGGACAACATCGGCAACGGCTATCACAGCAGCAATCTGCCCGTCTATGGCAACAAACATCGCTGTTCTGGCTTGGGTAACAAGGTGTTCTAAGGTTTGCGATGCCAATTCCGTCAGGGGTATGAACTCATCTGTCATCAATTTTGCATTGCCGATGGCGATTGCTTTACCGTCCACCATTCCTTTTGCGCCCTTGCCTTGCACCGATAGAAAATTCTGAACGGGCAACATCTGAACATTTCCTTGTGAGGCATAACGAACAATTGCAGCAGCCAACGGGTGTTCGGAGTTTGTTTCCAGCGAGGCGGCAAGCCGAAGAATAGTATTCATCTGTTCTGCTTCCACAAGCGGAACTACATCCGTCACTGTTGGTTCACCTTTGGTAATTGTTCCCGTTTTATCCAACACAACCAACGAGATTTGATGGGCCTTCTCTAGACTTTCGGCATTACGAATCAGGATACCGTTTTCTGCGCCTTTGCCCGTACCAACCATAATAGCAGTCGGCGTGGCAAGCCCCAAAGCACAAGGACAAGCAATTATTAGCACCGCAACAAAGTTCACGAGCGCAAAGGGAAGCCGTGTATCGGCGGGCATGGCATTGAACCAGACGACAAAGGTAAGAATCGAAATGACCACCACCGTCGGCACAAACACGCTACTAATGGTATCGGCAAGGCGTTGAATCGGCGCTTTTGAGCCTTGCGCCTCTTCCACAAGTCGCACAATCTGTGCTAGTGCCGTATCCGCGCCGATTTTTGTAGCGCGGAATGTAAAACGCCCCGTTTTATTGACCGTACCGCCAAAGACTGCATCACCACTTGTTTTCTGGGTAGGCAAACTTTCGCCTGTCAGCATAGATTCATCTACCGACGATGCACCTTCCAGAATTTCGCCGTCGGTCGCGATTTTTTCGCCCGGGCGGACTACGATAACATCGCCGAGGTGGAGTTTTTCAATCGGTACATCCGTTTCTTGCTCATTCACAAGCACCCGCGCCGTTTTTGCTTGCAAGCCGATGAGTTTTTTTATTGCCGCCGAAGTTTGCCCTTTTGCTCGTGTCTCTAGGACTTTGCCGAGCAAAATAAGCGCAATAATCGTGGCTGTGGTGTCGTAATATACTTCTGCTCTCATGCCGAGCTGCTCAAACAAGGCGGGAGCGACCGTCGCAACGACGCTGTATGCAAATGCTGCACCTGTGCCAACTGCTATCAGTGTATCCATATTCGCCATGCGATGCAAAAAGGCGTTGTACGCCGAAACGTAGAACTCACGACCGCTGAACAGCAGCACCGGCAGTGTAAGCACAAGCAGAACATAGTTTAATGCTTGCATTCCCAGCGTTTCGTGGATGAAGTGTTCCATGTTTGTGAAAAGCATCGTCATGGAAAGCGGCATAATCACCGCCGCAAGAATAACAGCAGTGATAAAGCGGCGCTTGAGCGCTATGTATTCAGTGTGTTTGCGCTCTTCGCTGGCTGCGGCTTGTTGGGCGCGGTTCGTATCGTGCCGTAGTTCCTGTGCGCCATAGCCCGCGCTTTCGACGGCAGCAGCAAGGGCGGCAATGTTTACAACGGATGGTAAAAATTCAACGGTTGCTTTTTCGCTGGCAAGATTAACCGCAGCCCGCTTCACACCCTGTGTTTGCGCGAGAGCATCCTCTACAAACGCAGCACAGGAAGCGCAGTGCATCCCGCTAATTTCCAGCGTTACGGTTGCTTGGTCGGTGTTCATACCAATTCCCCATGTTCTTTGTCCGGCATGAGAACGTATATTCCTTTAGCAACTTTGCCAAGTTCCGCGTTGAGCACATCAGTTTCGAGATGGCGCGTCATAGTGATTTCCACGCGAGAGTATGGTTGTAAGGTCGTCTTGACCTCTGCAACTCCGTCAATTCCACTCAGAACACGAGTAATCGTGCGTTCGCAACCGGAACAAGTCATACCGGGAACAGCAAATGTGTGTGTCATGATTATTTCTCCGAAAGAGGTGGGTAAAAAATGTACAGCACAAAAATACCCAAGAAGACCATCTGTCGTGTTATAGATAAACCGAAAAGAGTTGCATAATTCTTCGGTTGGGGAGGACTTGATTGCTATTTCCCAACGTGATCCAGAGATGTACGAGGCTTATGACGAAGTGCTTTGAATTCACTGGGCGACATCCCGACAACTTCCTTGAATTGGCGCGACACGTGCGCCGTGCTGCTGTACCCCAGACGATAGGCGATTTCGCTCACGGTAAGTTCGTCGTACATGAGTAATTCTTTTACGCGCTCAATTTTTTGCAGAATCACATATCGTTCAATCGTTATTGCCTCAACCGATGAAAAGAGATGGCTCAGATACTCGTAATCTTTACCGACCGTGCGGGCAATATGTTCCGACACCCGCTCTGTCAGGTTTTCGAGCGTACCTGAGCGAATAAGCCGAATGACTGCGGTTTTTACGTTCTCGACCAGCCGCGCCGTATTGCTTTCCAAAAGCTCAAATCCTTGCGCTTCCAGTCGTGTGCGGATGTTGCTGTCATTCACGTCGCCTTCGACGATTGCTTCGCCAAGCGTTACGCTTTGCACATCTAAACCCAGTGTTGTGAGTTCGTCGCGCACCGTGCGAAGGCAACGTGCGCAAACCATGTTTTTAATGTGGAGGGTTTCCATACGATTCCTTATTTTAATGTACTGACAACCATAACGTGCTCATCCATCGGAAATATAAAAATAAAAACGGCTTGAAACATTACATTTCAAGCCGTTTACTGTGCAGAAGGTGGGTGCAATATCCACTTCTTATACACCCCGCCAAACGTCATCAAACCTATATTCACAGTTTCAAGACTTTCCCGAAAATGCCTAAATTATGCTAGAGTTTAGGTATTGATTAGGTATCGGGATTTCGTCAGAATCGTTTTCATTTCGCTGATTTCGAGTGCCTGTATGTAATGCTCCGTTTGTACTTTCGTTGTGTGTCCAACAATAGCCGCAATAACATCGGCGGGCAACCTCTCTTGTTTTATCCAATAATTTTCTCGCATCTTGCGGATGCTATGAAAATTTCGACCATTGCCCGGAATCTCCAATGTTTCGAGAGCTTGGCGCACCCACAGTTCCAGCTTGGCGTATGCCGTCCACACAAACAACTTACCACAATTTGCCTCACGATATGCTTCACACTCCCGCAAGACCGCTTGAACATCGGGGAATGGCTCAAGCGGAAACTTTCTATCGCGCCCGCCCTTACCATGAATTAAAATGTAGTCGTCTGTAATATCCGACCAGTAAATTCCCAATGCCTCGTTAATCCGAATCGCCGTTGTACCAATGAATTTTAGCAGCAATACGAATTGCTTTTTGTCTTTATTGGTATCGGAACGCGCTTTGAGCGATGGCGGCATTGCTTCAAAATACGCCACAATCCTTTGAAATTCTTCCAATGTAAACGGCTTCACATCTGCTTTTACCTTTTTCGGATACATGGATTTCTTCACCGGATTCCGCGCACAAAAATTTTCTTCAACGCAAAAATCAAAGAACTGCTGCATACACGCTATATGCTGGCGTTTTGTGTTCGGATGCAAGGTAGATTCTGCAAGTTGCTCAATCATGTAGTTCCGAATTTCCTCCGTCAGCGTCAGTAGTACATTTGTCGGCAAGAGTAAATCTACCGCCTGTTTCCAGTTGTAGAGATAACTTTTTGAGCGTGTCGGAAATGTCTGCTTCGCAAAAACTTCAAACGCACTGTTTGTGGTGTGCTGTTTCGGCTTTTCAATCGGTTCGTTCTCTTCAACAATCGGCGTAGGATTCAAATACTCTTGGATTCGCTTTTCCAACGCTTGCAGCCCTGCTTTCTTATTCTTTTCGTGCCAGACCAAGCCTGTTGTTCGGCGAACACCGCCAACTTCTGTGTACACGATACCCTTATGGCTCAAACAAAAACCAATGCGATAAAGCGGATGCGTCCATCTATCTTCACGTCGTGGGCGGGGCATAAATCCTTGTCTCCGTTACTTGTACTGTGAAATGCGTTTGCCGCTCGTGTCGGCAAAAAACAAAATCGGTTCGTTCTGCTCTAGCACCAAACCTGCACGAATTGTACCGTTGCTATCACGAAGCAAAAATTGCCGTGCTTCAACCACTTCCATCGTTGATTCGCGCTGCCAAAAGAGCGCGAGTATCATGCACACTGTAAACACAAACAGCACAAAACGTACACCATAGTTTGCACGGTCAGTCGCTGCCGACGTGCTGCGAACATCGGCAACAACTATTGCAACCGACACCACATTAACGTCGGGGTTTTCGACGTTGGTAGGAAGCCAGCTTGGAAGCAATCGCCGCAATATCCTCAACCACGCTCTCGACTTTAAGAAAGTCTTTCAACTTTTCCGGTGTGTCAATGCCGGCATTTTTCAGAATCTTCATCATTTCCACGTCCGGCGTAGCCAGTTCACCAGTTTTGAGCCAATGAATATCGCACCCCGCATCTTGCAGAGCCATGTACAAGTTCTCAATGTTCAGCTCGCCCGACAGATACTTATTGACATTCTGCGGAGCAATACCTGTGCGCCGTGCAAACTCCGCTTTCGTCCAGCGTTGTTCCTCAAACACCCAGTGTTGAAGCCGCACAAGTATTTCTTCACGATTATCCATAGTATATTTGTACTAAAATTATTGCTTTTTATGCTAATTTTATTATATTTGTCTTGTATTATTACTGTAACATAATAAAAGTATGACAAAACAACAATGCAAAATCCACATTTATCTCATATCCGTCTCCGGCATGGTACGATAAAAAAAGTTGCCGAGCGGCTTGGCATCAAGTACCAAACGGCACAGCAACGTATCGCCCGCCGAGAATTGGAGGCGATGAAAATTGCTGCCGAGATTGAGCGCGAGATACAAGAACAGGAAGCGGAGATTGCAAAAGTGTTTGGCATACATGGTTCTCCACGTGCGTAAAGGTGAGCAAGCTCTACACCATACCGCAACTCGCCCGCACTCTCGGCGTTGGCTACAAAGTGGTCTATTCGCTGCGGTCTCGTGGACTGCTGACACCGTTTCAGTACAACGGTTCGCGTGAGTATTTCCGAATGGAGGATTATGAACGTGCCGCGCTCTTCTCACGCGAACAGGCTGCCAAGACGCATAATCCCGCACAACGGCAAGCCCGACCAATCCACGCAAGCAAAGATTTTCAAAGTATTTTTCGGCAATTTTTTGAGCAAGTATGAACGGAGCAGAATGGTTCAAACACGATGCGGATATGTCCGCCGACGAAAAGGTGATTTATCTCGAATCGCAGTTTGGACTTGTGGGCTATGCGCTCTTCAACAAAATGTTGGAGGTACTGTCTCGTGCAAAAGACAATCGAATCCAATGGAATGAGTTTCAATGTGGTGTCTATGCCCGGAAGTTTGGTTGTGATCGCACTCTATTTCAATCCTTCATCGAAGAAGCAACGCGCCCTGAAGAAGCAGCGTTTATCGTG
>JANYDO010000058.1 GCA_025363605.1 Candidatus Kapaibacterium sp.
CAATCTTGAAGTTAAAGCCGCCTTGCGGTGGTTGGATGCGATAGGCAATGGTCGAAGTGATAATCGCACTCACGCCGGAGGCAACATCTTCCGAACCATTGGTTACCGTTTTGACGCTACTGAAGGCAACAGTTGTTCCCAAGCCCAGTTCTAAACGGCTTGCTTCAGTACCAACAAAGTACATTCCCATCAGTGGCATTGAAAATATTGATGGGGTGAAATTCTTATCGGGCGATGACGCGACGGTCAGGGCAAAATACGACACACCGACGCGAAGACCGATGTTGTCTTGAATCATTCGCTCATAGTTCAGCGAATAGGATAACGCATTACCGAGCAGTTCGGCATAAATCGTGTTCACAGCCGTGCGCGGCGTGGGAACGTAGGGCGCTTCTTTAGCCGCTTCTTTCGGTACTTCTTTAGGTGCTTCCTGAGCATAGACTGAAGGCGTAAACGAGAAGACGAGTGCCGCCAATACTGTGGCGACGGAAAAACGGAGGATGTTCATAGAGAGTAAACTTTACGGGAAAATAATGGATTATTGGGCAGCACTATTATTTCTTTGCACTCGCAAAAGGCTTGATGTCGCCATAGACATTGATTGGAAGGGTCGGTTGGTCGGTGTTATCAGTTTTTATCACTATTTGCGAATGAAAATATCCTATTGATTTCGCACTTGCTATCAAGCTCACGGCAAGTTCAATATCCTTTTGTGGCGCGATAGTGAAGGGCACTTTGCGATTGACCGAAAGACCATCTTGTGTGCTGATGTTGGTAATAATCATCGGGTTATCGGTAGTGTTTTTGAGTCTTACCGACGACAACGCCCGCTTTCCTGCTTGTATCGGAGAGAATGCAATAAAATTCATCGAAGGCTGCAAAGAGCGCAATATCTTTGCTTTTAGCGATAAGGTTTGAACGGGCTTTGTTGCATCATTGCTGGTAATTGTGATGGTCTTGATTTGCTGCCCGATTGCCGTCGGGGTAAGATTGAGTGTAAGATTAATGTTGGTGCTTGCACCCGGCTGAAGGCGTGATTGCTCAATGGGAGCAGTCGTGCAACCGCAGGATGGCGTTACCGACGCAATGACCAGTTCTTTTGTGCCGATATTTTTGAGGGAGATTTTTGCCACAAGCGCCTTGTTAGCTTGTCGCACAATACCCCAGTCTTTAGTATTACCACCGATAATTTCTAATGCTGGTTGGGCTGTTAGATTCAGTGCAGCAAAGACCAATATCAATGTTAGATATAGCTGAAGATTCATAGTTACAATCGATCTTGTTAAGTGTATTTGCGGAATTGTGTCTACTATAAAATTATTGTTCTATTGGTCGAGGTTCGCTCTCGTAATTTGTGTGTACCCCAAAGCCAATAGTGATACGCCCTATGACTTCATTCTGCATTGGTGACGATGTCAACGAAGAAAAATTCTCAAGGTAGCCAAGACGTACAGAAAGTAATGAGGCGACCACTGCAAAAGTATTTCCTCTGCCGACAGTTGGTAACAATGGCAAAATTACGCTTGCGTCCAACTCTCCACCAAGCGAAAGATACGAATTGCTGGGATTATCAATAAGTTTAATTCCGCAAAACCCGAAGCTAAGAATGGGCGTTAATCGAAAAATTGGGTCATCAATCACCGTGTATCCGATTCCCATAGAAACATTATTGCTTTTTGCTTGGATCTGTGCGGCAGCGTCATTCGGTATATTGATTTGCCATAATTTTATCCCCAAAGATTGAGTAATCATAACTTTACCAAGCCAGCCCGTCCAGCCCCACGAGACATCAGCAAGTGGTCCTATCTTTGAAGCGGGAATATCAATACCAAATGCCGACTGTTTTAATCCACTCGGAAAAACATACATACCTCCACTAGCAGTAACAAAATAATCAACGCGCTTAAAAAGGTTGAGCATGGCTTCTGTTAATGGATTTGCCCTCGGTTGAGCTTGCAACTGTGTATATCCACCTAGGAGATAGATAAGAGTACTAGCTAGAACAAGCGTATTCCTTAAATTCAAGCACTTTCTGTTTTGGCTGAATTGCTGGTGTATTTCTTGACGACTCATAAATAATAAGTGAGAAGTATCAATAAAAAGGAAATAAGGGTAAAAACAATAACGATGCTCTTACCCTTACTTTTTGCTAGCAGTTTCTTTGGCAGATTGCACAATCTGCCGACCTGATACACCAATCCAATCCTCTTTCACAGATAACAGCGCCAGCTGCCGTAATACCTGCTCCTACATATGCCGCATACGCATCAAGAGCCGGGTTAGCTGGTCCACCAACAACAGTTCCCGCTGCAATTATAGCAGCAGTAGCAGCTCCTCCTGCGGCGGCTGCTAGTATACAACAGCCAGTAAATAAAGAGACACATAAAACGACCGAAGTTCCAAATAGAGCTGAATTCCACCATTCAAGCCACGAACATTCTTGTAAATTTGCAGATGTTTTTATACCAGTAGGAGTCGGAATTAGCAATTTTTCTAAGTCTGTGCTTGCAAGATTATCAAGATTTGCCACTATATTGTCTTTGCTTTTGCAGCTTGCACAAGTCTTTGCTTTTGCCTCACCATATTTAACGAACATATCTTTTGACGCACCAAGTTCAGTAAGAAGGTCTTTTTGAGCTTTGAAAATTTGTTTTGAATGTTCAATCGCTTCATCGCGGGTCATACCCAGCAATGAGAACATTTCATCATAGTTTTCCTGCTCAATAGCCAACTTTAATCTGTCATTTTTACCTTCCTTTGCTGCCGTATAAAAGCGTAAAGTCATCGTATTTTTAAGATCAACCAGTTTTTTTGTCGCTTGAGCCTGCACGAAAGTTTTCACCATCACTGTCTCTTCGTCGGTTAGTTGATTTAATTGAGCACGCTTTTCAAATGTTGCTGCCTGTGTCTCAATACTACTTTGCGCTATCGGTGCGCTCATAGGATTTTGTGCCACCTGTTGCACTGTCTCCTGACACGCCGACAATACCATCACACCAAACAGAAATGCCGCCATCGCCTTAAACGGGCGAGAAGAAGTGATTTTTTCGAGGGACATGAACATACTCCTTAAAGGAAAGGTTTTTCTGCCCCGAAAAAAGTTGGTATTTTTGCACCATGTGTCGAAAGCAGAGAAAACTTTCACTTGGCACTCCGCACTTTAGCGCCCGGCAAGGCGTTTTTATGCGGGCGGCGTACTACTTCGGGGCAGAAAAGGAGACAGTACGCCGCTTTTTTATTTGCGTACAAATTACTGCTCTTTATTTTTACCCACAAGTGTCTTGGTGTGAACCGTCCCACTTATGGTGTGAACCGCCCCACTTGGGCAGGGTTATTTTTTACCATTTTTTGGTCTCAGTGCTTGCCCTGGGGCTGTTTTCTTCCGTTTTTTGGGAAGGCGGAAGTTTTTTCCTTGCGATGACTGCGAACCATCGTGGGTAACGACAACTTTTCCATAATACTGTTTCAAAAAAATCTGCGTTTTTTCGCGTGAGACTTTTACCTCGCGTCCGCCTTGCAGCGTCAGCAGAAGACCTTTGCGGCTGTGGTTGCGCTCCACACGGACTATCGCGCTCATATTCACCACTGCCGAGCGATGCACACGCATAAAGTCCGA
>JANYDO010000128.1 GCA_025363605.1 Candidatus Kapaibacterium sp.
CAAAGACTTCTTTGGCAGCTGTAGAAAGCCCTTTCGAGCCGTCAAGAACGCACAGCAAACCGCCTTCGGAGGAAAATAGCTTGTTTGACCCTCTGTTTTTACACTGCTTTTTAGTGAATTTCAACTAGAAAATGGACAATCTCGGGTGATTTCTTTCAGTGAGCACCATAGACCATCTTTTATGGTCACCGCAAAAGACGTTCTTCCATCGCTTTTGAGAGAGAATTTGCTGTTCATCTCACACCTCAATGCCCTTGCAATTTTCCCTCTTGCTCATTCGTCTGCAATAGCGTAGCTTTGTGCTGTACTCAAACACTCTACTTTGTACCACAACTCCTCTGAATACCAACTATGGGCATTCCCACAAACCAGACAAACGGAACATCTACCAACGGCTCTGCACCACACTTCGACGAAAGTGCTATTCGCGCGGCACTTGCTGGCGTGCAAGACCCCGATCTTCAGCAAACGCTTGGTGCGCTTGGTGCTGTGCATAATGTCGAAATTGAAGGCTCTACCGTGCGGGTGTACCTCATTCTCTACGCACCGCTCCACTTTGCTGCCGAGCGTATCAATGCTGCCTGCCGCGATGCTGTGCAGCGTGTCGCGCCGAGCGCCCGCGTGGAAATTCTTGTTCAAGAAAAAATGCCGGAGCGCCCGCAAAATCGCCCACTGGCAAACGTCAAACACCTGATAGCGATTGCTTCGGGCAAAGGCGGCGTTGGGAAGTCCACCATAGCTGCTAATCTCGCCGCAGCACTCGCCCGCAAAGGCGCAGTCGTGGGCTTGATTGATGCCGATATTCACGGACCAAGCGTCCCGACAATGTTCGACCTTGAAGAAGAGGAACTGCGCGGCACGAAAAACGAGCAAGGGCAATTTATCGGACATCCGATGGAAAAATACGGCGTGAAGCTCGTTTCGATGGGCTTTGTGATGGCACGCGACCAAGCCGCTATTATGCGCGGACCGATGCAAGCGGGCTACCTGAACACGTTCATTGAGCAAATTGCGTGGGGTGAGCTTGATTACTTGCTCTTCGACCTGCCGCCCGGCACCGGCGACATCCAGCTCACGATGGCGCAGCGCGTTCCGCTCACGGGCGCTGTTATTGTCACCACCCCGCAAAATCTGGCGTTGGCGGACGTGCGGCGTGGGATTTCGATGTTCAACCGCGTGAACATTCCTACGCTTGGTGTGATTGAGAACATGAGTTATTATGCGCTTCCCGACGGTTCGCGGGATTATATTTTCGGTCAAGGCGGCGGCGAAAAGATTGCCAAAGAAATGAATGCTCCATTTTTGGGCGAATTGCCGCTGAATGTGAACGTTCGCAAAGGCGGCGACGAGGGTATGCCGGTGGTGCTGAACGACCATGCCCCTTTGCAACAACGCGCCATCATGGAACTCGCCGAAAAACTTGCCGCCGAAGTGCGTCGTCGTAGCGCCCTCAGTCAGCAAGCGCCAACAGTGCAAATTAGTATTTGAAACCTTTTGGCTTGAATTCGGTTCTTATTCTCGGAGGAACGATGCAGTGAGTACAGCGCTCATAGTGCCGCGCTCATTCTTTCACTTAACCCTTTTCCACAATGACACGTCGCCATCTTTTTTCAATGCTTTTCAGTGATCATGCTGAACGGCAGACTGTTTTGTCTCAAGAAGAATATTACCCATCCGCCGAACAAAAAGCTCTTGCCACGGATGAGGTTTTACCTAGCGAATTGTCCTTTGCGCCGGACAAAGAACGGGCAACATTGCAAAGTGGCTTAGAACCCTACACGCAAACACTTGACCGCCGCCGCGCTTTGCACCTTGTTCGGCGACTCTCCTTTGCACCAAGCTATGCGCTTGTGAGCCAACTTGTCGGCAAGACTGCCCTCGAAGCGCTCAATATTGTGCTTGGGGCAACGGCTACCGTGAATCAGCCCGCAAGTCTGCCCGGAACATGGACAAACGACATTACCGAAAACCCCGACCGCGCCGACAACGACACCCGCAACAAAATTCAAGGCACATGGGGCGGTCAGTTTGGTACTCTGCAAGCGTGGTGGGCAAATGTGATGTTGACAGAAGGATTTCCAGCACGAGAAAAACTCGTGCTGTTTTGGAGTGGGCATTTCACGAGCGAGTTCTATTTTGATGACGTGTACAACCCGCCCCAACTCTTGTTTCGTCAGAACCAAACGCTTCGCAAGGACTGTTTGGGCGATTTCCGGCAGCTTGCCGAAGACATCACGCTGGACGGCGCAATGCTCAATTACTTGGGCGGAACACTGAACAGTAAAGGTGCGCCCAACGAAAATTTTGCCCGCGAGCTGATGGAGCTTTTCACGCTTGGCTTGGGACAATATACCGAAGGCGATGTGAAAGAAGCCGCACGGGCGCTCACAGGCTGGCGGGCTTCGCGCTTTAATGACGAACCGCGCCCGAATGGTAATTTCAACACGTATTTTCTGCCTTCTGCGCATGACACTGGCGCAAAGCAGTTCTTGGGCGTGACCATTCCGGCGCGGGATACCGATTCCAATACGGAATTTCTTGTGCGGACGGGCGAAGTGCGACGCTTAATCAACATCATTTTTGAGCAGCGCGGCGATGCGGCGGCGCGATTTATCAGCACAAAACTCTATCGTTTTTTTGTGTATTCCAATCCTTCACGCACCGATACGAATGTCATTCAGCAAATGGCGGACGTATTCAAGCGCTCGAATTATCAGATTTTGCCGCTTTTGCAAGCGCTCTTTACCAGTGCGCATTTTTACGATGAAGCCAACGTCGGCGTTCAAATCAAAACTCCGGCAGAATTTGTCCTCGGACTGGCACGGCAACTGGGCGTGAGCGCCGGAAATGCTGTCAGTACGATGAATTCACTGGAGCAAGTTCTGATTGACCCGCCAAACGTTGCCGGATGGGACGGCTACCGCACATGGTTAAGCACGAAGACGTATCCGCTCCGCGTACAATACGCACAAAATCTTATTCGCGGCATCAGCAACGATGCGCTTGCGACATGGGCGCGGCAATTTCCGCAGTCGGAGAACGTACAAATGCTTGTGAGTGGTATTGTAGAGTTTCTTTTTCCCAAACCCCTTACTTCAAGCCGCTTGCAGAACTATGTGACAGCGCTGCTTGCGGGCGCACCCGACTACGAGTGGGCAAGCATCTTGCGCGACAGTAATGCTGCCGGAACACGATTGAAAGCGCTCCTCACGATGATGACAAAAGCGCCGGATATGCACTTGTGTTGAGACAAGTTTCGTTGAAAACGAATGACGTATCTATGATGGACATAGCTCGAAAGCACCTGATGAAGAAGCAATAATCTTTCTCCGTCAGGTGTTTTTCTTACCCTGCTTGCACAAGGAAGTACGTCTGCATCATGCCTTTACCCTTTACTTCCATCTGCTCACGCCGCTCAAAGGTGTAGGAGCTTGGCTGCCCTTCATTTGGTAAGGCTTGGGCATCGGTTATCATATCATAAACGGCTTGAGTGCAGTGGATACGCCCTGATTCACCATGAAACTCCATACGACTGGCGATATTGACGGTATCGCCCCAAAGATCGTAGGCAAACTTTTTCGTGCCGATAACGCCCGCTACCACCGGTCCGGTGTGCATACCAATCCGTACACTCATGGTCATACTCATTCCTGCGGCTGTCCGTGCTACGGCATTTTGAATAGCAAACGCAGCTTTTGCTACCCGCAGGCAGTGGTCTTCCGAACGCTCCGGCGCTCCCCCGACGAGCATATACGAATCACCGACGGTCTTGATTTTTTCAAGTCCATTAGTCGTTGCGATAGCGTCTATATCGGAAAAGATACTGTCGAGCAAGGTAATAAGCTCCTCCGGCGAAAGAGCGCTGGCAATAGTCGAAAAGCCGACAATATCAGCAAAGAGAACGGTGACTGATTCGTAACGGTCAGCAATCACGCCTTCGCCACGCTTCAAGCGCTGCACAATCGGTGCAGGAAGGGTATTGCGCAGAAGCTGCTCAGATTCTTCATGTGCTTCGGCTAGTTCGTGATTTTTTTTGCTGAGTTCCGCCTCAACACGTTTGCGATAGCGAATTCTGCCCCAGAGCGCCCCGACGAGCGCAATAGTAAGCACACCAACAGCGCAAAGGCTGTACACGATGATATTGGTGCGTTGCAGCTCAAGGCTCTGCACTTGCTTTTCGCGTTCCAAAAGGCGTATGCGTTGCTCTTGAGTCTCCTGTTCGTATCGGGAGTTGAGATCGGCTGTTTTGCGAGCAACTTCCTCGTTGAAAATCGAATCTTTCATTGCCGTATAGAGCCGGAAATAGACATACGAAAGGTTTCGATTGCCTTGCACTTCGTGAACCTCAGCGAGCGTTTGGTAGGCATTGCGCAAATCTACCTTCGCACCGATACCTCGTGCAACGCTGATACAGCGCTCTGCGTAGCGAATACTTTCTTTGAAATTCTGCTGCTTGAAATAGGTTTGAGCAATATCACTCAGAGCAGTAGCAATGCCGGGCTGAAAGGCAAGTTCTTCTTGCAATGCCAAAGCGCGGGAGAAGAACGCCAGTGCGCCGTCATACTTCGCTTGCTGCCGATAGATGACACCAAGCCCATTCAGTGCCAGAGCGCTTCCTTGCTTATCTTGAAGCTCCTCTTTTAGGCGTAGAGAGCGCTCGTAGAAAACTAAGGCACTATCAAAGCGCTGCTCGGTTCGGTAAGCTATACCGAGGTCATTCAGCACAATCGAGAGCAAGCGCTTGTCATGCACGGAATCTGCCAGACGCAGAGCGCGAAAAAGTGCTTGAAAGGCGCGTCCAGTATTGCCCTGCCGAATATGAACAATGCCAAGATTATCCAGCGCTGATGCAGCCCCACGTGCATCGCCGAGCTGCTCGGACAGCCGTAACGCTTTCAAAAGCGCATCCAAAGCGCGATCTAAATTGCCTTGGCGCACATAAACAATGCCAATACCATTCCACGCCTGCCCGATAAGCGCATTACTATGACCCTGCTCACCAACAGAGAGCGCTCGCTGAAGAAATCCTAAGGCGCGATTGTAATCGCCTAAATTGCGATAAACATTGCCCAAATTCACAAGCGCCGCCCCAAGCCCTTTTCTAAAGTCGAGCTTTTCGGAGCGCTGTAAGGCTTCGTGGGCATACTTCAATGCCGAATCAGCATTTCGGGAGCGGTATTCCTGCGCAAGCGTATTGAGAACGTTGACGACGGTCGTATCGTGATGGCGTTCTGATGAGACTTTGAGCAACAGTGCCTTGAGAGAATCCACATTCTGCGATGTCGCCGGAAGGGTTGTTGCCGAAAGAATTTCCATGCTAAAAACTTCTATACTAAGAACTTCTATACTGACAAGCATGACGAAAAAAGCAACAGAGACAAGCACAACAAACGCTTTGGCGGTAAGCACCACCAAGCGCACAACCAGAGAGCGGGAGCTATAGGATAACAGATTCATTCGGGAATACCCTAAAGAAAACGTACTGCGTGAGAAAAAGCATCAACGCTGCAAAATGGGGATATTTTTCCGTGATGACAAACAATATTGAGAGGCATTTCAAACAAAACGCGCTTTGGGACAATCTCTTGAACCAAAGCGCGCTTGCACGTTACGGGCTGGCGTTGCACCAACCGAGACGTAGTTATTTTTTACTTACCGTTTTTTCTTTTTATGACGGTTTTTCCGCAGGCGCTTTTTACGCTTGTGTGTTGCCATTTTATGGCGTTTACGTTTTTTTCCGCAAGGCATAGCGGTTCCTCAAAAAGTGTGAGACAAATTGTTAATTATGAGTCGAGTTTTCTGATTTGGCATACGATGATATTGTTTTATGAGCCTTGATTATTCGATACAATTCCCTTGATAATTTCTTTTGCACTTTTTGCAACTTCCGTATCAGGGGCGATTTCAATACACTTTTCAAACCATTCTTTTGCCGATTTGAAGTCTTTTTTGCCGTAATAAATCACACCTAAATTGTAAAGAGCCTCCACGCGTTTTGGCTCGAATTCCAGAGCGCGTTTGGTCTCTGTTATTGCCTCATCTTCGCGCCCTTGGCGGAGAATGGTGTAGGCATAATCTATCCGTGCGGCAACGTCTTTGGGATTAAATTCCTTCAGGTAGCGAGCATAATACTGTTCGGCTTGGAAATATGCACCGGCATCATACCACGCATTTGCCATCCGCACCACCAATCCGCCATTTTTGGGGTCTTTTGCCAGTGAATCTTGCACATCCGCAATACGCTGCTGAATTTCGGGAGAAACTTTGCTCATCGGATTGCCGGAAGTCGGATTGCCGGAAGCGGTGGCGGGCTGATTGCCGGAGGAAGATGCCGTAGTATTTTCCGCAGCAGCAGGCTTATCAATAATAAGACGAGTAATGCCAAAAGACGCACTACCCAGCACAAGCACCACGACGGCTGCAAATACCAGCATCTTCGAGCCGGTTGCAGATGACACCGCTGGTTGAGGCAAACCATATTGCGCAGCACCACAGGAAGCACAAAACTGAATCACAACTTCACTGGTGCTGTCTGCTTGTTTGCGAGCGCCACAGGTGGTACAGAAACGCTCCAAAGGCTGCTGGGAAGTAGATGAGGACATAGAAATCGAAGGCATTGAATGGACAACGAAGAGCAAGATAAACGCAGTAACGAAAACGTAGTGGCGAATGCGATAAAGTGCTGAATTTGATAATTTCTGCATTGACGGGGATGTGTCTTGTCAGTCAAACTCAGCACTCATCAGAAATCATCTTGAATCTAGTTTACGCCAGTGCAGGAGCGGCTTTACGGGTGCTTTTGAGGACACCGTTTTTGCCTTTGCCGGATTTTAGATTCACATCTACGCGGGCGCGAAGTTTGCGCGAAACTTTGAACGTCGGTACATAGCGTTCATCGAGTTCAACTGGTTCGCCGGTACGTGGATTGCGGGCAGCGCGAGGACGACGTTTTTTTACGGCAAAAACGCCGAAATCACGGAGTTCGATGCGCTCACCATCGGCAAGTGCTTCCCCGACGGTCTTGAGGAATCCGTCCACAACTGCGTCTGTTTCTACTTTGGTCATGCCGGTTGCGTGAGCAATTCTGTCCACAATATCGGCTTTGGTCATGCTTTTCATAAATGCGTACGAAGAGGTTTTGAAACAAATGTAAAGATGTCTGTACGACACTGAGTTAGGTCTCTTTATTGCTGCTTTTCCATACTGTATTCATTGTGTTGATGTCGTAGGACTGCTTCACAGCCCAGCGAAGTGATAACGCAAAGATACTTTCAACAAAATGAGTAGAATACAGCCGACTAAAATACAAAAAATCCGACTAAAAAGCGAGTATTGACCAAAAAAAATGTTGGTTCATTATCGAAAGCGTCGTAAATTTGTGATTCTCTACCGTAAATTCTGCGTTGCACATAGTGGATGTGGTACGATAGAAATTCTATACTCCCGTAACTCCGTGATTTGTTTTAGCTTTCTCACTTTATTCAAGCGACTATGTTTGTTTTCATGTGTATTCTTCTTGTGCTGGCAGGCATTTTGCTTGTCGCCGCTGTTCTTATTCAGCCCGGCAAAGGCTCAGGCTTAACCGCAGGTATGGGCGGCGTATCAGGACAGATTTCCGGTATGTTTGGCGCTCGCCGGACAGCCGATTTCCTTCAAAAATTTACTATTGGTCTTGCTCTTGCTATTTTGCTCTTGGCAGTCATCACTAATAAATTTTTCTTGTCCACACCGACAACTATTGGCGGCGACGAACGCGCTCCCATTACTACCGGCGCTGCAAAACCCGCTCCGCAGCCGATTCAGCAAGGCGCACCCGCTCAAGGCGCACCTCAGCAATCTGCTCCTCAAGGACAACAGCCAAGCCAAGCTCAACCTCAACAGCAGGCTCAACCTCAGAAAAAATAATGCCTTTGCAATCTCTAGGCTGCAAAAACGTTTTCAAGCGGGAAATGAACTTCATTTCCCGCTTTTTTTATGCCCCGTGCCAGTGCCTTACTTCTCTTCAATAGCCCACAAAATCACGACTCACATCCTCTGGTAAGCTCTCCTCTGCAATAAAAAAATTGTCGGAGGGAATTTATGGTATGGAAAAATGAACATTTTGACTATATTCAGCAACTATGTCTTTGTAGAAGAGAGCTGCCGACGAAAAATGATGGTGAGTATCTTGGTTCAAGTACTATGATTTGAATTCAAATGATCAAAAATTGACGTTATCACGACAACTACAAAAATAGCCGTATGCGCTATTGACCACTTTTTTGCACCATTTTTCATCATGGAGGGAAGTATGAAGAGCTATCACTCTTTGCTTTTGGCTGGTATTTGCTGCACTGCCTTCGGTCTTAGGGTTCCGAACATAAATGCACAAACGCAACCACAAGCCGTGCCGGAAGTAAAAAAGCTGGAAGAACTCAGTTTGGAGGATTTGCTGGATGTAGAGATTGTTTCTGCATCCAATAAAGCGGAAAAACTCTCCGATGCCCCCGCGACCGTTATTGTGCTGACAGCAAGCGATATTGCAAAACGTGGGTATCTGGACATCTCGGAAATGTTTGATGATTTGCCCGGTATGGATATTACTCGTCCCTACGGCGATTCTTTTTTTAAAAACTACTGGCGCGGATACCGTAATTCTATCGGCTCACCCTACTTGCTGATGGTGGACAATATCATCATGAACAATCTCTATTTCAATGAGGCTGAGGGAATGTCAGCGTTGCCAATCTCCAATATTGAGCGCGTTGAAATAGTCTATGGTCCTGCGTCGGCGGTCTATGGACCTAATGCGTTTATGGGAGTGATCAACGTCATCACCCGCAAAGACCGCGAGTCTAATGGAACGTCTGTTCGGGCACACGTTTCGGGAGGCTCTCTCCAACGCCGCATAGCCGACCTCAACGTTCTGCACAAACAAGGCGACTTTCGTATCAGCATTACCGGACGCTTTGATGTCGGCGTGACCGATACAGCAGCCAATAATGGCTATGAATATACCAAATCCAGCTATACACGGAATCGTCGGCTGTGGGGAACTCTTCTGGACAATCCCAATCTGGGCGGCAATCCTGAATCGCGCCACGAAAATTCAGGTGTAGATGTACGAATGTTTTTGGGAAATACCGAAGCCGGTTTCCTGATGAACTCAATGCGGACTGGGTACGGCAATGAATACCCGTTCGATGCTGTGCAGACCAACGGCGTATGGGCAAGACCCCAGATGAGCTTCCATTTGCGTCACGTACAGGAATTCGCTCCTGGATTTTCCAGTTCTACATTACTTCGTTATCGCCAAAGCGACGTTTCTAACGATTCCTACTTTGTAGAGGGTTATGCGGGCGATGCCCGTGGCAACCGCGTTGTGGACGTATCTTTCTGGCAAGCACTCTGTAGTAGCATCTCAGGATTCCAAGATTTCAGCTATAAAGCCTCAAGTGCCCTATCCTTCAATGCTGGTGTCAAATTTGAACGGAAAGACTTGCAAAAAGCATACGACGTTGCGTACGGTCCTTCGATTTCTCCCGATAGTATTCAACGCCGTCTCTATGCCATGCCAACACCATTCCCCAATATCCGGCAGTATCAAAACCGTACCGTTGTCTTCGACGAAGGAATTTATCTCCAAGGCAAGTACCAAGCAAAACACCTCTTTGGCACATCGGACGAACATAACATTACTGCTGGTGTTCGGCTCGATAACAACTCGTTCTACGGACAAGCACTGACCGTGCGTGCAGGCTATGTGGGCAATTTTGACAAAGTTGGTGTCAAATTGCTCTATGGGCAGGCGTTCCAAGAGCCGACACCACGTCAACTCTTTGGTGGATGGCAGGGTGCAGGCAGCGATCCGGCATTAAAGCCGGAACTTTCCAATACGCTGGAAGGGAGCATCGGTTATACGGCACAAAATTTTAGTATCATGGTTAATCCGTATTTGGTGAACAATCAAAACACGATTGTCAATGTTCGCGGAGGCGCACAAAATCTCGGCGCACGTGAAGTCTTCGGTGCCGATGTTCATCTTCAAGGATTATTCCGCCCGGGCTTTGTCAAGCAGCTTTCTCTATGGGCATATTATTCGTTCGTCAGCTCGCGCGAAAAACAAATTATCAATGGTCAAATCAGTGATAGCGTCGGACGCATTGGCGACCTTGCCGACCATAAATTCTACATCGGTGCAAACTGTGATATTACCGACAATTTGAATCTGACGTTGCGAGGACGCTTTATCGGCTCACGGATTACGATTGCAAGCAATCCGGTCGGGACAATAGCACCATACTTTACGCTGGATGCTAATATCAGCTACGCCAATCTGTTTGCACCCGGTATTGGTCTGGCACTCCGCATGGCAAATGCCTTCAATGCTCAATATTTTGAACCGGGTATTCGTGACGGAGGCGCGGGAACGACCCCCGGAGTCTTCGATGCCAATAATATCTGGCAAGGTAGTCGGACATTTTACAGTTCACTCCTCGCGCAGCCCGGACGGACAATCCAGCTGTGCCTTATTGTGAACGTTTTGTAACCTGATGTGTGGTTGCACTAATACTCAAATTCCAGCTAAAAACGCTGCCGTAGAAATTTCTACGGCAGCTTTTTTGTGTAAAGATTTGGACAGGAAAAGTACCTAAACAATCAAGCCACGTATTTGTGCGG
>JANYDO010000183.1 GCA_025363605.1 Candidatus Kapaibacterium sp.
CAGCAATTTGTGTTATAAAGCGTCTGTTTTTTTACGATTCCTATTGCCGTTTTTACAAAATCATCTGGTTTTTGGGATTATTGGAATAATGGCATTAGAAAATATGCCGAAATTTAACAAAAAACGTCAATTTGCCTACCTAAACAGTTACTTAAAAAGACAAATACTCTTCGATAGCCAGACACTTGAACAGAAAAATCTTTGCAACAAATGACATTCTTATTTGAAAAACGACGCTGTTTCACAAATGCGGACGCAATCTACATAGACACGGTACATCGTGCAAGTAGAGGAGGGTGTGTTTAACAGCCGCTTAACATTTTTTACACTTTTTAACAGTCTATGCTTTTGTGCCGTCAGCAATGTTCGTAGATTTGCGCTGGAAATTATTTATCCGACTAATGTTCTCAATACCATGAATACCGCTCCCCATCTCTATTCCGAAATCACCGTTACCCACGAAACCGCACAAGAATTGGGCTTACTCGCTCACGAGTTCGATGCTATTATACAAGTGCTCGGTCGCGTTCCCACCTACACCGAACTCGGCATTTATAGCGTGATGTGGAGCGAGCATTGCTCGTACAAAAACTCAATCTTGGAACTCAAAAAATTACCGCGCTCCGGCGGACGAATGCTCGTGGAAGCGGGCGAAGAGAATGCTGGATTGATTGATATTGGCTCACACGGCGGCAAACATTGGGCGCTGGCATTCAAAATTGAAAGCCACAATCACCCTTCGGCTATCGAACCCGTGCAGGGCGCAGCCACAGGCGTTGGTGGGATTTTGCGTGATATTTTCACGATGGGCGCACGACCTGTGGCAGCGCTTAATTCCTTACGCTTTGGCAATTTAGACGGCGATTCGTCCGCTCGCACGAAGTTCCTCGTAAAAGGCGTGGTGAATGGTATTGCACATTATGGCAATGCCTTCGGTGTTCCCACGGTCGGTGGCGAAATTTATTTTGATGAATGTTATACCGACAATCCGCTTGTAAACGCAATGGCAGTGGGCATCGTGGAAGTAGGCAAAACCGCTTCAGCAGTGGCAGATGGGGTAGGGAATCCGGTCTTTATTCTGGGCAGTCGCACCGGACGCGATGGTATTCACGGCGCATCAATGGCATCGAAAGACTTCCACGATTCACCCGAAAATATGCGCCCGACGGTGCAAGTAGGCGACCCCTTTGCCGAAAAAATGCTTCTGGAAGCCTCATTGGAATTGATTGAAAGCGGTGTTGTTTCGGGAATGCAAGACATGGGGGCAGCGGGAATTTGCTGCTCCACTTCAGAAATGAGTGCAAAATCAGGTACGGGCATGAATATCAATCTCGACCTTGTACCGCTCCGCGAAGAGGGAATGAGCGCTTACGAAATTATGCTCTCCGAATCGCAAGAACGAATGCTGGTCGTGGTGAACAAAGGGCGCGAGGCAGAAGCTAAAACAATTTGCGACAAATGGGATGTACCGATGACGCACATTGGCGATGTAACGGGCGATGCGACATTGAGCGTCTTCCGCAATGGCAAACAAGTGATTGAACTTCCTGCTCATTCGCTTGTGCTGGGCGGCGGCGCTCCGGTTTATGAACGCGAATGGAAGGAAGCGGCATACTTCCAAGAAACACAAAATTTTGATTTGAACCTATTACCCAACGACACGCCGCACAACGAAGCCTTCTGGAAAATTCTCGCTTCGCCTACTGTTGCTTCAAAGCGCTGGGTCTATGAGCAGTACGATGCGGAAGTGGGGACGAATACCGTTAGAAGAGCAAATGCCGATGCAGCAGTAGTTCGCCTGAAAGAATTGCCGGGCAAAGCCGTAGCTATGGCGACGGACTGCAATAGTCGTTATGTGTATTTGAATCCTTACATGGGCGGATTGATTGCCGTTGCAGAAGCCGCACGGAATGTGGCGTGTACGGGAGCGGAGCCGGTCGCTATCACAAACTGCTTGAACTTTGGCAACCCATACAACCCCGAAATCTATTGGCAATTCCGCGAGGCACTGCGCGGTATGGGCGATGCGTGCCGCACACTTGGAACACCCGTCACGGGCGGCAATGTGAGCTTTCACAATGAGTCCAAGGCTGCCGTGAAAGCCGGACGGACGGGACGCACCGTCTTCCCAACGCCAACTATCGGTATGGTTGGCTTGATAGAGGATGTTTCAACAGTTGTGGGTAATGGCTTCACGAAGGCGGGCGATGTGATTGTGCTGCTGGAAGCGCAAGAACACTTGAAGAATTCCGGCTTGGGCGGTTCGGAATATCTCAAGCAGGTTCACGGCTTGATAACAGGCGATGCGCCATATCTGGACATTGAAGCAGAAAAACGTCTTCAAGCCTGCATTATTGCTGCTATTCGTCGCGGCGTAGTCAATTCCGCACACGACACAGCAGAGGGTGGATTGGCAATTGCCCTTGCCGAAAAAGCTATCAATTCCGACGGCGAACTTGGCGCAGAAATAGATTTGAAACGTGACCTCTCAGCCGCAATTCTTTTTGGCGAAGTGCAATCACGCATTCTGATTTCTTTGCCGGATAAAAATATTACCGAACTACAAGCTCTCGCTGCCGCACACAATATCACTGTAACCAGCATCGGAACAGTCGTTGAAAAGAAATTTACTATTGCACACTGTCTTGAAACAAGTGTGAGCGAACTTCGGCGTGTCTATGAAACGGCTCTGCCAAGTTTATTGGAATAAAATCACTCTCAATCACTTCAAGCATACACCGGATATAAAAAATCCCGCACAATTTCCGTCAGCACGGCAAATTCAATCAAAAAGCCATCGTGCCCGTAGGGCGAGGTGATTTCAACGTATTCCGCGTTAGGAATATGCGCACCTAAAAAACGCTGTTCTTCAGGCGGAAAAAGAATATCCGTCGAAATGCCCACCACAAGCGTCCGCGCTTGTATCAGCGCTAAAGCCTCTTCCACGCTGCCGCGCCCACGCCCGACGTTGTGGCTGTCCATTGCTTTGGAAAGTTGCCAGTAAGAATGAGCATTAAAGCGACGCGTGAGCTTTTCACCTTGATACGCCTGATACGACGACGCACGGTAGCCGTCTAATTTGTCGTTATCAGTCTCAGGTTGTGTTTTGCCGAAGGTGTCGTAATTGCGGTAGGAGAGAATCCCAATGGAGCGTGCGGCTTTCAGTCCAGAGAGACCAGCATCTAAGCGGTCTTCAAAAAACGTCGCATCGGCTTCCAGTGCCAAACGCTGCGATTCATTAAACGCAATCCCCCATGGCGAGTGCTTTGCGTTGGTGGCCATCGGCACGATTGCTTCAAACACGGTCGGTTCCAAAATAGCCCATTCCAAAAGCTGCTGCCCGCCCATCGAACCGCCCAAACCGACTTGAATTTTTTCGATGCCCAATGTCTCGCGCAAAAGAATGTGCGCCCGTACCATATCGCGCACTGTTACTTGTGGGAATGAACGAAAGTATGGCGTTTCTGTCGTAGGATTCACGCTGCTTGCGCCTGATGAACCATAACACGAACCCAGCATATTGGCGCATACAATGAAGTATTCTTCGGGGTCGAACAACCGCCCTTTACCGATAAGTCCATCCCACCAGACAGCTGCATCGGAATTGCCCGTCAGCGCATGGCAAACCCAGACAACGTTATCCTTCGCGGCGTTCAGTCTGCCATAGCTATGATAACCGATGTCCAAATATGGGAGAGTAGCGCCATTTTCGAGAGTAAACGGAGCATTAATACGCAAGGTTTTATGCGATGTGGAAACGAATTGTGGCATACTCATGGCATTGCTGGTGATTAAGAAATGTAAAATAGTATCTCAAGAGAAACGGACAACGGTATTCACGGCAATTATTCGTGCGGATGATGCGTCTTTTCGCCCGCTTCAATCCTTGCTTTGAGCCAATTCATATGGGGCGGTAGCGGACAGGTAGCAAAATTCGTAAACGCGCACGGCGGATTTTCTGCTTTGTTGAAATCCAGTGTCACAACGCCATTTTGTGGTAAATCGGCATACAAAAAGCGCCCGGCGGGATAGGTCGCCTTGCTGCTCGTTTCATCACGAAAGTTGAAAAAGAGCTTGTCGCCTTCTTGTTCGGCTTCCAGCTTGTATTCTCTGTTGCCCAATCGAAATTCAACATAGCCCGCAACAGTGTGCTTTTCCTGCCCACCAAGAATATTTTCAATGTCAACCGTTCTGGGCGAATTATATGCAGTAAAGCGAGCTTTGACTCGGTACTCAGGTTTTGCTGGAAACCACGAACAGCCTTTGAAATTTTTTCGTGCCTCGCTATTTTTATCACGAAGACGAATAGCAAAGCGTGTACCGGAGCGGTCTGTACGCCGAACGACAAACATCGAAAGGTCGCCGATGCTGATAATATCTGGCTTGCTACCGTTGTCATTGTCAAACGCCAGCGTTTGCGAGCTATCCAAAAGCGGATTGACGAGGGTTCCGTTCGCACGAGTGATAGTAATAGGCAGATTGGTAACAGGGAAAAAGCGAAAACGCGGTGCAGCAGAGTCGCCGTCCAAACGCAAGCTACCAAGCGTTGCCGGAGCTTTTTCGGACAGACGAACATTATTCGAGGGCAAGCTGCCAAGCCAGTTTTCGCCTTGTTTCAACCAGAGCAGCCCCGCCACACTCAACCAGCCGTTATCGGCGCGGAGCTTGCTTTCACGCTCTTTTCGCCACGACTGAAGTTCCTTTGCGTAGTCAGTGTCGGTGCTGATGCTTTGCGTGTGTTTGGTCGCGCTTTGCGCACGAAGAAACGCCGTTGCACCCACTAATGTGAGTGCAACAGCGCATAGATTGGAGAAAAGAGCCAGTGGTGTCACGGTATGAAGAAGTATGAACGTAAAAAAGTTACTTATCCAAAACAAAGGTACATCTTGGCGGCATTACGCGGTGATTGCCACAAGCGCCGCTTCAAATGCTTGCTGGAAATCGGCTTTGATGTCTTCGATATGCTCCAAGCCCACCGATACACGCACCAAGCCTGGCAATACCCCGGCAGCACGCTGCTCTTCGGCGCTCAGTTGCTGATGAGTCGTTGTGGCAGGATGGATAACGAGCGTTTTTGCATCGCCGACGTTTGCCAGATGGCTTGCAATCTTGAGATTTTGGATAAACGCATCGGCAAGTTCAGCATCGCCTTTGAGTTTGATGGAAAGCACCCCGCCTGCGCCGCGCGGAAGATAGCGCTTGGCAAGGGAGTGATATTGGCTGGATTCCAAGCCCGGATAATTAACGTGTTCGACAGCAGGATGCTTCTCAAGCCACTGAGCAAGCGCAAGTGTATTCTGTGCATGGCGTTCACCGCGTAATGAAAGCGTTTCTACGCCTTGCAAAAGCAGAAACGCATTAAAGGGACTAAGCGCCGGACCATTGTCGCGCAAGCCTTCGACGCGGGCGCGAATAGCAAAAGCAATATTGCCAAACGGACCATCTGTGCCGAAGACATCCCAGAAGCGCAAACCGTGATAGCCTTCCGACGGTTCGGTAAATTGCGGGAACTTGCCATTACCCCAGTTGAAATTGCCGCCGTCAATAATTGCGCCACCGATACTCGTGCCGTGTCCGCCGACCCATTTGGTGAGCGATTCCACGACGACGTTTGCGCCATGCTCAATCGGGCGAGCAAAATAGCCGCCTGCACCAAAGGTATTATCCACAATGAGCGGAATACCGTGCTTTTCAGCAAGCTGCGCAAACTTATGGAAATCCGGCACACTGAAGCCCGGATTGCCGATGGTTTCCAGATAAATGGCTTTTGTTTTTTCGTCAATCAGCTTCTCGAAGTCTTCTGGCTTCTCGCTTGCTGCGAAGCGGGCTTGAATACCGAAGCGCTTAAAGGACACTTTGAACTGATTATACGTGCCGCCGTAGAGGTGAGGCGACGAAACGAAATTATCGCCGACTTCAAGGATATTGGTGAGCGCGATAAACTGTGCCGCCTGCCCGGAAGCCACTGCCAGCGCCGCCACACCACCTTCGAGCGCAGCCAAGCGCTTTTCGAGAACGTCGGTAGTCGGATTCATCAGACGGGTGTAGATATTGCCGAATTTCTGCAAGGCAAAGAGCTGTGCGGCATCGGTGGCATCGTCGAAGACGTAGGACGTAGTTTGGTAAATCGGCACGGCGCGGGATTTGGTCGTGGGGTCGGGTTGCTGACCGGCGTGGAGTTGCAGCGTCTCGAAGCGTAAACCTTGTGCGTTACTCATAAAAAATCTCCTCAAGTGAAAATGAAATGATAAAAAGTGAAAAACTGGGTTGCGTTTTGGAAAAAGGTCAAAAAGAAAAGCCGTTCCCACAAGTGTTGTGAGAACGGCTTTAATCAAAAGTTTCGATGAAATTTCAGGTTTCGATTCTATGATTGGTTGAGCACATTCTCACGCCACTGCATACAGCAGCACATCATCATGCACATTTGCATCATGACTGGCTTTGCAGCAGGAATAGCGATATTGAATTGTGTCGTGGACATGAAATACATTTTTTGGTTTGACGAATTGAACACTTGCAATGTACAAATCGTTTTATACAAAGTCAAGCAAATGCCAGAATATTTTTTTGCCCTTAAAAACGAAAGCCTCCGCTTATGTTTGCGACAAAGCCCATTCTATGGGCTGCAAACCAAAACAATCTTCGCAAAACATGAACAAATATTCAGTATCTTAAAGTCAATTTTTTGATACTGAACATTCGTTCAGTCTTTTGCAAAACCGCTTCCTAAAGCGCACCTTCCGAAGTATCGAAAAACACCCCTAGCTCTGTGAACAAAAAATAACGCCAATAAAATCCACACAAAAGACCGTTTTTTGCCCAAAATCGGCAAATATTGCCCAGCACGAGCTATGTGGAAAGGTATTTGGCTGAAAAAATTGCCCTGAATAGGTCATTTTTCGTTGTTTTGCACCCACTTGATTCAACTGGTGGGAGAAAGTGGGAGAAGAATCCCGACTTTCCGAAACGGTGGGAGAAAGTGGGACGGACACAATTCATTCGTACAGCACCCGAGTAGAGTTCAAGCGCCATGAGTTTCTTCAAAGGACAAGAAACATATTCGATAGACGACAAAGGTCGTGTGAACGTTCCGACGAAGATGCGCAAAAGCATCCCGACGGAAGCGGGCGACACGTTCATTCTCACCAGAGGCGTTGACAAATGTATCGTGGCGTACCCGATGAACGAATGGAAGAAATACGAAGAGAAATTTGCGACGCTGAATCAGTACAACGAAAAAGACCGTTTTTTTCTGCGCATGATTTTGTCGTGGAGCGAAGAAGTCGAAATGGATGCCCAGCAGCGCGTCTCTGTACCGAAGCGCCTCAGGGAATTTGCAGGAATAGAATCGAAGGTAACGATTGTGGGCATGATAGACCACATCGAATTTTGGCAGCCGGAAGAATTTGAGAAATACTGCAATGGTCAGTCGGAATCCTACGAAGAGGTTGCGGCAAAAGTAATGACCATGTAAGGATTCGTAAGTGAGTAAACTTTCCTTGGTGGCACAGGCATTCTTGCCTGTGTAGTCTTGGGGAGCCGCTTCAAACATCACAGACAGGAATGTCTGTGCCACCGAAGCCTCAAACTTTGACCCCTTATTTTTCAGTTGGTCATAAAGTAGTGACGAATTACGAAAGCTCTCGAAGACCCGTTTGCAATGAAAAAAAAACGCACACATTCTGGCAAAACTCGTTTTATTGCGCCTTCCGGCACAGTATTGGGCGAGGACGGAAAGGAAATTGCCGCTAAAAACGCTGGCGATTACCACATACCAGTCATGCTGAAAGAATGTTGCGATTGGCTGATAACCGACCCCGATGGCACGTACATAGACGGTACGCTGGGCGGCGGCGGACATTCAGCAGAAATACTTCGTCGTTTGAGTTCTCGCGGACACTTAATTGCGTTCGATGAGGACGAGGAAGCAATTGCCAGGGCTAGGCAGCGCTTCCAGAGCGACGTGGAAAACCCATCACCACGTATGACCTTGAGTCATACATCCTTCTCTCTCGCATGCAGCATAAAAAGAGACGGGAAGCCCCAGGCGCAGGACATCACGGGGATACTGCTAGACCTCGGGGTATCTTCCCGCCAGCTTGACACCGGAGGCATCGGGCTAAGCTATCGCGTGAACTCCCACCTAGACATGCGTTTTGGTTCACGTGATAAGCCTCTTGCGTCAGAGCTTATTGCCACAACGGAACAGGGACAACTGGAGCAAATCCTTCGTGAATTTGGCGAAGAACCGTTTGCGAAGGTGATAGCGCGGCGGATTGTCGATGTCCGCCGCGTGGCTCCGGTTATGACAACATTCGATTTACGTGCAATTGTAGAAGAGTGTGTACCGGCGCATCTGCGTCAGCAGGCACTTTCACGGGTATTTCAGGCGTTTCGTATTGCGGTGAATCGAGAACTGGATGTTCTGGAAGAGACGCTACGCGGCATCACGCCTCGCCTTGTGAAGGGCGGCAGAATTGTCGTGCTGTCGTATCATTCGCTGGAAGACCGCGTGGTTAAGAACGTTTTTAACGACCTTGCCAAGCGAAGTGTTCCGCTCGACCCCACCAATCCTGATGATGCCGAAGCTGCGATAAAATCAACCACCAGACGTATTGAACCGATACTGAGCATTTTAATAAAAAAACCACTCGCACCGACAGACGAAGAAATAAGTATCAATCCCCGTGCCAGAAGCGCAAAATTGCGGGTTGCAGAGAAGTGCTGATTCTGTACTCGTCTTGATTACCCCCTCCCCAAAAAGACATCCAAGCGTAACAGTAAAAAACCCTCAGAGAATTCAAGCAAACGAATTTGCGGAAAAGTGCGTAAATTGGCGGTTCAATAATGAACTACCCTTTTTCGGCTATTCTTACAAGTAGTCGGTATTTTTCAGCATTTCCAATACTATGCAAATACACGAGTATGAACGCGGCTTGCAGGGGCGCGTTGCCATTATCACCGGAGCAGCAGTCGGCAACGGACGCGCTTTCTGCGAACGTCTTGCCGAAGAAGGCGCAATTATCGTCATAGCCGACATTGCCGACGCAAGCGAGACGGCGCGTGCTGTGGAGGCAACAGGCGCAAAAGTCCTGAGTCTAAAAGTAGATGCCACCAACCCCGACGACGTGAAGCGCATGGCACAAACCGTGCTGAAAGAGTTTGGTAGAATTGATATTCTCGTCCACAACGTCGGCAAATACGAAGAAGAGCCTTTTGAACTGCTTTCCTTCGACCAATGGCGGCAAATGCTGGACTTGAACCTGAACAGCCTTTTCCTTACTACTAAAGCCGTCCTGCCTTCAATGAAGGAAAAAGGCTTCGGGCGCATTATTGCTCTCTCGTCCGATACGGTCTGGCTTGGAACGCCGTATTTGACGCACTACGTTACCGCAAAAATGGGCGTGATAGGTTTTGTGCGGTCTCTGGCAAGCGAAATCGGCAAATATGGCATCACCGCAAATGCCATTACGGTTGGTTTGACAGCAATTCAGCGCCCCGAACAAGGCGGGCGCGTGAGCAGCTCCATTCTGGAGCATATTCTCCCCACCCAAAGCGTCCAACGCGGCGACGAACCACACGATATAGCCAATGTCGTTACATTTTTGGCGCTTCCAGCTTCCGGCATCATCAATGGGCAAACACTTAATGTAGATGGCGGCGTAGCACGGCACTAGATTTCGTCAGGTATGCAAACAGTTAAACATTTTCTGAAACCTTGTTGTCAAAATCTCATTAGTTCATAACTTTTTTACCTTTTTTCACAATAACCATGAAATATTCCCGCATTATTGCTCTTGTAGCTCTATCGTCGCTTATATGTACAAGCATTGCCTTTGCACAAACCAAAAAGACCACGACCACGAAAAAAGCTCCGGCAAAAACCACAAAGTCAACGTCGAAAACAACGACAACCACCGCTCCGGCAAAAAGTACCCCGGCAGCAGCGACAACTCCGGCTACGACTTCTACACCAGCTGCCGCACCAGCAACGACTCCGACGGCTACAACTCCGGCAGCAACGTCTGCACCGGCAGCAGCACCCGCTCCTCTTACGCCAAGCCTTGCTTCAAGCGGTCTGCAAGAGGCACTTGCACAAGGCATACAAAAAGGTGTAGAACTGGTCTCGAAGCCCGATGGATACTTAGGCAACCAGCTCATCAAAATCCCTTTTCCGCCAGAATTCAAAATGGTAGAAGATGGCGTTCGCAGAATTGGTCTCGGCAGTGTTGCAGACCAAGCCGTTACTTCCATGAACCGCGCCGCAGAGCAGGCTGCTGCGGGAGCACTACCGATTTTTCTTGATGCTATTAAGCAACTGAATTTTAATGATGTTATGTCCATTCTGAACGGCGCTAACGACCACGCTGCTACAGACTTCCTTCAGCGCACGACAACGCCCGCGCTGACACAAAAATTCAAACCAATTATTAGCGACGCACTCAACAAGGTAGAAGCAACGCGCTATTGGGGACAAATCACCGAAACGTATAACAAAATCCCACTTGTACAGAAAGTCAATCCCGATTTGCCGGAATACGTTACACAACGTGCACTTGAGGGTTTATTTTTGACGGTCGCGCAGGAAGAAAAAAACATACGACAAAATCCGCTTGCCCGCACAACAGACGTTTTGCAACAAGTTTTTAGCGGCATCGGCAAAACTATTGGCAAGTAAACATCATAAGCTAAACTACTTCAGGCATTTACAAAACGAAACGTGCCGCATAGCGAAAAACTATGCGGCACGTTTTGTTTTTAGGAAAAATTTCGTGGGCGGATTACTCCGTCTCAAATGCCTCTTTACGCCTAAGTGTAGCTTGGTGGCGAGATTTCAAGCGGTGGCGCTCCACGAGTTGAGCGACTATCATTTGCACGTCTGCAAATGTCGAAAATGGATAGTGCGGCAAACGCTTACGGTTACAATAAGCAGCGAGGGCTTTCTTGGCAAAAATAATATCGGCGTGGTCGGCGGCACAAAAATCGGAATAGCCGTCGCCGATATAGATAACAAGCGCTTCCGGCGGCACACTTCGCAAAACGCTATTACGTTTGCACGAAGCACAAAAGCACGTGCAGGATTCGTCGCGTCCGGGAAAAAACGGCGTAAATACGCCATTGTCATAGAGAAGCTGATTACAGAAGCGCGGCAATTCGCCAGCACCTTCGCGCTCAAGCACGGCATCAATATAGACATCAAACCCATCGGAAACAACCGTCAAAGGGATATTTTTTTCACGACAAAACTGCACAAACCCGCGAAAATGCTCATCGGCGGGCTGCTCGTTTGCCCACGAGCGCAGCGTTTCCGGCGTGGTTTCGCTTTTGATGGATGCAGCGAGCAAGCGCCAGTATTCCGGCACAGTCAGTTCGCCACTTGTAAGACGAGGATAGTATTCGCTAAATTTACCAAAGACATCGAATACTTTATCGCCTAAGTCTTCGCGGGTAATCGTGCCGTCAAAGTCGGTAAAGATGTGTATGGGCGGTTTGAGCATGAAGCAGCAAAAACAATTGAACAGAAAACTAACTCAGCACTCTAGCGTTTATGAGCGTTTATGCTCCTCACGAGCAAATTGGATATAATCTGTCACCGCAGGTGTACCGCCATTTTGCCGCACAATCATTGCTATCTGAGCGCGATGATAGGCGGAGTGCATCGGGAAGTGCGTGAGTATTTCGAGCAACGTGTTGCTATACTCTTTGCCGAGTGTGTTCTTGTAACTAAAGGAAAGCGACGGAAGGTCGCTATCAGTCTTGCTTTGGAGATATTCTTTCCACATCACGGAAATAGCAGGTACGCGCTCGCGTATGTCTTCTAGTGTCATCACACCCCAGACGGGGAGCGCTGTTTCGGTCTTGCCACTCACACGGGCGTACCAGATGTACTGCGCTGCCACGACGTGCGAAAGGAGTTTAATTACCTGCGATTTGCCGTCGGACTCAGTGAGTGCTTCAATGCTTGCAAGTGCGCGATTGTTTGCCCAGAGTGTGTAATCAAGCTGGTCGAGAAAATAGGGGACAGTCATAATCTTCAGAAAAGTGAAAAAATAAGGCTTGAATTCAACTTGTAAGTGCGAATCGTAAAGATGAAAAAAAGTGGGGTGAAATGCCTATCTTGGCATCAAATCCGACCAAGAATCATCAACCAACGAAAGGCACACGTATGTACCGACATTTCACCTCAGAAGAA
>JANYDO010000145.1 GCA_025363605.1 Candidatus Kapaibacterium sp.
GCAACGCAAGGTCATCTATCCCGACTTGGCAAAACGAGCGGGCATAGAAGGTAAAGTAAATATCCGCGTATTGGTGGGCAAGAACGGTGTCCCGAAGAAGCACATCGTCGAGTCAACGGATTCGGATTTGCTGAACGACGCTGCGATTAAGGCGGTGATGAGTTCAGTGTTCACCCCGGCAATTCAGAACAACCAGCCGATTGATTGTTGGGTAAGTATTCCCATTGTCTTCCGTTTGAGGTAATTTCAACGCCTCTTCGGAACAACGATGTTCAGTAGAGACGCACCTTTTCTGTGTGACATAATGTATTTATGCCACACAGGTATTCAGGGAAGCGTCTCTACTTTGTTTTTTATGACTATTTCTGTTCCTCTAGCGAAAGTACGATTGTGATGATGAACAAATACGTTGTGATATTGAACTACGCCACTCGTGGTCTGGTCGTTCTTATTGGCTTGGCTTGGGTCTCCGGACTCTTTCCGGCACTAAGTTTCGACCCCAATGTGCGAATGTTTGGGATAGTATTTATCTTGTTTGGTGTGTACCGACTTGCGACATTTTGGTCGCAACATCAAGAATACAAACGCTATAATAACGACAACGACTAACGATAATTTTCCGAGAGTACCGCCCATGCGCTTCAAAACATACCTTCTCTTGTCCCTAGCTTCCTGTGGTCTCATGCTCTTCGTTGCGGCTTCTTGCGAACAAAAGCAGCAAGAAAACGGCGAACCTGTCGAAACCGCTACCACGGGCAAAGCGACCATTCTTTGTGACGAAAGCATCGCTGAACGTATAAAACCTGCTTTTGCGTTATTTGATTCGTCTTACTCTGAGGCAAAAGTCGAAGTAGTTGCTGTTCCGGCTCGTGAGGCAATGTCGCAGCTTTTTGCGACGAAGGCGCGAGGTGTTATCCTCTCCCGTTCATACCTAGCAGATGAAGATTCACTGTTGAAAGTGAACAAACTTCCACCTCACGCTACGACAATTCTCGCCACTGACGCGCTTGTATTCTTTGTGCAACGCAATTTTCCGCTCGACACCATATCGCTCAATCAACTCAAGAAACTTTTTACCGACAAAACCGCATCTTTGCGCGGGATGTTCCCGCAACTCAAGGAAGAACCAACGTTCATTAGTCCTGATGCCAATTCGTCGGAATATGGAAACATTCTGCTCGCGCTCACCAAAAACACGTCGCCACAGCGCACCATGACGCTTGTAAAAAATGCCGACTCCGCACGTAAACTCGTTGCGGCTAATCCAAACGCTATCGGCGTGGGATATTTATGGCAATATGCCGGAGACAAACAATTCAAGATGCTCAAAATTGGCTTTCAAGACACAACGGGTACGTACATCAGACCAAAACCTGTCCATCAGGCGTATGTTGTTATGGGCAAATATCCGCTTCCCATCAGTATTCGCGGAGTGCTACTGGAAGACCGCCGTAATCTCCCGTGGGGATTTATGACCTTTTTGCGCAACGATGTTCGTGCAAAACAATATTTCTTGAAATCCGGTATTGTGCCGGAGGGAGCGAAATTCGATATTGTCCCGACTGAAGAAGAAGATTAAACACTGCCGACAAAGGCATGAGTGCCCAAGGCATTTGTTCATTAAACTTTTCGACTAACAAACCTTTTCAAACAGGTAGTTTATGACGCAAAATCACTCATTTTCCGTATCATCATCATCATTGCAACGTACTATGAAACGACTGTCTCTTCAACGATTCTTCACGCTTGGAGCTTGCTTTATGCTTGCCTTTGCGCCTATCTTTGCGCAGAGCAACCTCCAAAAAGCGAAAGAACAATTCACTGCAAAAGAATATCCTGCCGCGCTGCCGCTTGCAAGGGCTGCTGTGAAAGAAAACCCACGCGATCTGTCATCACTTCTGCTCTTGGGCGATATTTATGACGCTCTCGACCAACAAGATTCCTCGCTTGCATATTATCAAAAAGCGCAGGACGTGGACTATTGGAAACCGGAAGTGATGCGTAAGGTAACGCTTGGCCTATCAGCAGTAGGCAAACACGCCGAAGCCTTGAAAAAAGGTGAGGAACTTACCAAAACCTTTCCAAAAGATGCTGAGAGTTTTCTGACATTGAGCCAAGTTTATGTAGCCGGTAACGAAGCCCCCGGTTTCCCGAAAGATGCGCTCACCAAAGCCGATGCTGCCGTGATTAAGGCACAATCCATCAATAAAGAGTTGCCCGCTACCTATGTGGCTCGTGGCGATATTTACTTTGCGCAACGCGTTTTTGAATTGGCAAAAGATAACTACGAAGAAGCTCTGAAACGCGATCCGAATCTTATTGATTCCCGTAGCAAACTGGCTGAAGCGTATTTCCGCATGGCAAATAATCCCGGCACAAGTAAAGAGGACAATATTAGTTTGGTAAATAAATCCTTAAATCAATGGGATATTATTACTAAAGCAGATACAAATAACGCAAAGGCGTTTTTCAATAAAAGTAAGATTCAATTTCTGGCGAAAAAATATGCTGAAGCTATTCCGACACTCCAGCGTTATTTGAAGCTGAAGCCCGATGCTCCTCAGTCACGTTGGTATTTGGCGCAATCCGCATTTATTCTCCTCGAAACAGAAAAGAAAGAATACGACACCTTGCTTGTGGATTACCTCGAAATGTCGAAAAAAGCTATTGACACTGTTGCTGACAAAGCAGATTTGATGATTGCGAAGACGCTGCTCTACAAGCGCAACTTCTGCAAAGCCTCCGAAAAATTTGCAGAAATAAAAGCAAATAAAGGCTTGAAAGCTGAAGATATTGAGCTTTATGCTCGTGCTGCCATTAATTGCGGCGATACGGCAACGGCAGTGCGAGAGTACAAAGATTTCTTTGTCAAAAACCCCAAAAGTTGCAAACTGATGATGTCTATCGGCACGGCGCTCTATACGTGGCGGCAGTACGATGACGCTATCGAAATTTTCCGTAAGCGTCTTGATGGTGCAAACTGCCCACCGGACAGCATGAACGCTCGTGCATACTACTACGTAGGTGCAGCGTTTTTCTCGAAAAACAAATTGGATTCGGCGCTTCCTGCTTTGCAAGAGTCTCTCAAGCTCGACCCCAAGGCTCTCTATGTCCGTAGTCAGCTTGCCAATACACTTATGGAAATGAAAAAGCCGAAAGAAGCAAAAGAAGAGTTTCTCAAGATTCTCGAAGCCGGCAAAGCAGACCCCGTGAAATCAAAGCGCGATGTGAACGCAGCAATTAGTACGCTCTGCCGTATGTCGAACGGCTCAAAAAGCTGGGCTGAGTTGAAAAAATACGCCCAAGAATGGACAACGCTTGATCCCGATAACGCTTTTGGTTGGTTCTATTCTGCTATTGCAGCGCAAAATCTGCAAGACACCCCTAACGCCTGCAAATACTACCAAGAGACTATCAAGCGCATGAAAGCCTCCGCTACGCCGGATGCGAAAATGATTAGCAACTTGGAAATACAGCTTGAAGCGCTTGGATGTGCTGGCGGTACAGCTCCTGCTGGTGACACAAAGGCGAAAAGTGACACAAAAGCGAAAAAAGGCAAAAAATAAGCCTCTTTGCTGAAACTAGTCAGAAATAAACAAAAGCCCTGCATGATAATCTCATGCAGGGCTTTTATTTTTGATGCTACTATATGTGCCATTTCATGTATTTAGCACCGACGATTTTGCTACACCATTCGAGCCATTCACAAAATAGTTGATTTCCGTCGCAACGCCGTTTGCTACGCGAACACACCGTAAATCGCCCGGGAAGACTTGTGGCTTCAAGATAGAGTTCCCCAGCAGCATGCGCACACATTCTTGCGCTCCTTCCACAATAGACGGATGCGGGTGGATAAGTTCTGAAAGTTCAGCTATGCCCTTACCCATATGGATAAGCAACGCAGCTGCCTGAATAGCGCTTGAAGACTGCTCACCCACAATTCGCATGCCCAGAAGGCGCATTTCGTCGTCGTCGCTGACGAGAATTTTGTACAAGCCTTTCAAACTCCGCATTGCCATTGCTCGGTTAATATAGTTGTAGGCAAACGTTGCTACGCGGTAGGGAATACCCTTTGCCATCAGTGCTTGTTCATTTGCACCTACACCCGATGATTCAGGCATAAGAAACATAATCGTTGAGATATTCTCGTAGCTAAGATGCTTATTTCCCGGATTGAACATGGTCTCAATCACGTGCCGTCCCTCAAGTTCGCCGACATTCACAAGACAAATATCAGCAGTAAGATCGCCGACCGCAAAGATATTCGGGATATTCGTTCGCCCGTCGCTGTCAACAATAAAATTATCGGCATCGGTCAATGCAAGCCCTATTTCACGTGCTCCTAAGCCTCCGACAGCCGCTACACGACCAATCGAAATGAGCGCCTTTTCGACGTTGTACGTTTCCTTGCGCCCATCTTTGTACTTGAGCGTATAATTCACACGTCCATTTTCGTCCGTGACCATACTTTCCAGCGAGGCGTTGCGGTGAATGGTCATGCCGCTTGCAATGAAATTTTCGGTAATCATTTCGGAAATATCCTTATCCTCGAAAGGCAGGATGTGGTCGGCTTTGTCAATGAGACGCACATCGGTCATACCAAAATTGGAGAATACCGAAGCAAACTCACAACCAATCACGCCCGCGCCCAGAATGACCATGCTATCAGGAAATTTTGTCCAATTACCAACACCGTCACTCGTAACAATATTCTGCTCATCAATCACCACATTTGGCAGTTTACGCGGGATACTACCGGTGGCAAGAACGATGTATTCTGATGTGATGATTTCTACACCCTTTGGCGTTGTTACTTCGATTTCGTGCGCTGATTTCAGCGTACCAAAGCCATGAATAAAGCGGAAACGATCGCAGCAAATATGTTCCTCAAGCTCATTAACCTGCTTGGCAAGTTGCTCGTGACGTTCTCGCACGGCTTGGTTCGCTACTTTGATGATCGTTGGGAAATCCAGTTTGTAGTCGAATACCGTGTATCCCCGCTCGGTAACACGCAGACGACGTACATCGCGCGACAGCTCCCAGAGCGTCTTCGACGAAAGCGCTCCATTGTAGATTGCCGCGCCGCCCAGTTTATCTTTTTCAATTAAAATAACGCGCTTACCAAAGTCCAGTGCCCGCATTGCGGCTGCGTACCCAGCCGGTCCGCCCCCAATGACGCATACATCACAGCTTTGCATGATAGTTTCCTAAAGGTTTGAGAAATGAGTGTGTTTGGTGATTGTCGCAAATGGAGTGCCAATCTGAAAAATTTGAGTTTTCATATTCCGAAAAAAAATGTATTGTGTTCCTAATCCCCCGCCACAAGCTGATATTATTCCTCAGTGCGCGGCGTAAATATGCTACTCCATCGAGAGAAAAGATTCGATTTAGACTGCTCTGTTTCAGGAGTAGCATTTGGGTTGCCGTTACTATTATACGTCGGCGTAGGAACGGGAATAGTTGCTTCAGATGTTTCACCATCCGATGCAATCATCTCATATTCTGCGTCGTGAATTTCTGTCTGAGTTTCGTCATCAGCTTGTAACTCTTGCATCATCGCCGCCAAGCCGACTAATTCCGTGCTAAACGTTTTCGGGAGTTCTTGCTCATTATGTTCACCTACCCCTTCTGTACGAATATTTGTAGGCTCATCAATGCTCAATTTCGGAAGATATTCTTCTTGAGCAATATCAGACGAACCCTCATCCGATACTGCTTCTCCAAGAATAGAGACTTTAATCGCATCTGAGACGTGCTCTTCGGAAGCAGGAGAATCAGAAGCAAATATCTCGTCGTCGTTGTCGTCGTCGGGTGATGGTTCTTCAGTAGCGGTTTCTACTTGAACAAAGGGCTTTGGTGTGCGCTTGGCAGCACCAAGCGCCAATTCCCCGATAGTATCGTCCGCTTTAATAATAGGTTCGTCGTCGAAGTCAAGTGGGAGCGTGGTCGTGTCGGCGTGAAGCGATGGCGGCAAAGGCGTTTCTTGCTCTAATTTGCTCACAATATCATTCAGCAGATGTAAGAAATCCCGCTGCCCCACATAACGCAAAGCACGTGTTTTCATCACGTCTTCCAACTCTTGCGCAATACGGTAAATACCTTTGTCGTCCAGAAATACGATGATAGCGGGCATGGGTACTTTGCCACGATACTGCTGCAAAGCCCTATCGGTGGCATGGATTTCGTCGAACATTTCGTAAATCGGTGTCAGCAAATCCGTAAATTCTTCGGGGGAATACTCCAAAATCACGTCATTGTCCACATTTTGAAGCGTACGGTCAAATTCTACCACCGATACGAGCGATGTCTGCTTCACTGCGTGTTTTGTCGGTACTTCGCTTTGCTTGGTCGCTATCCATCGGCGGAAGCCGTCCAGTAGATAGTCATACTCTAAAAAATAATCCATCCTCAGTAGCACTTCACTCAAGGTCTTCGTTGGTTCGCCGCGATAGACAAACCACTTGAGCGTTGTGCGGGGTCGGAGGATATAGTTAAAACGAGTCTTGACGGCAAGGTCAATAGCGGAAGTGAGGTCTTGATGGTCGAATCGAGCGGCTTCCATGCGATAGCGGTCAGCTTCGACGGTATGCAAAGCAAGCTGCTCATGTCCGTAATCGAAACGTGGATTCGCAGCGCGTTGGAGCTGTTCTTCAAAAATCCACCATTGAGCTTCGGCACCGAAAAAATTTCGATAAAAGACCGGAATATCAGCACGCTCACGGATTTCTTGCCAATAAATAAACTGCTGCGCAGCCGCTAGGCGTTGCGTCAGAAGTTCTTTTGCTCGCTGTATCTCGCGTTCAAACATAACGTTGCAATGACGAAGGAGAAATGACGATTGACGAAGGTTGCTTTTAACAAACGAAGAAGCCAGAGCTACTCATTCGTCATTCCTCATTGATTTATGATGTTGCTTTGTCGGGAGCCGGTAACGACATATGGAAGTCATGGTAAAAACGCGGCTGGTAATTGTCCAGAAGCTCCGTGATGCGGTCGTACTTGGCAGACCGCACAATGATTCCCGCATGTTGTGCTTTATTCATACACCAGACAATTTCAGAGTCATTGTAGGCGGACATATCCGGCCACTCTTGCTTGGAAAGCGAAATGATGATGCCCGCATAATCTTTCTTTGCTTTCGGGGCTTTGTAAGGCTTTGCGCCGTAGGCAATTTCGATTTTTGCCCATTCTGACCAGAGATTCACGCCCGTAGCGGCTTCTACCATTTCCACGATGTTTGCGCCACCTACGCGGGCGGCAGTCTCCATGAAATAGAGCTTGCCGTCGGCGTAGGATTGAATAAATTCCGTATGCGAAGCGCCGTGCCGTAAACCCATTGCCTTCAAGACTGTTTCGTTTGCTTTGAGTGATTCTTTTTCGTCCGCCGAGCCATGCTCGACAATGCGCGTTGTGAAAATACCACCGCCGTGCATCACTTCAAAAGGCGGCTTGCCGTACTTGCTCACCGCAGCAAACACGACTTTCCCATCATACATAAGCGAATCCACATGGAGAATATCACCCGGCAAGAACTGCTCGACAAGATAGGTCGAGCGCCTGTCGCCAAGTTCTTCAAAGATTTGCCAAAGCTCTTCGTGAGAATGTACTTTTTTCACACCAATGGCGGAAGCCTCGCCGCGCGGCTTGACGATATACGGAAGCGGAACGCGCTGCGTGAAAGCCTGCACTTGGCTTTCGTTGACCAGATGAACGTAGTCAGGCGCGAGTACGCCTTCGTCCCACGCACGGCGGCGCATAGCGAGTTTGTCGCGGAAATTGCGCGTCACGGTCTCACCGAAGCCGCGTATTTGCAGGTGATCGCGGAGCAAACCTGCCGCCTCAAGATCGTAGTCGTCTAATGCGACAATCGCGTCAAGTTTTTCTTTTCGTGCCACGTAGGAGATGCTGTTCACAAGCTCGTTGTCGTCCCAGCGCCCTTCAATATCGCGCAGTACAAAAACCTCATCAATAGATTCGCGGGGCCAAGCCGCATTATTGGTGCGCGGCGCAGTCAAAAGCAGTACGCGGCAGCCTTGGCGCTTGCACTCACGCAGAAATTCCGCACCTTTGTCATAGCTTGCCAGACACAAAATGGTAAACTCTTGGTTGCTCATATACTCTCCGAAGGAAGAAAATTACGAATTGAGAATTACAAATGACGATTTACATTGAGTAAACACACAAACAGAATTGTTTTGAAGTGTCTGCACAGACACGAGTGTCTGTATCACCGCATGAAATCTGGCTTTTGTGGCACAGACACTCCTGTCTGTGTTCCAAATATCACAATTCATGTGCTTATCCTGAATGAAGTATGGCTAAATTGTTTCCAAGTAGTTGAGTTCTTTGCCAAAGGTTTCTTCTAACCCCCAGAGGCAAATAAACGCAATGACCATCGCAAATGCGCTCACCGCCACGCCAGCTCCAATAAGCCCTAGCGTTGGCGTGAAGGCCCGAAAAAGAAATGTCATCGGGACAAGCGAACCACGCACAAAATTGGGTGCAGTCGTGGCAACGGTTGCGCGGAGATTTGTGCCGAATTGCTCTGCCGCTACCGTGACAAAAATTGCCCAATATCCCGACGATAAGCCAAGCATGAGCGCTGCAAAATAGACAGTGTTCGCCGTCGGCATCGCTACAACTTTTCCGATAAGAAAATACGCAGCAATGCAGAGAGAATCAAATATTAAAAACGTTAAAAGCACTTTTTTTCGGCTTTGTAAGCGCTGACTGAGGTACCCCGTGAAGAAATCACCCAGCGTGATACCGACGTAACAGAACATGATTGCCCGCCCGCCGCTCACTACCTCGCTTACGCCCATCGCCACGGCAAATTCCGGCGCAAAAGTCACCAAAATACCGACCACGACCCACAATGGCGAACCCACCAAGACGCACCGCACATAGCGGGCAAACCGCTTGCGATCGGTAAAGAGACTGAAAAAATCACCTCGATTCGTTTTATCATCCTTGATTTTACTGAACATCCCCGATTCATAAACGCCGATGCGCAGGACCAGCAATGCCAAGCCCAAACCACCACCGATAAAATACGCGTTGCGCCAATCGAACATTTCCGCTACATAATACGCCAGCACAGCACCGGAAACGCCTACCCCGGCGACAATCATCGTTCCGTAGCCGCGTATTTCCTTGGGCATCACCTCCACGACGAGCGTAATCCCTGCGCCAAGTTCGCCGGCAAGCCCGATGCCCGCTATGAAGCGCAAGGCAGCATACATTTCAATGGAAGTAACGAAGCCATTGGCAATATTTGCCAGCGAGTAGGTAATGATAGAACCAAAGAGAATAGAGAGTCGCCCTTTTTTATCGCCCAAAATACCCCAGAACACGCCACCGACAAGCATTCCGAACATTTGCATATTGATAAGAAACAAGCCGTCACTCATAAGCTGCGACCCCATTGCACCAAGCCCTTTCAAACTGGGAACGCGAACAATACTAAAAAGAACAAGGTCGTAAATATCCACAAAGTAACCGAGAGCAGCAACTATCACCGCCGCATTGAAAATACTACCCGAAAAACCTTTGCCCCCGGCTTGGGAGGTGTTGTCTGAAGATTGCATATTAACTGGATTCATAGTGTTTTCCTGCACACAGACGATACAAATGATACAGAAATAATTATTTGGTGCTAAAGATACACAATTCTTCGCTTTTTTGATATGCGCTTTTCGCATGACTTTTGGGCGAAATGTTTTTTGTTCGCAGAAACAATGGTCTCAAAAAGAACTTAATTGCCCAATATCGTCGCCGAAATGGTAAGACGCAGCACTGTGGGATATTGCGGATAGCCCGCCACCGTGAACGTAGGCGTATTTAGTGCATTCTGGTAGGTTGCGCGGATATTGAGGCTGCCAAACACTTCCGCTCCGGCGACAATATCAATCCCGTTCCCCGTCAGTCCTTGTTCGGTTGCAGAAGGTACGTATGCCCAAAGCATAGGAGAGAAGCGCTCTCCCACAAAGGGTGTCATCATGCGCACACGCACTCCGGCGCGAAGGACATCCCGCCCAAAGGTATATTCATACTGCACCGTCGCACCTGCGTACAGCAGCGGAAAACGCCCGTCGCTTTTGCCGTCTGTCTGCGAAAGCGTGAGATTTGCAAAACCACTCAGCACCAAGCCGCCGCCAAACAAAACATTTTTCCCGTGCCAGTTTGCACTCACCGATGCACCATAAATCGTGCGTGGAGCGCCGTTGTACACACGAATAGTTGCAAGAGTGGTGTTGGGAAAAGCTCTGACGCTATCAGCAAAATTGATGAGATTCGTAAAAGAAACATTTGCTGTATCATAGACAATTGGATTGGTAATTACGCGCCCAAATGCTAGAATATCTGCCGAAAACGTGCTTTGTGCTGTTTCCTCTCGAAAACGTAATCCTGCTAGAACCAGCGCGTGTGATTCTGGCTTTAACAAGACTGTCGACATTGTTACCATCCCATCATCAGCAACGCTCGGTAAACGAAAGCTGCGCGAAAAATCGCCCCAAAACTGAACACTCGTCGTGGTGGAACGTATAAGGTACAATGCAGCTTTTGCACCAAGTGCTAATTCGGGACGTTTCCCTACAAGCGTGATACGTGCTCCTCCACTCACATCTAAACTTTTGAGCAATGTAAACCCCAAACGTCCAAAAGCGGAAAGCTCTGCTTGCGTCTGCACTTGGAGATTACCCTCACGTGCTGCGGCACTCCAATAGATGCTTTCAGGAATGCTGTGCAGTGCGATATTCCCGCCAGCCATCAAAGAGGCTTCCAATGCTGAGAATAGCTTCACATGCGTTTCAACACGCCCCGTGGCTCCAATGCTCACGTTGGTTGTTGTTGATTGCGTAATGGTTGTATCAGGCGCAATAATAACTCTGCCTGATGCCTGACCGTTTGTGGCGAAATTACCCTGCAAACTCGCCCGCTCCAGTGCCCGTCCATCCCATGTGGCATACGCAGAAAGCGTCGCAGCAATGCTAGAATCCCGCGTCAAATAACCACTTCCCGTAAGCGTCAGGTCGTGGCGCAGAGTGTTTTCTTGAAGTTCATTGAAAAGCGTAAGAGAATTAACAACACTCGCCGTTGCGGTGGTCGGTAGTAAGCCACCATTAGCGCTTATACGCTGTTGCGTGAGCAGATACGAAAACGAAATGCTTGCGGTCGAAGAGAGATTCCAGCGCAAAATCATACGGGCATTCCACAACTGCGAGGCGGTATTATTATAGATGCGCTTTGCATTTTGCGTTCGTGCGCCGAGTGTGAGATTGAAGTTTGGCGCGACATTGTAGCTTGCATCCACATCGGCGGCAGTAAATTGGTCGCCAAATTGCTGATACCAAATGCGCGTATAAAGGCTTTTGGTGTTATGCCGAATTTCTTGGATATTAATAGCAGCGCCCGACGCATTATTAGCCAGCAGCGCCGCATCTGAGCCAAGAAATACTTCCGTTTGCTCTGCCATTTCTGGTGGCAACTGCTCAAGATACGCTGCGCCAAGAGCGGCATTACGCATTGGGCGACCGTTCATCATCACCGCCACATCGCGCGGGCTTGCGCCCAAGATAGAAAGTTGATTATACGCGCCTTGCAGCCCCAAAAACAAAGGGAATGCCGGAAGGCGCTCGGCAAGAAGGTCAGCAAAGCCCGTGTAATCTTGCCATTGCACATCTTTCTTGTCAACGGTCACAAACGCTTGCGTAGAGGTCATAAACAAGCGCCCGTGCGCCCGAAAAGGAGCAAAGAGTTGGACGTTTGCAGTAGTGGCATTTTGCTTTTCTTGTATGAGCGTCCGCAACGAAAGTGATGCTCCCGAAGCGCTGGGAGCGCTATTTGTGGAGACCGTCGCAAGCGTACTTTGCAGGCGATGTTGTGTAGTGGCTCCGCTAGAAATCGTACTAGAAGCATTGCTGGTAGAAGCATTGCTGGTAGAAACAGTGCCGGACAATATTTTTGATGTTGTGCTTGGCAGTGGTTGCAATTGTTTACTTTGTGCAAAAAGACCGTGATGACAAAGAAGCAGTACCGCGCAGATAAGAATCAATGCCCGCGCACAATACCAAGCAACCCCAGACCTACAAATAGACGTGGAACGCATAGACATGGGAGGCAGCTTTTGATGCCAAGCAGAAATAATAACCATGAAATTCATTCATATCCTTGATAATCAAACATTGAACAAACAGACGCAAAAATACGACACAAAACCGTATATTGGCGAACATTCCACGTTTTTGTTTCACCGAAAAACGCTGATTTTGTGAATATATCTCTTGCATTATCTCCTGCTCAAAAGCCTTGGTACTATTTCATGGGCTTTCGCACCTCGCTTGGCTGTGTTGTACTGGTATGTATTCTTGCCGGAGCGCCCCGCATATTTGCTCAGTCTGCTACCACAGCGGCCACCACACGCCCGAATCTACCGGACACTTCATCGGTAATTCGCGTGGCAATTCGCACAACGCAAGGGGTCTTTGAGGCAGAACTGTACCGCCGAGCAGCACCGGCAACAGTCGAGAATTTTCTACGCTATGTTTCCGGTGGTTATTATACCGGTGGGCTTATACACCGCACCGTGAAAATGAGTAATCAGTCCGATAAGCCCGATAGCCTCAAAATCGAGGCTATTCAAGGCACAATCGGCAATTTGTTTATACAATATGCCTTGCCACCGATCGAGCTGGAAACAACTGCACAGACAGGTTTGAAGCATTTAGACGGTACGCTTTCGATGGCACGAGACGAACCGAATACTGCTCAATACGAATTTTTTATCTGCGTTGGTAATCAGCCACAGCTCAACTTTGGAGGGAAACGCAATCCAGACGGGCAGGGATTCGCAGCCTTCGGACGCATTACGAAGGGAATGGAAATTGTCCGCAAGATTCACCAAGCACCGTCTGCCGGACAAGCACTCACACCACCTATACTCATCGTCAGTATCACACGGAAGTAAAAAAAGAACGACAGACACAAAAACAAGCAAGGCTACGCAAGCGTATAAGCGCTGTGTAGCCTTGTTTGGTTCTCTGGAAGGAGGTTGGGTCTAATGTCTTGATTGGTCTGCCTTCTCGTTTTTAGTCACCTTTCTTGGTAACGCTGCCTGCACCGGAAACTTCTTTCGAGACAGATTTAGGACTGCCGTAGTAGCGAATATCGCCTGCACCGGAGACAGTAACGTTTAATTCATTGCTGACACTCAATTCAACGTCACCTGCACCGGAAACATCTACGCGAGCATTTTTCGTTTTGAGGTCACGAGCTTTCACGTCAGCCGCGCCGCTTGTTTCGATGCTGAAAGTTTCGGCATTACCGGAAAGGACAACATTGCCTGCTCCACTTGTTTCCACACTCAATTTATCGGTTTTGACAGAAGCCTTGACCGAACCGGCTCCGCTTGTTTCGATATGAAGTTTTTCGTTACTTACATTATTCAGCACAATATCGCTTGCACCGGAACTCTGCACGTCATCTACGTTTGGCGTAGTAATGTGAATGCGAATTTTCGTGCGTGGTGAGATATTTTGCTTGGTCTCTATATACAGTGTATTACCTCGGACGGACGTTCCAATATCTTCCAAAAGATTATCATCTGCCAAGACTTCGATTTTCGTTTCTTTACCGCAGGTAACATCCACATTGAAAGCACCGCCAACGTCAATACCGGTAAATTTTTCTACCTCACGTGTCTCTGCACGCTCAACGCCGCTTCCACGCTTGCCCCAACCCCACCAACCGTCATGTTTACTATTAAATGCGTATAAAATGGCTCCTGAAGCCAGCAGTCCTGCCAATAGTATGGTGCGTATCATGATATCACCTTTATAAAAATTTCCAATGAAACAAATTATGTGAACTCTAGGATTTGCCGAAGCACTGACAGGCAATCATTTCAAACCTTTACCACATCAAGTTTTTTTTCGGTACGCTTTTCTACGACATTGACAGGAAAAAAGTTTCACTGCGAAAGCCCTGATACGAAGAAGAGCAAAAATAATTGTACGTTATGACAAAATAGTCTTGTAAAGCGCTGAATAAGTCGTAACTTACGTCGTGCTTTTTGGTTTAGCGCGGCAAAAAGTGCAACAGAGGCTTCGTTAGTAATATAGTTTTAGAAGTCTGTGTGAGATTTTTCTTGATTCTCTGCGCTGTCTGAGGTTTTTGTTATGAATATCTACGTCGGCAACCTGCCGTATTCCGTTGGTGGTGACCAACTTCGTACTCTTTTTGAAGCATATGGCACGGTTGATTCTGCGTCTGTTGCAATGGATAAATTTACCGGTCAAGCTCGTGGTTTTGGTTTCGTTGAAATGAACAACGAAGAAGAAGCAAAAGCTGCGACCGATGCGCTCAACGGCATGCAGTATAACGGACGTGAGCTGGTCGTGAACGAAGCTCGCCCACGCGAAGAACGCCCGCGCCGCGAATTCCGCCCGCGTGGTAATGGCGGCGGTGGCTACGGTCAACGCGAAGGTGGCGGTGGTGGCGGTCGTCGTGAGCGATTCTAATTGAAGTTTGCCTCTTTTGGGGCAATGTAACTTCAGTAGATACCGCTCCCCAAAGCTGTAGTGCTGAAAAGTTCGACGTAGGTGGTTCAGTTGTAGATATTTCTGCGTTCTGAGAGTGTCATTTCGTCGTTTTCCAGCCGGATTATTTTCTGTAAAAAAACGCATGATTGCTTCATTAGCAATCATGCGTTTTGTTTTTATCGGTAGGAGGTACAACGAGTTTCCGAATCTGCGCAGCATATTGTAAATTGGGGTTTCGTTCATGCAGCATTTTTAACTATCTGGATACCGCTATGCTTCTCGACATTGATAATTATTGGCTTACGTGGTCAATTTTGATAACGTTTTTGAGTATTCGCTACGGCGCAATAGCCGGAACGTTCTTTGCGTGGTGGTATATGATTCGCCGCGAGAAATGGGCATCACGGAAAATTCAGCCCAAATACCCTTCTAAGCAAGATTACAAGCGGGAATTTGGGTACTCTGTTCTCACATTTTTAATATTTGCGACTATTGCTTCGTTGGTGTATCTGCCTGAGGTACGACCGTTTACGCAGGTTCATCGTGATGTCAGTGAGATTGTGGGGGCTGGCACTGTGTGGCAGATTGTGTACTGGATAGGCGGGGTTCTGCTCATGCTGACTGTCCATGATGCTTATTTTTACTTCATGCACCGCGCCGTTCATACCAAAAAGCTGTACGCTCTCATTCACAAAGTACATCATCTTTCCCATAATCCCTCGCCTTGGGCAGCCTTTGCATTTCATCCGTTGGAAGCATTAACAGAATTTCTCATTTTTCCCATTATTGCTTTCACCATCCCGCATACTATCGGCATGATTGGGACATGGCTGGGCTTGATGACACTCTACAATGCCTACGGGCATTTAGGATTTGAACTCTACCCAAAAGGCTTCAGTACGCACTGGCTGGGCAAATGGGTGAATACATCGGTGAATCATAATATGCACCACAAGTACGCCACAAGCAACTACGGATTGTATACACTGGTCTGGGATAGGCTTTTTGGAACGGTTCATGCGAAATATAATGAGGTGTTTGAAGAAGTAGCTGGGCGTACATCTCTGTCCCGTCAATCAGCAGAACCGTTTTAGCCAAAATATTCTTATTGGAGGCTTGGAATCTCTTGAGGAAGTTCCAGCACTAGTGGCTTTATGACATACTTAATAAAGCGTCCGAATACTAAGTTCGTTGTCAATAATTTTTCGGTAAAATCTAGTGGGCAAAGGAGCATACTCCCTTGTTTCTCATGCCGGATTACTTTTGGTCAAGAACTTATGTAGCGGCTATGCTGCTATGGGATAGAAACTGAATAAAATGGAGACCTACATAAAATAATCTTGCAATGCAATAAATAAACCGTAAATTGCGGTGTGCTTTTTGGTTTAGCGTGGCAAAAAGTATAATACAGACTTCGTTAGTAAATAGTTTTAGAAGTCTGTGTGAGATTTTTCTTGATTCTCTACGCTGTTTGAGGTTTTTTGTTATGAATATCTACGTCGGCAACCTGCCGTATTCCGTTGGTGGTGACCAACTTCGCACACTTTTTGAAGCATATGGCACGGTTGATTCTGCGTCTGTTGCAATGGATAAATTTACCGGTCAAGCTCGTGGTTTTGGCTTCGTTGAAATGGGCAACGAAGAAGAAGCAAAAGTTGCGACCGATACACTCAACGGTATGCAGTATAATGGACGTGAGCTGGTCGTGAACGAAGCTCGCCCACGCGAAGAACGTCCGCGCCGCGAATTCAGCCCGCGTGGTAATGGTGGCGGTGGCTACGGTCAACGCGAAGGCGGCGGTCGTCGCGAGCGATTCTAATGGTGATCTCTGCCTCTTAACAAGGTAGTTTGCGCTCCAATAGATTCTGCTCCCCCAAGCTGTGATGCTGAAAATTTCGACGCAATGTATTCAGTTGTAGATATTTCTGTCTTCTGAGAGTGTCTTTCGTCGTTTTCCAGCCGAAATAGTAATAAAACAGAAACGCATGATTGCTGAAAAATAGCAACCATGCGTTTTTGTTTTTGTGATATTTACTTTGTCGCAAAAGAGTTATTTCAGCACGGTTACTTCTACCGGCGCCGTCCCAGAACGTGTCATATCAAGCTCCTGAGCGGCAGCAAACGATACGTCCAGCACACGAGTTTCTTTCCACGGTCCTCTGTCATTGATACGCACGACGACACTACGGTCATTCGCAGTATTCCGCACTCGCACCATTGTACCAAAAGG
>JANYDO010000100.1 GCA_025363605.1 Candidatus Kapaibacterium sp.
CTTCTGCGAATGCTAACAACACCGCTCCGTCATACCGACGCAGGTCGGTATCCATATCGAAAAGCACAGTACCATGCGCTTCCAATGGATGCCGACCTACGTCGGCAGGACAGAATTTTCCAACTAAATCCAATGAGAACCAACCATTGCTCAAGACCACACCATATTGTGCGGCATGCAACGCGGCAAGTTCTTTGGGTTTGAGATGTATCCAATACAAATCAGGATTCGTCGGGCTTCCCGCCTTATAGTGGTCTATCAGGGCGTGAAGTTGGGCTTGGATATTGGGGTGGTGAACTGTTTTTTTTTTCGACCACCGCCGGCGCGGCGTTGTTTCTCCGTTGGAAGAGTGGCAAAGACATCCGCGTTCCTCAATTCATCCATCCCTCGCTTGAGGGTCTTGTGATGAATATTCAACAACGTTTGAATGTATTGTTTGCCACCATGCTTCAATTTGAGAGCCTCAAGGGCTGCATAATGACGCTGCTCTTGTTCTTTCAAACCAGAATAAAACGTTTTCATCTGCTGCTCAACCACTGCTGAATATGGTGCAATCATATGAGGTTTTTGGTGTAAAGATACTACTTTCGATAACACGCTTTTATTTATTTCACATTCCGTAGAGAACGCGGACTCTTTAGGCTCTTTTTTGACGTGCCGTGAGTTTTTCTTTCTGAAGTCCTCTTCAGTCCAAAGAATCGAGGAAGTCCGCGTCCTCTGTGGTCATAGCTGGTTAGTTACGATTTTTTTTCATCAACGTACTTTCGTCTGCACAAAACCAAACTTTTTGTGCTATATTTAGCCCTGCGTTGTTTCAGTGTGTTCGGCAGCGCATAAAGCCTTATCAATCTTGATTATTAGTACCCCTACAATCACCTATTTCTTCACTCCTCACTTTTCAAGGAGCGCCCCATGCTTGATAAAATTGACCTCGGAAAAGCAGCAAAAGTTGCCGAGAAAATAGACCTGAATGTCCTGATGGATTTCGTTCTGAATATGGATCCTAAAATGATGCAAATGCTGATGTCCCAAATGGGCGGCGGCAAAAGCAATGGTGCAAATGGTAAGACAAAAGAGCTGCCCCTGCCCAATCTGGATTTCTACAATGTCGCAGAATTCCTCACGCCGGAGCAGCAAGCTATTCAGATGAAAGTGCGTAAGTTCATGGAAGATGAAATCAATCCAATTGCGAATGAATACTGGGCAAAAGACGAGTTCCCGCATCAGATTCTGCCGAAGGTTGCAGACTTGGGACTTATCGGTTTGGCATACAAAGGGTATGGCTGCTTGGGGCAGACAACTTTGCTGGAAGGCATTTGTGCTATGGAAATGGCACGAGTTGATTCGTCTTTCGCAACGTTCTTCGGGGTGCATGGCGGCTTGGCAATGGGTTCGATTTATTTCTGCGGTTCGGAGGAGCAAAAGCAAAAATGGCTCCCGCCGATGCAACGTATGGAAAAAATCGGTTGTTTTGGTCTGACCGAACCCGAAGTAGGCTCCGGCACTGCGGGCGGCATGAACACGACCTGCCGACGCGAGGGCGACACGTGGATACTGAACGGCAAAAAGAAATGGATTGGCAACGGCACATTTGCTGACGTGGCGGTCATCTGGGCGCGAGAAGAATCTACGGGCAACGTCAAGGGTTTCCTCGTCGAAAAAGATACCCCCGGCTTTAGCTCCAAGAAAATCGAAGGCAAAATTGCGCTGCGTATCGTGCAGAATGCGATTTTGAAACTGGAAAACGTGAAAGTCCACGAAGAAAACCGCCTCCAAGAAGCAAACACCTTTGCTGACACGGCTAAAGTCCTTCGCATGACCCGCGCAGGCGTAGCGTGGATGGCGGTTGGTTGTGCTTTGGGTGCATATGAGAATAGCCTTAAATACTCTCAAAAACGCAAGCAATTCGGCAAGGCAATCGGCAATTTCCAACTTGTCCAAAACCTTCTCGTGCAGATGTACAGCAACATCACCGCTTGCCAAACGCTCTGCACCCGCCTTTCGCAAATGCAAGACGCAGGCGTGATGAAAGACGAGCACGCTTCGATGGCAAAAGCATTCTGCACACTGCGTATGCGCGAGACTGTCGGCTGGGCGCGTGAACTCTTCGGCGGTAACGGTATTCTGCTTGACCACAACGTAGGGCGCTTCGTCGCTGACGCGGAGGCAATCTACTCCTACGAGGGCACACGCGAGATGAACACGCTTATCGTTGGTCGCGCTATTACCGGCTTTAGTGCATTTGTGTAAGATTATTTCGGATACGTCAATAATGAAACCCCGTATGGAAATTAGTTCATACGGGGTTTTGAATTGTTGAGTTCTTCTGCTTGTTTCACGCTTCATAAGTAATCGCTCATGAGATTCAATACATTCATAGAGCAATTTTCTTGCTCGTTGCATAGCTTTGCTGGAGCGCTTTTGACGTTGTTTTTTATAGGCGCAATGGCAAGCACTAATGCGCACGGACAGTCGATTTTTACTCCCGGGCAAACATATTTTGGTACGAATAGTTACATCGAATATATCGCAGGAAATCTGCCCATTATCATTTCTGCGGCGCATGGCGGCGACATAAGTCCGTCAGAGCTTCCTACGCGCAATTGCAGCACGTGTGTAACAGTCGCCGATGCTGCTACGCAAGAGCTTGTTCGCGCAATGGGTGCTTCGATGCAGCGTCTGTTCGGATGTTCACCGCATATTATCATTAACCGTTTGCACCGACGCAAACTGGATGCAAATCGAGAAATTGTCGAAGCTGCGCAAGGTAATCCGCAAGCCGAAAGAGCGTGGAACGAGTTTCATCAATTTATTGACTCTGCCAAGCGAGCAGTAGAGCGGTCTTTCGGGCGTGGCTTCTACTTGGATATGCACGGACACGGACATGACATTCAACGATTGGAACTCGGATATTTGCTCCGTGAGGACGAACTCCGTTTGCCTGATGATTCACTCAACAGAACAAAATATATTGGTTTTAGCAGCATTCGTAATCTTGTCGGAACGAACAAACAGGGTGCACCTCACGCACGGTTGCTGCGTGGTGATGGCGCTTTGGGTACGCTTTTGGGACAGCGCGGTTATCCCGCAGTGCCAAGCAAGCAAGACCCTGCACCGAAAGAAGGAGACGATTACTTTGACGGGGGGTACAATACTGCGCGGCATAGCTCCTACCGAGGCGGTACGATAGACGGAGTACAAATAGAGTGCAATTTTATTGGGGTGCGCGATTCCCCTACCGCAATTCGCCGCTTTGCCGATTCGGTTGCGGTGGTGATGCAGCAGTTTTTGCGCCTCTACTACGCCTTTCTTTTGCCAAATGCGTGTGCTATAACTTCGGTTGCTCAAACCCGCGATCATCGTGATAATACTGATACCAAAGGTGTAGAAATGCTCATTTTTCCGCAGCCTGCCACGCAAGAATTACGTTTTCGTTTGCCGCTTGATTGGACGGGATGTTGTGAGATAAATATTCTGGATGTGCTGGGAAATGTTATGTTGCGTCATGGAGAAAATGACCCAATTGCGGGACAAGAATATACTCTGGCTACAGATGTCTTGCCGTCGGGGGTCTATGCGGTAAGAGTGCAGTCATGCGCTCCGCAGACAAGCATGAGGGCAACAAGCCAAAAAATGCTACGAACGATGATGGTGATTTCCCATTGAAAAAGCGCGAACTGTGCTTCTTGAATTCAAGATTTTTAGGTTCTCCATTCTTGTGGTTAACGTATTTTGTCAGTCTTTCGGGATTACAAACGAATAAAAACTGATTGAAAGCGTTCTAAAAATCTGTACTTTTGCTTTCAGAAGGTTATTATTCAAAGGAGAAACCAATGCCTTTTTATCCATGGCTTAATCTCACTGACTATCATGCAATGCAGTTAATCCCTGCATTCATCGGCAGTTTGTCGTGGGTAATTGTCTATCTCTTGCTTATCCGCAATGCCCGTCGAAACCACTTTATTGAGATGCCCTTTTTTATTGCTTGTGGCAATATAGCATGGGAATTTCTCTACGGTTTTGTGTTTTGCCAATATGTCAATATGGGGCAAATATTTATTTGGGGCAACCGAGTCTGGTTCTTTTTGGATGTGTATATTGTCTTTGTCCTTATTTTTCGCTACGGAGCAAAGCAAGTCGTTACGCCACTTTTACGGCAATATTTCAAGGGTATTGTTGTGGCTGCCGTGCTTGGTTTTACGGTGCTGTTCTATGCTTTAGTTGCGAGTGGTCTTGATAACGCGCCGCTTTGGAGTAGTGGTGCTGTGCGCCTAGGCGGTATATCTGCTTATCTCCTTAATATCGGTATTTCCACGCTTTACATTGGCTTGTACGTGCGAGCGTACCAGACAGAAATTTTTTCTACCGCAACGGCGTGGCTGAAAATGATTGGTACGGCAATGTTCACCGTCTTCTTCTGGCAGATTGACCCGCATAACTATTTCTTACAAGTGCTTGCCATTATCGTCTCGGTGCTGGATATTTCCTACCTTATTCTCCAGTATATTTTGCCCAATAGGGTGGCTCCAAAGAGGCTTACAAAAACAGTATTTGATGGGTTATTCGCAGAGCGTTTTGGCGTGGGAGATCGGACGCAAGAGCATACCATAGTTGCCGATGCTCAGGGCAGAGAATATTATTTTCCCCTCAATCATCGGTTTGAAGAGGTGTGGGATGCACTTGAGGCAAAAGAATATGTTGAATTGAATGGGTTGAGACTACGAACAATTCTCAAGCCGAAATGGGTCGTGAATTTGCCAAACTATTACGACACTCATGCCGTAGTGGAGGGAGCAAGCATCATTATTCATACCCAAAAAGGATTCGGTACGGGAGAAGCGACCGAAGCTATCTGCAAGGTGATGATGGATATTGTTGAGGTTATGGGTTTAGAACAGCATCCCCATATCATTCTGACCGATACCATAGATTCTAGCGGCGCAAATGCGGCAGCACGGCGGCGCACCATTGAGTTTTTTCGGGAAATGAAGCATTTACCGCAGTCGCGGTTTGTCGTTGTTAGTACGTTCTCTCGCATTGCACTGAAGCTCATTCAACCTTTTAGCCCGATTATTCGGTTATGGCACTTATATGGTTCCATAGAACGGGCTGCAAAGGATGTTGTTGAACTTTTTGCTGCCTTACCATCGGCGCATGAACCTGCATTTGTTTCCCCTCAAGTAGCATCTAAAGACGATGGACGCATTGTAGTATCACAGACTCAAGATGAACCCAGTGAGACAAAGACGAGCGCGTATCATCAACAACGACTCCAACAAGTCTATCTTGGTCTTGCCAAAATTTCCGATAACGATTTAGATGGCTTCCAGCCTGTGGATGTTCGGCAGGACGACCTGTACAGTGATGTTTTTCTTGCGCTGGATGTCATTGCCCGTGAAAAGCGCATACAAATTGCCTCGCTGCATGAGTCCAATCAGGCTCTTTCGGATTCTAACGAAGAAATCCTTCGTCAGCAGCAGATACTTGTGGAGCAGGCACGGGATATTGAAATTGCGAATACGACGCTCCAAGAACAAAACACAGAACTGGAGCGCTTAAATAATGAACTGAATGAAGCCAACCGTTTCAAGACACAAATACTCTCTATCGCTGCCCATGATTTGAAGAATCCGCTTGGTGCTATAATGGGATATACAGAGGTCATTCAAAGCAGGATTTCTGCCGATGAAGCGACAGCGAAGATGATGGAAGGGATTCTCACGACTGCTGACCGTATGAGCGAACTCATTAAGGATTTGCTGGAGTCAGCGGCAATTGAACTGGGAAATATCACACTCCATCTAAAGACGGTCTCGCTTTCGATGCTGGTGGCTGGGGTAGCCGATAGGTATGCGTACAGGACTGCGCTCAAATCACAACACATTCACCTTGAGATGGAGAAAGATGTTGTTTGTCAAGGAGATCATGACCGCTTGGAACAGGTTTTTGAAAATCTCATTTCTAATGCCGTGAAGTATGCCCCGAAGGAGTCTGCGATTACCGTGCGCGTGAAGCAGACAGGCGCACGGGCGCGAGTAGAAGTGCAAGACGAAGGACCCGGCTTGACAGACGAAGACAAGCAAAAACTCTTTGGCTTTTTTCAGCGTCTTAGCGCACAGCCAACAGGTGGGGAAGGCTCAAATGGCGTAGGATTAGCCATTGCGAAGAAAATTATGGATGTTCATCACGGCAAAATATGGTGCGAGTCTACAGCCGGCATGGGCGCAACGTTTATCGTGGAATTGCCCATTTGAACGAACGTATTGGGCGAAAAGCAGAGTGAATCTGGCGACATTGAAGTACACATGGGGTATATCGGTTATTTACTCCGCCGCGCCGCATTCAACGCCGCTACGCCCACAAGCGCATCATAGCCGCCGAATTGGGGATTGCGATAATAAAAAAACGCATAAAACGTTTGGTTTGCCGACGGCGAATTGCCTTCGCATTCCTCGTAGTCGTAGCTTTCGGGAACGCCGGTTTGTTTGTTCACCACTGCCGACGCATAGACGTAGTTGTGCCGTCCGCGCCGAACCCACTGGGCAAGCGTGTATTGGCGCAGTTCGGGGTCGTAGCGCATTTTCCAATCGTTAGAAAGTTTCCAACTGTTAAACGAACCCACCACATAAATTTCTCGTGAAGACGGCAAGCCTTCGGGTTCAAGCACAAAATCTATCAGCACGTATTCATCGGTGCTAGGGGAAACGCCTTGAGCGTTCATTGCGCCGTCGTCTGCTCGCATCAGCGATGTGCCATTACGCCGCAAATCTGCCAGTGCAAAGCGCAGAGGAGCATTGGAAGCGGGAAAGCGCAGTGCATCGGTAATATCGAGCACACGATATTCATTTTCCGCGGGAATAGCTGTGATGCGAAAGCGCTTTTGTGCCGTTGAGAATCCTAACACCGTAACTTTGGAAGAACGGTTGTAGAGGATTTCGGTGCGCCCCAGCTCCATATCTTGTGTGATGCGTATCGGCTCGTTCCAGCGCCATGCGCGATAAAGTGTCACGGTATGGAAATTCTCGTCCAAAAATTGTGGTGGCGCTGTGAGTGCGGCTTCCAGCAGATACGCGGCTGGGCTTGTACCGCCGACGCGAGGGCTGTAGGCATCTATGGCAATAGCAAGCGAGGTCTCCGTTTCTTGGTCAACAACGAAAAACCGTGCTTCACCAATCGAGGTCGTCATGTCGTCCACGTCAAAAATTTTCGCTTTCCAATTACCTGAAAAGCGCAACTGTACTTCGCTGTTTGGCACAGTAAATTTTGCTCGGTGCGTGAAATAGCGAGAAAAACTATTCGCTTGAAACACCTGTATCTGTGCGATGCGCAGCGATGGGTCGTTGACAACAAAGTTTTTGTCTTCCCGCCACTCTGCGTCGCAGTGAACAAGTATTGCCGCAAATGCAGGCTGCACGGACGATTGCACGTCCATCTCAATCGTAACGAAGCTGCTTCCAATCACGTTTGCCGCGTCGTTGCTTTGGTTGTTTTGTGGAGAAGAAAAACCAAAGACGCTTTGCGGTGAGCGTGTGATAATAGGCGGCGAGGTGTCGTTATTTCCGCCATACGCCCGAATCCCGCGCAGAATTGGCTTTGCAGGCGAAGACGCACTGGAACGAGCTGCTGCTGCCATTGCGGCACAGGAAGCCAGTGCTGTTGAGCATAGCAACACAACTGCAAATACTTTTCCTGCCCGACGGCTGCAGAGCTCAAAAACACTACCGCCCGACAGAACGCTACCACTTGACGAGCTACAGTTTTTAATTCTTCGCAGGTTTTGCCACATAGAGGTTCATTGCTTTGTCGGAAGCAGTCGTGATGCCGCGTATCATGGCAGAACTAAAGCCCTGATGCTCCATTTCGTTCAGTCCGGCAATAGTGCAGCCGCGCGGTGTGGTTACTTTGTCAATTTCACTTTCGGGATGACTACCGGAAAGCAGCAGTGATGCGGCTCCGCGAGCGGTCTGAGCCGCCATTTTGATTGCTTCGTCGGCATGGAAACCGATTTCTATGCCGCCTTGCGAAGCAGCGCGAATAGCACGAAGGAAAAATGCTATACCGCAAGCACAGAGCGCTGTGGCAGAGGTCATCTGCTCTTCGTGAATCACGACTGTTGCGCCGACGGTATCAAAAATTTGTTGTGCCACGCCAAGTGCCTTTTGGTGCTCGGTCTCGGCGGCAAGACACGTCATGGACTCGCGTATAGCGATGGCAGTGTTCGGCATTGCGCGGACGACTGGCGCATTTTTGCCCAACTGCTTCGTGATTTCGGCGATACTTGCGCCCGACACCACCGAAATAATAATGTGTTTTTTGGGATTGACTTCTTTTTTGATGTCCGTCAGCACTTCGTTGAGTTGCTGCGGTTGCACAGCAAGAATGACGATGCTGGCGCTGGTGAGCGCATCGGCGTTGCTTGCCGTCACGTTCACTTTTTGCTTGGCAAGGTCGGAAAGGAGGCTTGTACGGCGGCGCGTGATGGTAATGCTTTCGGCAGGCAGCAGCCCCGATACAATCAAGCCCTGCGCAATGGCAACGCCCAGATTTCCGCCGCCCAAAATGGCTATCGTATGATTAAAACTCATTGGTGTTGTGGTTATGTGTGAAAGTGATGCGAATTATCCAATAGAATTGGACACGAATTAAACCGAAAAAACGGATATTCACAGATGCAAATCCATTGAACGCTCGGAATACTACTACCAACCCGTTGGCATTCGTGTTCATCTTTTTGTTATCTGTTACAGTAGTTTTGACAGTTCTTTGAGACTTTGTTGCATGAATGAAGAAAAAAGTGAGCGAAGTGCCGCTCACGTGGTAGATTTGTTTTTCCAAGAACATTTCTTCCACCGCATACACTTCGCTCATGACAAAAGTACAAAAAACTCAGAAGCCCAGCAAATCGCGT
>JANYDO010000277.1 GCA_025363605.1 Candidatus Kapaibacterium sp.
GCAAGACTTGAAGGATCTCTATCGGTACCCGGTTCTCCATCTAATGGCGTTCGAGTGGCATAAAGCCATTTGTTACTTTCATTAGCTCTGTTATTGGGGATGCTATCAGCTGGGCTAACCAATTTTAATGCCTGCGCAACCTGACTTAACTGACTAAATACAAAAGAGCCTTCAACACTAAGTAACCATTTTCCACTTGGATCAAGAGGGATTTCATAGCTTAGACCAGCACTCAAGCCAATATTGAGATAATTTACATTGGGAATTGTTGTATCTCCACCACCGCGAGCATTCCATACTGTAGTTGTTTTACCATTTGGCAAGAGAAATTTATTGGGACTGTCTTCAGGAATTCGTTGTTGGTAACTGTAAGTGGGATTCAATAAATATCCAAAACGTGCTCCTATATTTATGGTGAGAGCGTCCAGTATCCGATAGGTAAGATATGGTTCACCAGCAATCATGAGCAAATTGTTTACATTCAAAGCATGCGTAATTTTCAGTACATATGGTTGCCCACCGGGTGTTAGTGGTGCTGTATAGTAATTTTCGATTGAAGTGAGTTCCGAGCCTCCACCTACATTTGAGAAACTGGCACGTAATCCTGCACCAAAGCGATTAGCAATCGGGTATTCAAACATCCCGCCAAAATAATACGAGAATAAATTCCCTGAAGTCTTCAGTCCCCCACGCAATGGACTGGTTTCAAAGGTAAAATTGGGATTTGGAGGGTATGTGAAGTCAGTAAAATTGGCAAAATGATAGTTTGCTGTTACCCCTCCAAAAAGCCCATACCGAATATACAATGGCTTATCGGCATCTGCCATCATTTCATCAAAGTTAAATCCCAATCCCGATGAGGTTGTGTCTGCACTTGCCGGAGCAGGCGGGGGAGTTTGAGCCAAAGCTGTCGTGTGGGTATTGTGCGGCAGAAGCGGAAGTGCCACCAATAGCGCCAGTATCCAAGCTGCATACAAGGAAACGTGGGAGCGCGATTTCATAAATCCAGCCCTCGAAAAAAGTGTAAAAAGGAATGTCTGTTGTTTACGTGTTGCTTGCCTATGTTGTATTTTGGGTCAGGTGCAAAGGACGGGCAGCGCATTCGCCCCCTTGATAAAGGGGGAACGGGGGATTTTCTCGCTGCATTGAGAGAATCCCCCGCACATCGAAGACGATGTGCCGCCCCCTTTGTCAAGGGGGCAAGATTCGATAGTGTTTGCCTTTCCCGTTGCCATTCCGCACACGGCGGAATCCCGCACAATGCAAATGCACTAAGCGGACGGTAAAATAAGAAAAAAGTCTGCACCAAAAAACTTTTCCCACGAAGAAAATCGTGGTATTTCCGTTGTAGTCTTGGGAGTCGCACCTACGGCGCATAGCGCAGCGAAATTCCGGCGCGTATGTTATTGAAGAGCCATGAGCCTGCGACAATCTCACTCGGCCAAGCGAAGCTCGCTGGGTCACGGTCTGTTCCAAGTTCGCTCGTCGGGACGGTGCGTGTAGAGGAAAGTCCATTATTGGTAGCAAGGGGACGGCGTAATACCAAGCCGTTTGCTACTTGCGTTAGTCCGTACATATAAAAGGCTTCGGCAGCTACAAACCAGTGTCGCTGCGGTTCTAATGGTATTTCAACACTTGCGCCGCCTGAGAGAGCAGCGTTGAGCGGGTTGATTTGTGGGATAGCACCGTCGCGTACCGCATACTCAGTTACTAATTGCCCGTTCTGCGTACGAAATTTCACAGGGCTATCATCAGGAATTTTTTCCTTGTAATTATAGCTTGAAGCAAGCATATAACCGAACCGTGCTCCTGCATACAGCGTCAAGCCGTCCAGAACACGATACGTCAGGTATGGCTCGCCGGCGAGCATCTGCAAATCATTGACAGTTAGTGTGTGTGAAATTTGAAGGATAAATGGACCCGAACCAGTTGGAGAAGGTGCAAGATAATTCTCTTTCCCCACCAGCGTAAAACCACCAGCGTTCGTAATACTTGCCCGCAGTGCCACACCCAAACGCTGCACCAAAGGAATTTCTACCAATCCACCAAGGTAATACGAAATTGCCCCGTTTGTGGTGCCAAAACCATTCTGCATAGGGCTTGGCTCATAAGGATAATTTGCAAAGTCAGTAAAATTTGCAAAATGATTATTTACTGCCACTCCACCAAAAAGCCCGTAGCGGAGAAACGACGGCGTGACGACTGAGGGAGCGGCTGCTTCGGGTGTTTGCGCATGAAGGCTTTGGCTAAGAAATAGCACCGCTCCAAGGAGGAGCAATGCTGCACAAGAACGGATGCGAGAGTATGGTTGCATAGTGATTCTCCAAGGCATGAGAAAAGAGATTGAACTCAAGGACAAATACATGGTGCAATCTACGAATTTACCGTCCAATATCCACAACACCATTATTACGCGAAATGGCATTGCCGTTGAAAAACGTGCCGAAGATTTGTAAGCCCGCTTCACGACTATTGTTGATGAAGGTTGCGTTGTCATCCACGCGCATATCGCCTCGCACGATAAGCGGATTCCAGACGGTTTTTGTGCCAGTGTTGCGAATGCTCAGGTTGCCGTACAGACTTCCCGTTGGAATCGGCTCTATCGCTTGGTTCGCGCCGTAAAATTCAACGGTGCTGCGTTCATCCAGCGCGTACACGCCAAAGCCGCGCACCGTGCCGCTCGTAGCATCCGCAAAGCCATTTGCCCCGCCAAGGCGAAGCATTGCGGGCGCGTCCAGCGTAAAGACTGATGCCGAAGCATTCGCAGTCGTCGTGTTCCAAAGCGTAAAGCCTTGTGCATCGAGCGTGCCGCTTCGGAGCGTGAGATTTTGCCAGATGCCGCAGTTGCGTGTTGCTGTGAGTGTTGTGCTGGCAGGTTTGTTCACAAAAAGCGCATAGATGCTTGCGGGCAGAGCAGAACCGAAGACTTGCGCATTTGTGCCGATGTATTCGTACTGGGCGTTTTGCGAAAAGCGTCGTTCCTGTGTGGCACGAATGTTGCCATTTTGCGAGGGTAATGCTTCAATGCCAAGCGCAGAACCGATTTTGAGTGTTGAGCGTTCGCTGAGAGTAAAAGTGCGTCCGTCCAGCACAGATTCTTGCCGCATTTCCAGTGTTCCTGTTGTTGCAATTCCCGTGCCGAGAAGCACTGCTCCCGCCGTTGCCGAAGCTGCGATGGTGATAACGTGATTGCCCGTGCCATTCACACCGCCGCCGATAATCACGGAATCGGTCAAGCGCGAAGGAAAAATACCCGTGGGAACGGCAGCACCCGTGGGCGAGACAAACGACCATGCGTTTGCGTCCGTCCAGAAGCCGCTTGTACGACTAAAAAATACGCGGTTCAGTCCTTCGATAAGCGCCCAATCGCCGCTCCATTCGGTTGCGGCTTGAGTGCTTGCGGTGTCGGTGTAGAGCCAGAGATTACCGCTCACGTTCTCGTCGGGACGATACCGTGCCAAGCGCGTGATGGCAAGGCTTCCGGCAAAGTCAGTGAAAGTGCTGGTGAACGAGGGAACAATTTGTGCTGTACCGCTTACGCCCGCACTCACGCACGACCAGACACGCCGCGCATAACTGCTTGCCGTCGTAGGAATTTGGCGGTGAGCGCCTATTTGCGAAGTGTTCAATCCCGCAGCCACGCGCACGCCGAACTGCCCGGAAGCTGACGCAACCCGCAT
>JANYDO010000105.1 GCA_025363605.1 Candidatus Kapaibacterium sp.
ATTTTTGCAAGTGCTGAACGCTTTGGCGTATAGGCGGTATGACGTGGCGCATGGTCTTGGGCTGTTTTAATAATGGAAGTAATGAGCTCTTGTCAAATATACAAAGATTTTACGCATAATTGTTTCTTGTAATTGGTATCAGACGATGCAGACGCGCCCGCAGAAGAAGGCGACGAGAAAAAAGAAGAAGGATTCAAGCACCAATCCAATACATTTTTCTCCTACAAGCCGGAGCAAATGTATTACGAAGACTCCACGCTCGAAGTCGCTTCTGCCATCAACGCCGACGAACTGCACGCACTCGCCACAAAACTGCATACGTTGCAGCAAACACTTTGGACATTCGGCGGAATGCGCGACGAACAAGACACCATGCTGCACTTCTTCACCGAAAAATACGGCAAAACGCTTGGCGAAAATGCAGCGGTGGATATGGTAACGTTCTACGAAGAATATTTCCGCGAATGGAAAAAACCTGAAGCCGAGCGCCAACAAAAAGCCCGCGACGAACAAGCCCGCAAAGCGCGTGAGAAAAAAGAGCAGGAGAAAAAAGAACAAGACGCACTGAAAGCAGAAACACCAAAAGAAGAAAGCCCGAAAGCAGAAGAAGCAAAAATTGAAACACCCGCAGTAGAACCCGTTCCCGAAGCGCCCGTCATTCCGCGCATCAAAGAGCGTCAAGAGCTGAACAAAGCGTGGTCGGACAAATACGCCGACGTTCTTCGTGCGGAATTTGCCGAGGGAAATAGAGCGCCGATGGACACGATTCATCTGCGCTACGACCACGTGCGCAGCGTCACCGATGAAGCTGAGTACCCCGCGCCGCGCCAGACGCAAGACCGTTCCTACGGAATGTTTGTGCAGTTTTTCCGTGAACGTGACAGCGACGGCAACGAACATTTGATGGGCGTACTGAATGCTTCGCTGAGTGGTTTTGGAAAAATGATTAGTCGCTTCATGCACATTTTTGAGGATGGCATTACTGAAGATGTTCGCTCATGGAATGCTGCCACGGCGAACGGTTCGATTCTCATTGAGGACTGCGACGCTTCGTACTTCAATGCTAATTTGCATCCGCCGCTTATGCCGCACGAAATCTGGATGCCGGGCGGACACAACACTCTGCCCGCCGAAAAACAAATCCCCGTTACCGATTTGGCACTGCGCCTTGCGAGTACGGGCGAACACTTGGAACTCTTCCACAAAACGCAGAACAAAACCGCGTACGTCTTCGATTTGGGTTTTCAAGGGCACGGCGGACGCTCGCAACTTTTCCAACTCTTAGAGAAATTCACTCGCGCGGAGTATTTGAGTTATTATCCGTTGCTGAATGCTGTTTCTGCTGCAACTGCACCAAAGCCCGCAGAAGTGAAAACGGAAGAAACTAATACCGCACAAGCAAATGCAGAACAAGCAAACGTTGCACAAGTTCCGGCAGAACAAACCAAACCGCAGCCGCGCATCCGAACCCGCCCGCGTGTGATATACGAAGGGCAACTTGTCCTGCAACGCAAGGCGTGGTTTGTGCCGAAGGAACTTTTGCCGCTCCGCACAAAACAGGAAACAGATTGGCAATACTTCGAGCGGCTGAACTCGTGGCGCTCCGAACAAGGAATGCCGGAAGAAATTTTCCTCTTTGTGAACGCGCGAGAAAATCAAAACAATCAAGAGAACGTGGATACCGACGCAGCAAAGCGCGTCACACGCGACGACTACAAACCGCAATACATCAGCTTCCGCAATCCCTTCATGGTGAAACTATTCGATGGTCTGCTTTCCAAAGTGATGAGTTCGCTCAAAATCGAAGAGATGCTTCCGAACTCGGAACAGATGGCGGAGATAGCGGGCAAGAAGTATGTGACCGAGTGTGTTGTGCAGTGGTATGTGTAAGGAAACGAAAAGAACAATGGGGTGGATGGTAAAACATTCACCCTATTTTTGTTGGTAGCAACAAAAGCATAAATTTCATTTGCAGAAAGAGAATAAAATTCTATTTTCGTGCTGTCCCAATATGCAGACAATTATGCATCGTGTGTTCAATGGCTCTCTAAATTTCCAAATACAAAAAAATGGTCAACTTGTAACCTTGTTCTTTGGGTTGGTTCTATTGTCATAAGCGGCTTCCCTTTTTCGCGGCTTCCCTTTTTCGCGTAGAGAGTGGTATGTCCTATTGCAACCAACACAACATAGTAACCCTTTAACACTGAAAAAAAAGCAGTGTACCGCTCTTTTTGCCTGACGGTACACCGCCTCGCGCATTGGGTATTGTAGGGATCCCATGCTTGATGCGAATATAACCTATTCGGGCAGAAAAAATTCTATTTTTAGAGGAGTTTTCTTTATGGAAAACCAAGCAAAAAAATTGTTACTCAACGATTTAATCGTTGATAGTTTTGTAACCGAGCTTTCCGATAATTTGGTATTTACCATCAAAGGTGGGGGAGCAACTTTGCGTACTGAGTGTACGTGCGGTCGTGATGTGTTCCACCGACGGCTGATTGCACAACCGACTGCTAAACCAATTCTTTGATTTTTTACAGGCAATTATTGCTAAAATAAATTGCCTATGATTTTTATGCTTAGTATTTTTCACAACTATATTTAGGAGTTTCCCAAATGGAAAACCAAACAAAAAAATTACGCCTTGAAGACATCAAGGTGGAGAGTTTTGTAACAAGCGATACCAATAGTCAAAAAACTATTAAGGGTGGAGACACGATATTTGGCTGTTATCCTACAAATGGAAATACCTGTGGAGGTATAACCTGTAATTATTTATGCAATGATAAGACACCTGTTGATGATTTTACAAATGGTGTACCAGGTTGCCAGGGTCCAGATGGTCCAACCTACCCACAGTGGCCTGGTTGCTCCGGCGTATCCTGCACTTGCCCAACAGAATTTATCACCTGCCCTGTAAGTTGTTATAAAAGTGAGTGTCCATCTCCTGGACCTTGTCAATAAGATTTGTTCGGAGTCCCATAGCATTCTTAGGCTATGGGACTTCTTTTATCAAGATTGTTATGCGTCACAAATTATTTTTACATTGCATCACTATTTGCATTTACTGCTTGATTTTGTTTGCCTTTGCAATTCCTTATAATGCTTTATCAAAATCCCTCGATAATAATTCACAAAAGAAACAGAAATATTTGGCAGAAGTGTGCAAAATATGGGGAGTGGCAAAATATACTCACCCATCCTTTTCATACAAGTACACATATGCTCAATGGGACTCCGTGCTTATTTCGATCGTAGCAAAAGTCAATGCAGCAGAGACACAACAAGAATATAGAGACGCATTATCCTTTCTTATTAATGCATTAGGGGATAAATACTCGTTTGTCTGTGATAAAAATAGTGAAATGTCCGAGAAGCAAGATACAGAGAGAACAAGTATTTCTACAGCGAAGAATCACGTGGTCATCATTCGTATTTCGGACTATACTCTTTTCACGAATGATTCGCTTTTTCAATCGTTTTTATCAAAAGTAGCTCAGACCTGCGTTGACGCGAAAAGTATCATCGTAGATATGCGTACATCTTTTCCATTTACAATGGAACAAGATGTAACACTTCAGGCAATAAATACAAAAATTCCCACGCTTTTTGCAACTGTTGTTGGAGACGAGATATTTTTACCTCCACAGATGTACCGAATGCACATAGGATATGAAAACCAACCGATAAAAGTTGGTAGCTCTTCGGTATTTTCTTCACGCGTTGCATTTTCTTCTCGTGAGCGTATTTCACCCGTGGTGAAAAGAACAAAGAAAATTCCCATTAGCATCCTTATTAGTGATGACTGTCCCGCAATTGAGCATCTACTTTACACTCTTCAACGTGATTATCAGTGCGTCGTATTACATGAGACATTTCATTCATCAAATCTCTCTGTATTCGGAAATGTTGGCAGACAAATATATTTCTCATGTTTTGATAGCACACGCATTTCGCTCCGAACATCGGAATTTACTGACAATACCGATGGTAGATTACTTCGTTTTATTCCTGATACAACGATTATTGAGACGACGAGAAAAAGCGTTCCACATGATAACCTTCTCAGGACGGCGCTAAAAATAATACATACCAAAAAATTCAAGCACTTTTTTACGCAAAGAAGCAAGATCGAACAATCTCGACAGCAATTCTCCAACCCTCAAGAAGAAGCATATTCTACTATGGACTATCCTGCTAAAGAATATCGTCTTTTGGCATTATTTCGATTGTGGAACGCCATTCATTATTTTTATCCATATAAACAACAGATGGACAAAGACTGGAATGGTGTGCTTATTGAGTTGATTCCTCAATTTCAAGAGTGCGCCAGTGCAAATGAATACCAATTACTTCTTAAAAAACTTGCTTCCTATTTGCAAGATAGTCATGCACAAGTGAGTCGTAGTCTTAGATTTTATATGCCTATCATGACGAAAATCGTTGAAGGTCAATGTGTTATTACTGGATTTATGCATGATTCTGTTCAAGGTTTGCACATAGGCGATATTATCACGAGCATCAATGGAAAATCTATTGAGGAAATGAAGAATCAGTTACGATTCCAGATTTCGGCATCTACCCCACAAGCATTCAATAATTATTTCTGTACGGAAATAATTGCAGGAAAACCAAATACGGTCGGACAACTTGGTATCAAAACAAATCAAGGAGTATCAAAAACGATTGATATACCTTATACAGAACATCCAAGTAAGCTGCCGATGGTTTTAAAACCTAAGCAGATACAAGCAGGTGAGTACTCCCTGATTGCCGAAAATATTGGCTATATTGATGCTACAAGAATAACAAATAATCAAATAGGGTATATGTTTGAGACCTTTAGAAATGTCACGGGTTTGGTCATTGATTTACGGGGCTACCCAAATGGAATATTTAACAATCTTGCCTCATATTTGATTGATAGTAGCCGAGCCGTAGCACAAGGGCGTATTCCGTACTTGAGTAGTATGAATTTTTCTTTTGAT
>JANYDO010000311.1 GCA_025363605.1 Candidatus Kapaibacterium sp.
CTAGAGTTGCACTAGCGTTGGGCTGTTGGCGGTTTACATCCTACATTTTTCGCGGCGAAGCAATCGCGTATGCCTCTACATCACTGCGTTTGACCAAGACGCGCCGTCCCATCTTATACGAAGGCAAACGCCCATCCTTAATCATTCGCAAAATTGTAAGGTAGGAACAACGAAGGTAGGATGCCGCTTCGTTAAGACTAAGAACAGCTTCGGATTGTCGGGCGTTTTGCTGCGCTAATGCGGCTTCTAGTGCTTCAACACGTTTTTCAAGGCTATGCAGTGAAGGCATAATATTTTCTCCAGAAATTTATACGGAAATAAAAAAAAATGCTTTGATTCTAATTTCAATCCATTGATAACCTCACAGCGTTGGGCTGTTGGCGGTTTGTGAGTTAGATTTGATATTGGATAGGGACAACGTATCGCATATTTGCAGCAACCGATGGCATTGTGTAGCGCTTCAGTTTTTTGCCCTTCGCCCAATTATTCCAAGCATGTAGCACAACATTTACTTTATCGCTTATTGGCATTTTTCTAGTAAGAACATATTTCAGAATATATTGCCGACCGTTGTAAATTGGGCAATCTTCGCTAAGCTCTGCCCCAGAAACGAATTTGCTTAAAAACAATTCCGTAGTTTGGCGGTTAGAGTATGAAGTTGAAAGCAGATGATGTACAAAGGCTATTATTGTGGGCTGCAATAGGTTTACATTTTTTTCCTTTGGTTTTGCGAAATCAACAGAGACCAACAAATCAGGATGTTCTATGATGTATTGCCGTATTTGCTCATTTGTAATCGAAAGCTGTTTAACCGTAATCACACCATGGTCACCACCGCGAAGATTTCTTTCATACATTTTAATCATCTTCACAGTTGAACCAAGCAGATTTGAGTTTTCGTAACCTTGAATATGAAGCACATCGCCAGCAGTGCGAATTTTACCTGTGTCTAAAACTGAAAAAATTGACTCATCTAAATCTCTCGTGACAGCTATCTGAATAGTCGCGCCACTTTGAATCACCGCTTGGAGTCTATTTTGCCCGTCAAGTAAACATCCGTCTTTGGCAAATGCAATCCCTTGGTGTGTTGTCTTAAAGGCGCCCGCCCTCATTTGTTCAGCAAGGAATCGGACATTGAGAGCCATTAAAGGACGATTATTTTTATTTTGCTTTAGCATTTGCGCCGCTATCTCAGGCGTTATAGTTTCAATTGTTGTTGTCATTTGCTTTCCTTTTTTAAGGTAATGTTATTTCTTTTGTTAAAAATCAGTTCCTACATCCTCACGCCCATCTCAATAATCCCCTCATCCGCCGCAATCTCGCTATCCATCTGCTCTAGCGTTGCTGCGAACAGCTCAAAGCGCCCCGTTTCTTTCAAATGCTCCACCTGTGCCACGACCAAACTCCCCGTTATGCCCGTTTTTAATCCCATTAAGAGCAATCCAAGCGCATGCTCCATCTGGAAATCGTTTTCTCTGATTGCCTGCCCGTACAGCCATTTTAACGACGTGTACGCGGTTTCCTCAAAAGTGAGCGGACGCTGCAAAACGTTTCGGCGGTGTTTTCGTAGTGAGTGCATCGGTGATGGACTTTCGTTTGTGTCAGGGCGTGGCGTAAGCCAAACGCCCGCTGTATAATATTTTATATTATTTTATAGGAACCGTATCGTTGTTCATTTTAACCGTACCTGTACTCTATCCATACGGTATAGATAGGGTATGTATAGGGTATATTTAGACTAGACTAATTCGGTAAATATCGGTCGTGGCGTTTCCTGCATACAGGGGAGTTCACGCCAATTAGCGCCCCTATTTTCTAACTTCCTTGTAATGACTTCGACTAAATCTTGCCCTTCGGCAACCAGCAAACACGCCGCTTCCAGTGCCTCTTTCAGCATTTCTATCGAACATTCCGGGTCAGCACAAGGGGCGACAACTTTGTAGATTTCACCAGCGAGAATGCTTATATCGTTTGTGTCGAGGATAACGTTATCATGTGTTTGAATCCTGCGAACACGGTATTTGAGCGAGAGTGAATCCACCTCATTGCGGATTGTGCGCCGCTCTTTCGGGGGTTGTAATTTGCTATCGAACTTGTGCAGTACCAGTTTGGCATTGCCGAACAAATTCGCTTGGCGAGGGTCTGTGTAGCGAACTACTATTGCAGATTCCATGATTTTTGCCTAATTTGCGGTTGTTAAATCCACGGTTTGTTGCTCTACGATGTCCAGTCACGAGCGGCAAACCGTCGTTGTTTTGTGGCATGATTGCGAAGAATCGGACTTCGACCTGCACCCCCTCTGGGTGGCGTTCTACCATTAAACTACAATCACTCCTACGCGCGTTGCTAGATTATGCCTGCGTGAAAACACGTGCCGATGACGCAAGCGGACGCACCTAGCAAAACGTAGTGTCTCCGCTAAATGCCTTGTGCCGTCTCGCTTGGCATAGTATTTGCAGATTTCTCTATACGTCGTTTCTCTATTAGCAAACAGTATTTCCGCATTACTCTATTTGTCAGCGCGTTGGTATTTGTTCCGCGCTCGGTGGCAATCGCATCCGCTTTTGCCGCAATTCGCGCCTTCAGCTTTACCATTTTCCCTTTTGGGAATGTTTTTAATTGTGCCATGATTTTTAATTGTGCAGTGATATTTCTTTTGCTACTTTACACAGGTAAACTCAGCGTTTACTCACTGAGTGCAAATATACAAAGGTTTTTACCTTCTTTGCAAGAAAATAATTAAAGGTATTTACAAATATTCTATTTTTTGGGGCAAGAATATGGAAACCACGCTAGAAAGATTACAATTCGTCACGCTATTATTTGGTTCTAAAGCAAAGCTATCGAAGGCTTTGGGTGTCCATGCGGCTTCTATGTATGACTATTATAGCGCCAAAACTGAAATTGGCGCGGTGTTTGCGAAACGGTTTGAAGGTGCAGGTATAAACCGCGCGTGGTTGTTGCTTGGAGAAGGAGAAGTATTTACAAAATCATTTGAAGGTGAAAACCTTCGCAAGGTAGCTGAAGAAGAAGGTCTTTACATAAATAACCAAATAAAAGGAAGCGTAATGAGTAAACCAAATAAAAGCGGTCTGCGTTTTATAGCCACGATTGATCCGCAAGACGATATAAAAATACCACTTATGACCTCACCTGTTAGAGCGGGTGAAATGTCGTGGGCGGGCAGCGATGTAGAAAGCTACGTGAGCGTAAAGAAGTACCATCACGAAGGCAGTTTTTACGTCGTTGTTTCGGGCGATAGCATGATTGGCGCGGGGATTGAGGAAGGTATGCGCGCGCTTGTTGACACGCGCCTTTCGCCTGTAACTGGAGATATTGTTTTGGCACAGTACATAGACACGC
>JANYDO010000332.1 GCA_025363605.1 Candidatus Kapaibacterium sp.
GAGCAAGCAGCGTTTTCATAAACGCTACCGTCGCATCCTCGCCTTGACGATAAATCGCGCGAAGGTCGCTATCACTGTATTGTTGCATATCTTCTTGTCAATGCGATTTGTATGCCGCTTTTTTTTGACCTAAACAGTTACAACATATCATCGCTTTTATTTTGCAACGAAAAAAGCTGCCCGGGAAAATTGAAATGGATTGTTCCCGCTTGATGTGTAAAGCGCTCCAGACCACAATCCACGTCCAGTGAGCCGCGCAGACAGAACCCAATACGATAGAATTGTGATTTTAAGGGACCAATTTTTGCCCTCACCCCTTCGGACGAGTACAGCCCAAAGCCCCCATCCAGCAAGTTGCTTGTGCTGTCCATGCCGAATGAACTCGTCGCTGTTTTTTCTTTGTGAACCGAGCGATATTCGCTGTCGAGCTTGAAGGAAGGAATTGGTGTTTGTGGTTTTGCCATAGAATGATGATATTTACTGGCGTTTCAGAAGTTTGAAGCCGATATTACGTCCCATTTTTTGCATCATAGCAAGGTTTATCCATGCAAGGGCGAACTGCTCCATGAGCGAAAATTTATCATTCCCGCCGAAGTCAAAACAATCTGCAAAGCCAATATCTTTCGCAAGTTGTGTGGCTATGTGCTTGCCTTTTACGCTGTCGCCCGCAACGAACATATCCAGTCGTGTATCGCCATAATGGGGATTCGCCATATTTTCCGCGCCCGTGGTATTGAAGCATTTCACAACGTCGGTGCAATTGCAATTATCCAAAATTGCCTCGCTGCTATTTGCGTAGTGTGCGGGCTTTTTCATCACCGCATTCATGGTGTCAATAATGACTTTATCCTTCACGTCGCCGAGCGTTTGCGCTATTTCGTGAGCAAAATGCGCAGGCGCGGCAATGACAATTACCTCGCTTTTCTGGACAGCTTCTTGAATTGGGTAAAAAGGAAAATTGTATTCCTGCGCGAGGTCTTTGCCTTTGAAGGGCAGGGCGGGGTCTTTCACGCCGAGAATAATGCTGTGTCCTGCTTTGCGAAAGCCGACGGCAAGTGTGCCGCCGACATTGCCGGAGCCGATAATAGTGATGTTCATGGGATGCTGGAAAGGGTACGATTGAGAAAGTGAACTTCCCAAAAATACAGTAGAATGAGGGCAAAAAATATGATAATTGTCGCTTTTTATGGTACGATGGTGCGTTTTGTTGTCGGCTTTGAGAAAAATGAACGAAATTTCATTGGGCGTGAGTTTCCATTTGAAACAATGTGGAAAAATATGTAGATTGTGGATTAGAAACGTCTGTACATCACAAGTACATGGTAACAAAGACGGCACAAAAGAACGACTATGACAAAAACAGTGCGCGTACAAATTGGTGGTCATGAGTACAACCTCCGCAGCGACGACGAAGCAAAAGTTCGTGAAGTCGCTGGTGCTGTGGACGCTCAATTCCGTCAAATTCAAGGCATTAGCAAAGAACAATCTACCGCGACCCTCTCGATTCTCACAGCGCTCAATATTGCTGAAAAAGAATACGACACACGACAGCAGCAACGTACTGACAAAGCGTATCTTGCATCGGAAACAGAAAAAATGGTAGCATATTTGCGACAATCCTATCCCAATGAAAAATCGGAAAAAAACGCTGCCGACTCTGCTGTTCTATCACCAACAGCCGTATCGGCAGGACAAGTCCTCCGCAAATCGTAACTTCTTTGCCCGATAGCACATTTTCATTGCCACAAAGCACCTGTTCTTCCTTACTTTTGGTCTTGATGACCTCCTCGTTCTTTCAAGCGTATCCGCTTTTGACCACGTACAAACAGGCACGTAGGATTTCCCCCCAAACGTACCGTACTGGTTCACCGTACAGACCCTTAAATAAGAACTTGTAATTACTTATTCAGGGAATTCTGCTCTCGCTATAAATTACAGGCCTCACCTCAGCCTCGCTGAGGAAATCTCGTCCGGTCATCGTTCAAGGTATCGCCCTTGCATCTCTGGAACAAACGAGGTTCGGTGGAAGCAAAATATAGCAAGGCGTTTACCCACTGTGTCTGCTAGAGTTCTTATCTAGATTTCTCCTACGGTGAATCTGTACGGTATGTTTGTTTTTGGGGGTGATTTTTCACTTCCTCCTGATACGCATAATGCCTCGACTATACAATAAAATCGCCCTTATTACGGGTGCTGCTCGTGGCATCGGAAGCAGTATTGCTCGTCTCTTTGCCCAAGAAGGTGCAACCGTACTTCTATGCGATATTCGTGATGAAGAAGGTTCTGTCGTTGCCGCTATATGTGCCGCTTTTACGCCGCAATCACGCTTTTTCCATCTCGACGTACAGCATGAAAGTGAATGGCTACGTCTTGCCGAAACCATTGAACGTGATTTTGGGCGTGTGGATATTATCGTGAACAATGCCGGAATTACAGGCTTTGAGAATAGCACGCGTCCCCATGACCCTGAAAATATAAGTCTTGAAGACTGGCGTAGCGTTCATGCGGTAAATTTAGATGGCGTTCTTCTGGGCTGTAAATACGGCATACGCCTTATGAAATCTCATGGCGGAAGTATTATCAATATGTCTTCTCGCTCCGGCGTTGTCGGTATTCCTCGTGCTACCGCTTACGCTTCCAGTAAAGCTGCTGTGCGCAATCATACAAAATCGGTTGCTCTCTACACTGCCGAAATGGG
>JANYDO010000363.1 GCA_025363605.1 Candidatus Kapaibacterium sp.
CATCTATATGAAACTTTCGCCCTTTACCTCTGCCAACAAAATCAAGAAGCCGCTTCTGATGACGCACGGCGAAGCAGACAACAATCCCGGCACGTTCCCGATTCAGTCGCAGCGCTTATATCAAGCCATTTCCGGTACGGGTGGTACGGCAAAACTTGTAATGCTGCCCTACGAAAGTCACGGTTACTCAGCCCGTGAATCCGTGATGCACGTGATGGCAGAAATGGTGGAATGGATGGACAAATATGTCAAGAATGGTGTACAGACTGGTAATTAAACGCTATTGTCATTAGAGTTTATATCGAATAAGGTTTTTGAGGATTTGAAGCAAGGCAGCATGCTGCCTTGTTACGCAAATAAGTCTATTCGGAGTAAAGTCTATTGACATACCGCTCACAAAAAAGAAACACGCTTGGAGGCTGGCACGAATACCGATGCAGCTCTACAAGCGTGTTTTTTTTTATGGCAAATGTGCGGCGCTCATTGGATTTAGTTGAAAACATCTACTGCGAATGCTAGAAACACCATTCCGTCATACCGACGCAGGTCGGTATCCACATCGAAAAGCACAGTACCGTACACTTCCAATGGATGCCGACCTACGTCGGCATGACAGAATTTTCCAACCAAATCCAACTAGAGGCAAATGTGTTTTACGGCTCTGTTTCACCGCACGGCGAAATACGCAATGCTTTTGTCCCACAGCATAGAGAGCAAGCGCTTTTCAGCAATGACGATACTTGCGCGGCAGGTCATACCGACGCTTATTTGTGCGCTTCCATTTTGCCTGTGCGAACGAAGTGTTATCTGAGGCAACGTGCCGACAATTTTGAATCCCGCTTGCTGCCTTGTACCGCCCGAAAGTGTACCATCTTTGGCAATGACGCTGACTTGCCCCTCCGCCGTTCCCCATTCCTGAAATGGCAGCGCGTCTAGTTGATAGCGCACACGCAAGCCCTCACGCACAAAGCCAATATCCCGCGCTGCGACGAAAAATTCTACACACGGCTCTTCCCCGGGCGCAATGATGCAGAGCGGCACCGACGGCGAAAGCACGACTCCGCTGGAACGCACGGCAAGGTTCGTCACAAAGCCACTCTTGGGAGCGCATAAAACCGTGCGCCGGTGTTCCAAACTCAATTCCTTGAGGCTGCTTTCTTGTTCGGCAAGGCTCATCTGCACTTGCTTCTCGCGCTCCAATGCACTCCGGCGTAGCCCCATTTGCCATTGCTGCAAGCCCTGTTCTTTTTGTTCCGCCTGCTGACGTGAGTTTTCATATTCTTCGCGGCTGGCAAAGTTTTTTGCCCAGAGGTCGCTTGTACGCTTGAGTTTTGCTTGCAGTGTCGTAATTTCTTGCTGCCGTATTTCTCGCTCGGCAAGGGCAACATCTCGCTCACGGGCAAAGGTGGGAAAGTGAAACGTGCTTTTCGGCGAACATTCCGCCAACGCCCGCACATCCGCAAGTTCCTTGCGCAGACGCTCAATACGCTCCTGCACAAGCGTCATACGCTCTTCTGCCGCTGCCGCTTCCAAAACCGCCAGTGTGTCGCCTGCTTGCACAAAATCGTTTTCTCGCACTCTAAGCGATTGAATTGTAGCTGTAAGTGTACTCTGCGCCGGATGAACACCGCCCACAGGACGCACCACGCCTTCGGCATGAACCGAAATATCTACCACGCTGAAGTACGCCCAGATAAGTGCCGCGAGAAGCACCGCAAGCAAGGTGTAGTACGTCAGACGCAGCGCACCGGAGGGTTTGCCGAGGGCGACGACGAGTGTGTCGTTGGCGAGGGTGTGGTCAATGATAGTCGAAATGTTCATTGTATGTTGGAAACAAAAACGAGTTTTGGGGAATTTGCTTCGGAAGGAGAAAACGTGTAGATTTGTACAGACATTTTTGTGCAATTATTTCCTTCCGAATATGCTTCACATTGAGATAGAATCGGGGCTTCAGCAAGAAGCCGAGCAGGTTTTTCAGGAGTTCGGTATTTCTGCCGATACTCTTGTTACGAGGTTGTATGAGTTTGTGCGAACTGAACATCGCTTGCCGACGGAATTGCGGGTGCCGAATCAACTGACAAGAGAAACAATAGAGCGTGCGAATGCAGGCTTAGATGTCGTATCATGTTCTTCGGCAAACGATTTATATCAAAAATTGGGAATTTGAGTTATGGCAAAAGCGATGCTTGCGCCGGACTTTACCAATCAATTTCGCAAAGACATTGAACGAATGAAGCGACGGGGCAAAGACATGGAAAAACTCAAAGCAACTATTGATAAACTCCTTACCCAAGAACCGCTTCCGGCAAAAAACAAAGACCATAAACTACAAGGTGATTTTGTACAGCAGCGAGAATGCCATATTGAACCTGATTGGCTTTTGATATACACACGCAACACTTCAACACTCAGGCTTGATAGGACAGGCTCTCATGCAGATTTGTTTGGATGAATGTGTGACTCATGGACAATGCCGTTTGCCGCATCCACAGCGCATAGTATTTGCCTTCCTGCCTCAGAAGTTCATCGTGCGAACCCGATTCTACAATCTTCCCTGCATCCATCACCAAAATTTGGTCTGCCGCCGCAACCGTGCTGAGGCGGTGCGCTATCACGAGCGTTGTCAGCCCTTGCGAGCGGAGCGCCGTGAGCGCTTGCTGAATGGCGTATTCCGATTCGCTGTCGAGTGCAGATGTTGCTTCGTCCAATACAAGCAGTCGTGGTGCGCGGTACAAGGCACGTGCTAAGGCAAGCCTCTGGCGTTGCCCGCCGGAGAGGTCTGCACCAAATTCGCCCAGCACCGTATTCCAGCGCTCCGGCAATGCTTGGATAAACGTATCTGCACCGATAAACGCACAAATGCTGCGTACACGCTCGTCATCGGGGTATGGGTCGCCAAGAGCGACATTTTCTATGACTGAGCCGTGAAACAGCTCCACGTCTTGCAGCACTGCGACAACCGCCTCACGAACACTGTCCAGATGCACATCGCGGAGGTTGAGCCTGCCAAGCATGATGTTTCCCTCGCTTGGTGTGTAAAATCCTTGAAGTAGCTTTGCAATCGTACTTTTGCCTGAGCCGCTTTCGCCCACAATCGCCGTCATTGTGCCACGCGGCAACCTAAACGAAACGTCGTGCAAAATCGCGGGGCGCGAAGCATATCGAAACGAAACATTCTGAAAATCAATCGTATCAATATCCCCGGAGGCAAGCGTAAATGAGCCTTTGTGTATCGCTGCTTCTGTTTCGAGAGCGAGAATTTCAAAGAGGCGGTCTGCTGCGATAAGGGCATCTTGGATGGTGTGCTGCACGCCGACCAAACTTCCCGCCGACGACATCACGTAGCCAAGTAGCGTCGTGAAGGACATAAGCGCACCGACGGTGAGCGTATTGTCCAAGACCAGCGAACTTCCCAACCATAGTAACGCCGTCATGCCTAAGCCACTCACTATGCCGCTTGCCGTATTGCTTGTCATATGTTGAATCGTGGCATCGCGTGATAAACCCAATAGCCGCACAAAACCCTGCTCGGCGCGGAGATTCTGCGCCTCTTGCGCCCCGAAACTGCGGACAGTGCTGATGCCTGTTACCGACGAGACCAAATGCGATTCCAATTCCGCATTCTCTTCCATCATAGCGCGGTGTGTGCGGCGTATCGGTGCGAGAAGTGCTGCCGCTATGCCACCCCAAAGCGGCACCAGTGCGAGGGCGAAAAGCGCAAGCTGCCATGAGTACAGGAACATCATGAGTGAAGACAAGAGCAGCATGAGCGAATCCACAGCGAGTGCAAGCGGCACAGAACTAATCATCATGCGGATTTTGGCGGCATCGTTCACACGGGAGAGAATTTCGCCGACACGCCGCGTGTCGAAAAAGTCCTGCGGAAGGCGGAGAATATGACGGTAATAGCCCAAGATGAGAGTAGCATCCAGACGCTGTGCCGCATGAAGCAGCAAAGACTCCCGCACCCAGCCGAAAAAGAGTTTGAAGAGCGTAATCAGCCCCAAACCAATTGCCATCACGTTGAGCAGCTTTGCATTGCCGTTTTGGAAGACATCATCAATCAAATGCTCCATGAAAAGTGCGGAAGCAAGCCCCAAAAATGTCATGGCAAACGTGGCAATCACACCTTCGACGAGCAAGCGTGTGTGCGGTTTCAGCAAGCGGGCAAAGCGAAAAAGATTGGACTCACGCTTATCGCCGACTTCAAAATGTTCGGCGGGCGCAAGCACCACCAAAACGCCCGTCCATGCTGCCAAGAAATCCGCTTTAGGCAGTTTGACCATACCTTTAGCAGGATCGGCGCAAAGTACGATTTTCTTATTGACTTTGTATATCACTACAAAATGATGTCCACCGCGCGGCAAGGTAATATGGGCTATGGCGGGCAGAGGCAATTCCGATAGCACTTCATACGCAGCCCGCACACCTTTTGCCATAAAACCCATTTTTTCTGCGGCTTGCACCATTCCCAGCACGGTTGTGCCATTTTTGTTCGTGGCAGCATAACGGCGAATGGTAGCAATAGGCAGTTTCAAGCCATGATACCAAGCAACAGCAGCAAGACAGGCAGCACCGCAATCTTTGGTGTCGTGTTGGCGGATGTAGATGGGGCGGGGCATTTGGAGGAATTATGTAGTTGCTGAATGTATATTTTTATCATCAAGAGAAGAATTGCTATCATCTTCTTCTAATATAATTTCTGCCACTATTACATATGTTCCGGCTAAACGGTCATGGAGTGTGGTGCCAATAATCAGGAAGCTTATGACGAAAACCCACAGAGGCGAACTCAGTACAGCATAGTACACAATATTGATATTTACGGCTTCCGTGATAGTATCAACACTGAAATAATCAGCCAAAACAACGCCACCCAAAAAGAAAAATGGAAGCACCTTGTAAATCTGGCGCTTACAGGCTTGGATAAAGCGAAGAGGCTCTCCTGCACTCCTTTCCACAAAGCAGTTATTGAGCCATTTGCCAAGAGTTGCTTGATGCCTGCTACTCTCGCTGATACCACCATAAAGTACCGCGACTACTGTGCATGAAGCCCACGTCAGATTATTCCTAATCAATGTAAACGGTAACGAAACCGATATGCCCCGTTCGATTAAGAGCCACGCAGAAATTGCTATGGCATATTTGAGACTTACAACAGTTATTATTGACAAAGCAGTGATAATGACTATATCAACAAAAGCCGCTTGTAATCGTTGTTGTATTGTTGCCATGCTCAATTCTCTCGCAGATAATATTGTGGAATTTTTCCCCATTCAGTAGGAATAAATAATTCACGTTTGATAGTGGCAGAATTCCGAAGTCCAATTTTTTCACCAAGTGCATCCGGCATTGGTACTACCTCCCCACCGTCGCGCATGATACGTAGAATATCAGGCATAATATCCCGCCCCATATAAGGTTTCATGATGGCCGCAAACGATGAATCTGTAACGACGGCATTACTTTTGAGAACTGACCGAAATACATCATCCAGTGAATATTTACCGTGAGTATATACTTCGATTTCTCTATTCCAGTTGTGGGCAAGAATATCACCTTTCCAATAGGCAACGTGTTGTGCTTTGTTAGCTGCATTGGTCATTCCTAAACTCATAGCATGAATTTGGCGATGTTCTGAAGTATAATACGATCCGATTGCTCTATTGTAGTGCTGAAGATATTCTTGTTGTGTCAGTAGGTTCGCTTTGAATAATATTTTACGTGCAAAATAATCCGTTATGCCTTCCATGAAATACAGTTGAAAGCCTGTTTCTGCGTTATATTTTACTTTCGAGCCGATATTCCATGTGTGTAGAATTTCATGGGCGATAGTATGCTTTAGAGCGGGTTCATTGACATTCGTTTCTTTGTCTGAAAACCACGCTAAAAATGAACTTGTGAAACCATGCGCTATCACCTCTCTTTTTTCTACGGCTATTCCGGCTGTCATTGCAGAGTAGCTTGCTGTTGTATGGGCTTGCATAAAATCGCGTTCAATGCCTACAACTTTGTTGATAAGGTGCAATAGATCACTTGAGGGAAATTGCCAAGAACGCTGCAATGCCCCTGAAAACACTCTGCCACCTGTAATCACCGTATCACAGGTAACAACGGCACTTGTATCTCCGGCAAAAAACAATCCTTCAACCAGAAATTGATAGCTTCTGTTTTTGATAATTTGTACAGAATCATTCATCCCAAAATTGTTTAGCCATCGCCAATGTTTCGGCATATTTTTCCAAATTACTGCCATCGAACCTTTGTTTTGAAGCCATTGATTACCAGATGTCGCCGGAACAAGGAAGAGATTATTGCGGTGAACAAGAAAATAAGAAGGTAGAATAATTGCCGCGAAAGGATTTACCAGATTGTTGTAGCTTACCCCCACCGAATCTTGAATCACTGCATATCGTATAAATGCGCGTGTCCGAGGCTTTTGTACCAACCACCAGCCGTATTTATTGCGTGTTAATGGCTGTGCAGTATTTGTTTGAGTAAGTGCTTCTACGTTATATATTAAGCTGTCATGTTGCTGGAGATAGCCCAAGGTATAGAGAGCAAGACAAGTAGAATCATAAATATCCTGTTTGAATGTTGCTTCAATCACAATAACTAACTGTTTATTGATAGTCATTGGTTCAATCGTATAGACAACATCTGCGCTATCAGCATATGCAAGAAGTTGCTCGGAAATTGTATTCTTGATAAAGCATTTTTTGATGCTATCGGCGAGTTCTTGCTTGAGTTCTTTACTTCTTTTGGGAACGGTAGAAATAGTCTGACTATTTCCTTCGGAACAAGAAGAAAATACGATTGTAAGCAACAGGAAAAGAATGATTCGAGGTAACTGTTTAGGTCAAAAAAAAGCGGCATACAAATCGCATTGACAAGAAGATATGCAACAATACAGTGATAGCGACCTTCGCGCGATTTATCGTC
>JANYDO010000416.1 GCA_025363605.1 Candidatus Kapaibacterium sp.
GGCTGTCACTAGCAAGCAGGAGAATCATCCGGCTACTTCAATACTTCAGGTCTAGGTTTTGCAGCTGTTTGAAAAAATGCTGCTGGAAAGCAGATCTGGCACACTTATGATATGTTACCAGCTGACAATGAGAGCAGTGGGCTGCTGCACAAAGGAAAATGGGCTGTTTTGCCCGACAATGCTGATATTCGAGATAACAAGGTCATTTGCGTCATTGCCCGTGTTGGTAATAGGCAGCGTAATAACGGTATCCGTGCGCAAACCAAACGCCCGAAACTCACCGGAACGGCAAGCCCGATAGTAGGCGCAGGACGATTGACAGTGATTTGAAGCGTGATGGGCGTTTGCCGGAAACAGTTGTCTTGTATAATCCATGTTTCTCTGAATACGCCTGCCGTACTGATGTTGATAGCACGCAGTGTGACGACAACGGAATCGCCCGGCTGCAGCGTTCCCGTCGGGAAGGTTGCCAAAAAATTAGTGCTGCTAAAGGGCGGAATTGCTTGAGGAAGTGTACCCGTGTTGCGAATGGTAATCGTCTGAGCCGGAGGCATAGCGCCGCGCACAACCGAACCAAAATTGACTAATTGCGACGACACAGCTAGGTTAATCGAGTCTTTGCGGACGCGCAAATTGACCGTTGTGCTGCCTACGGGCGTACCGGTGGTGGAATTAGAAAACAGCGTCATCGTTGCTAGAATGTCCTGTACACTTGGTGTACGGGGCGTGTAGCGAATGGTGATGTCGCGTGAGGTATTGAACGTAATCGTGTCAGGACGCTGCGATACCAACGACTGCGGGCTGACAAGCTGAAAATCGGGATTATTGAAGGTTACTCCGGTAACGATAAGCGGAATTTGCCCCGAAGTATAAATTTTGAGCGTGGTATCTTTGAAAGCGGCATCAGTATTGGGACACGCAAACTCACCTAAGTATATTTCGTTCAGAAGGGGTTTTTCTACGCCTTGAACGACATTGCGAACGGTGATATTAGGTGGGTTTGGTGTAGTATTTGCCTCAAGTTTGAAAAATATGCTTGTACCACATTCAAAATCGGTAGGCTGGAAATCTGCATTGCGATACTGTCCGGCAACATCACCATTGAAACGCACAGTTAATTGGACAGAATCGCCCGGATTCACTGTTGTGTACCATCTTTGAGCCGCAGCATTTTTAACAGGGCTTGGTACTGTATTGATAATACTGAAAAACGGATCGAAATTAGGAGAAATTTGCCATGTAATGGGTATAGTTCCTGTATTACGTAACCACCAGAAAGTTCGTGTTTCGCTAGTATTGGGCGGAAGAGTACCAAAATCATATCTTTGTTGGATAAGCTGAAATTTACGCTGCACACGAATACCCGTTAAATTGACAATAACCGTATCTGATGGAATTCCTCCCAAATCTTCGGTCGCTAAGATTAACTGAGCCGACCTTGGTATATCCACAACAGATGTATAAAATTCTAGTTGAATATTCACTCCTTGCGAAGCGGATATTGATGCTGGGAAACTTGATGGTGATAAAAGTCGAAACTCAGTAGCATTTACCCCAACAATCCGTGCACTCAAAACACGCCCAGCTATTCTATCAAGTGGATTATTATTCCTATATATCCAAAGTGTGCGTTGATCATTGACAGGTGCATCACAACTTTGTGTGGGAAACTGCCATGACTCCATTACGACACTTGTTTGTGCGGCTCCCTTTTTTAGGGGTGATTGTACGCCGATGAAAATATCAGGTGCTGCTGTCGGTAGTGGGGTTTGTGCTTGAGCAAAAGAAAAAAACGTTGACCATGCACAAACGAGATACAACGTTTTGCGCAAAAGCACCTTTGACATTCGAGACGCAAAAAGCATGGCGTTACAAATTTGATAAACATGAGGGCGATATAGAGCGAAGGGCAAAGCTCTCCATGCTTCACGCTTCTTGGTGCTTACTTGCAAAAACCAGACCAATTCTTGTGCGAAGGGTCGTGGAGTGCGTAAGTACGCGCCAATGCTGCACGGCAAAATACACATTTCCTTGAAAACATTGCGCGAACAATCTTGGAAGGAGAGCGGCGCGTTTCATTCTAAAACATTTGACGGCGGGGAGCGTCTCAGTTTTTGATGAAATTCCGACAATCCAATTTGTATATCTCTGATTCGTTTGATAACTTGCCGTTTCTTTCGTCTATTCATTTTCTGTCGTTCGCATTTTCTCCACCACCTTCTCACGTGTTCGTATGCTTTTTTCCCTTGTTTCCTTTCGCAAACTGCTCGTCTATTCTTGCCTCGCAAGTCTTTGCTCGTTTTTTGCGCCCGCTCTTCTCCGCGCACAGGAAAGCGAAGGCTCATCGCCTCTGGAGCTGGGACGGCGCGTTGTGCCGGATGTCGTCGGCATTGTCGCCGGTCCGGGATTTTATGCGCAGAGCGGTTCTTTTGCTACCGGTTGCCCTTGTACGTTCACGGGCGGTGTGGGGGCAGGACTGGTGGTAGGGCTGATGTACGAAAAAAACCTTCTTGCGCCGAATGCGAACTGGCGCTTAGGCACAATCAACATCGGCGCACGCCTGATGTACGAAGACCGTCGCATTAACGCGGCTTTCCGTGAGTATGAGAATGTTCGCGTACAGTCGCTTGCGCAGCCCTCACAGTTTTTTACGGTACCGATTTTATTTCGCCATCTGGCAGAAGCAAGTTTCCCGACCTTCACGCTGACACCCTACCTCACATGGAACCCGCTCACTATCGGCATCTTTCAGCCCTTTGTGCAAGTTGGTTTGCAAGGAGGATTCATAGCCAGTAGCCGACTGACGCACACAAAATTTGTCCTCGACCGCACCGTGCGCTTGCCCAATGGCGAAGAAGCGGAAGTAAATTTCTCCGCAACGGAATCAAATCGCATTGTGGTACAAGATTCTACGTTTGCTCCCCTGAACACTTTCCAGCTTGCGGCATCATTGACCGTCGGTACGGATATACCGCTTGGTACGCGCTTTCGTATCAGCCCCATGCTGCAATATCTCCTCCCTCTGACGACCATCAATCCGCCGGGCGACTTCCGAATGACCGCATGGCAGATTTTGGTGGCACTCAAAATGAACCTTGAGCGATAAAAACCTGAGCGATAGAAATTGAGCCGTAAAAGCAAACGCACACAATAGAACAAAAACAGAATATTGAACAATTTTACCCCAAAAACATTCATCATGGCAGTCAATATCATAGAAGGCATATTCAACGCTGAAGGCAAAACTTTTGGCA
>JANYDO010000452.1 GCA_025363605.1 Candidatus Kapaibacterium sp.
CGGTCTGAACGGTTTCCCGCTTCTGAATGAAACGCGCTATTTCTGGCGGGTTCGCGCAGAAAATGCACGTGGCGAAGGGGGCTGGACGAGCAGTAATTTCACGACGGCAGCAAATACCACGCTGGGCGCAATGCGTCTGGATTTCGGCAAAGTGCCGCGCCGCGATACTGCTTTCGGTATGCTGACCGTGCGAAATCTTGCTTCGACAAAGGTTCGTCTTGTGGGCGAGATAACGACAAGCAATCCCGCGTTTGTGTGTGAAAGTCTTGGTAATGTGGAGATTCCCGCCGAATCAAGTCTCCAAGTACGGGTGCGCTTTGTGCCGACTGTGCTGGAAACCATCAGCGCTGCCGTAACGGTGAGCTTTACGGCGGAAGGCAGTAGGCCTGTGCAAACGCAGACCATTGCAAATCGCCTTCTGGGTCGGGGAGGCGCATTAAAGCTGATTTCACCTGCACCGGATACGAGTGTTATCGGTACAACGAAGTTGCTTGCGGTGCAAGTGGTGAATGTGGGCGACCGCGAAGCGGAGATTATCCGCCTAGAGCGCCGAAAGGGCGCACGAGAGTACAGCTTTCGAGCGGATGTGGACGGTAAGGCGTTTATCGGCGTGGGCGATACAACCGCAGTGTTGCTGCGCTTCACAGCAGAGCGTACTAATGCTGCCTCCATAGAAGAAATCTATTGCCAAGCCACGGTGGACACCGTGACGAAACCACTTGTGGAGTACGGACGTGCGAAGCTGCCGACGGATGTGGTGGCAAAAATCGGTCTGCGGGCAGTGCCGGAAAATGCGCCGCCGGGCAGTGAGGTGATGGTGGAAATCTATCTGGACGGGCTAAGTGATGACGACCGTGCGCGTCTTTTCAAATCAAGTATTCCTAGCTTTTCGGCGACGCTGCGTTTTAACCGTAATGTGTTGGCGCTTGGTTCTACATCGTCTGCCCGTCCGATTCGCAACGCGGCACCGAATAATTCTTCTCAACGCTGTGCCGTGCCGACGACGTTTTGGAATGGTACGAGTGCTGTGCTGCTCAGGATTCCATGCCGTGCAGTAGCCGGTAACACCGATGCAACGGCGCTTGTACTGGAAGATTTGAGATGGGGCGACGGCACGTTGCAAATAGCAGATGTTGTGGAAGGGCGCTTCACAGCGAAGACCTCACAAGCAGGCGGGAAGCGTTATATTTCGGGTGCTTCTGCCGGGATAGTGGTGCTTGGCGTTGCTCCCAATCCTGCGAGAGATGTTCTGGAAATAGCATATACCCTTGCAAAGGACGGTTTTGTGACGCTTTCGCTCGTGGATGTGCGCGGGCAAGAGGTTGGGGCAATTCTCAGCCAGGTGCAGCCGAAAGGTACGCATACTCTACCTGTGCGTGTAGAACGGTTTGCCAGTGGTTCGTACACCGTGCGCTTGAGTATAGACGGAGAGGAAGCGCATACGCAGCAGATACAGATTGTACGATAATTCTCTTGATTGTGATATTTTCACAAAAAGACCGATTACGATATGAAAAATATCGTGATTGGTCTTTTTTTTTATCAATTCTGCAATGCCTCCAAAAAGAAACACTTTGAAAAGAGTTGCTTTTCGTGTATTTTACCAGCATTCGAGAATAAGTGAGTTTTGAAGCCCTTCTTTTAGCTTTCGGTGTGATTTTTAGGAGTTTTTTGCTATGAAACAGTTTCATCGTGGCGATGTGTGGTTTGTGCGCATTGCAGAGAATGAATCCCCATCGCTGGCGCTCATTGTGAGCCGCGAGGATGAAGACGGTGTCATGCCGATTGTAGCTGTCGTTCCCCACGAAGCTCGAAGTGCCGAAACGGAATTCGATGCGACTGTGACGACACGTTTCATCAGCGAAGGCGTTTTTAATGCGCAGCGCTTGACAGCGCTTCGCCCCGAGCAGTTTCTCCAACACTTAGGCGTACTTGTGCCGCAAGATATGGACTCGGTGGAAAAATGTCTCTATCGCTGGCTTGACCTCTGACGTAATGAGGAATGACGAAGTACGAGCGTATGTGCGTAGTTCGGAGTTGCTCTCTGATTCATTTTCTCAAAAAATAGATAAATCATTCGTAATTCTTCATTCGTAATTCCTCATTGACTATGAAACAGCGTAAAATCCGCGTAGAAGAAGCTCTGGAATACCATTCATCGGGGCGTAAGGGGAAAATTGAAGTCATCCCCACAAAACCGTGCAATACTCAATTTGACCTTTCGCTTGCCTATTCGCCCGGTGTAGCCGAGCCGTGCCGCGTGATTGCCGAAAATGAAGAAATGGTCTTTGAATATACCGCTAAAGGTAATCTTGTAGCCGTAATTACGAATGGCACTGCCGTTCTGGGGCTAGGAAACATCGGTGCTTCGGCGAGTAAACCTGTAATGGAAGGCAAGGGCGTTCTCTTCAAAAAATTTGCTGATATTGACGTATTCGACATCGAAATCAAAACGCAAGACCCCGAAGAATTTATTAATACGGTTGCCAATTTAGAACCGACCTTTGGCGGCATCAACCTTGAAGACATCAAAGCTCCGGAGTGTTTCTACATTGAGCAGGAACTCCAGCGCCGTATGAACATCCCGGTCATGCACGACGACCAGCACGGTACGGCAATTATTAGCAGTGCGGGCTTACTGAATGCGTGTGAGATTCAGGGTAAAAAGCTGGATGAAATCAAGGTGGTCGTGAGCGGTGCAGGCGCATCGGCGATTGCGTGCTCGAATCTGTACATTAAGCTGGGCGTAAAGCGTGAGAATATTTTCATGTTCGATAGCAAAGGCTTAGTTCACAAAGGTCGTAAAATCGAAGCCGACGAACCCAAAGCCGCATTCATCAATGGCGACAAAGACATTTCGCTCGTGGATGCGATGAAATTCGCCGATATGTTCTTGGGCTTGAGCAAGGGCGGTTTAATCTCGAAAGAAATGGTCGCTTCGATGCCTCCAAAGCCGATTTTGTTTGCCCTCGCCAATCCCGACCCCGAAATCCCCTATTACGAAGCCGCATCGGTACGTGACGACATCATTTGCGCGACAGGGCGCAGCGACAATCCGAATCAGGTGAACAACGTGCTGGGCTTCCCGTATATTTTTCGCGGAGCGCTGGATGTTCGGGCAAAGGCAGTCAACGACGAGATGAAACTGGCGGCGGTCTATGCGATAGCGAAGCTCACAAAAGAATCCGTACCGGATTCGGTACTTCGTGCTTACGGGGGCGAAGCGATTCATTTTGGCAGAGAATATATCATTCCGAAGCCGTTTGATTCGCGTGTTCTGACGGCTGTTGCTCCGGCGGTGGCGAAAGCGGCGATTGATAGTGGCGTGGCGCGTATCACCACGCTTGACTTGCAAGCATACAAGCAGCAACTCGAAGGACGGCAAGCAAAGAAACGCCAATTGCTTTCCAACATTGCTATCGGTTTGCAGTCGCGCAGCGATAAAAAGCGTATTGTGCTCACGGAAGGCGAAGAACCCAAAATTATCCGTGCAGCGGAAATTATTGCCGATGACGGCATTGCGCTGCCAATCTTAATTGGGCGCACTGAGGTGATTCAGCGTATTGCCACTGAGCAAAATATCAATCTGGAGAGCATACGCATTATTGACACCCTGAAATCGCCTGATATTGAGCGCTACGCAGAGTTTTTGATGAACAAGCGTTCACGGCGCGGCATGACCTTGCAGCAAGCGCAACGCCTTCTGACGCGGCGCATTTACTACGGAACGCTCATGGTTGCAATGGGCGACGCGGACGGCATGATTTCGGGCTTGAATATGCGCTACGACGAAACGGTGCGTCCTGCGCTGCAAATTATCGGCGTGGACAAGCGATATTCACGTTTGGCTGGCATTCACATCATCATCACGAAGCAAGGCGACACGCTCTTTTTCGCCGATACGACCGTGAGCGTGAACCCTAGCGCCGAAGACCTCGCCGATATTGCCATGATGACAGCGGATGTAGCGGAACGTTTCGATATTGAGCCGCGTGTGGCGCTGCTTTCTTTCAGCGACTTTGGTTCTTCCGAAGAAGGCAACGCGAAAGCTGTTCGCAAGGCGTATCAAATCGTGAAGCAAAAGCGCCCGCATCTCATCATTGACGGTGAAATGCAAGCAGATACAGCATTTGACGAGTCGAAAGTGTCCGAACAGTTCCCTTTCAGCGCCATCAAAGGCAATGCAAATGTCCTCATTTTCCCCGATCTTAATTCCGCCAACATCGCCTACAAACTGCTTCTTAGCATCGGCGGTGCGGAATATATCGGTCCGATTATGATGGGCATGAATCGTCCCGTACACGTGCTGGAGCGCACGGCGGATGTCGCCGAAATCGTAAGCATGGCAGTTATTTGTGCTGATGAAGCACATAAAACTGAGCTTGTGCCTGTGGGGTAAGGCGATTGGGACACGGATTGGGCGGATAGAATTGGATTTTCACGGATTCAGAA
>JANYDO010000472.1 GCA_025363605.1 Candidatus Kapaibacterium sp.
GTGCCACCGGAATTTCTCTGCCTTGCAGCCCGATATGCACAAGTTTATGCTCGGCGTTCCAAGGACAGGAAGAAATTTCGGTATTGACGGAAAATGGCTCTCCGCTTTTTGCCGAAGGTTGCGGATAATCATAGCGGAAATAATTGATAAATTCTTCGCTGCGCACTGCGTCTTTGGGCGGAAGTTGCTGCATTGTCAAAAAGCGCCGCATATTGCTGTAAGCAGCATTATCTACGTCTATCGAAAAAGTAGATAGCGGATTTTGAAGTGCTGCGGCAAATTCATTGTCGTTATGATGCGCATAATCTTCGGTATTGAAGCCGGAATCCTCGCGTTCAATCGGCGCAGGCGCATAACCAAGCGGTACGGTAGACATTTTCATACTTTCCAGCATCCCTTTGCTTTTCATTGCTCGCCCGCCCAAAGATTCCGCACGCTCGTAAGCGATGCCGTCAAAACCCTGCGTAGTGGGCGCTGCTACCTTTTGCTGATTAGCTGAGATTTCATCATTTACGAAGGTGTTTAGTGTGGTATTTACTGCTGTTTCAGTCGGGCGTTGCTCGCTTTCGTCCACACCCGGATATAACCACGCATTCACTCGCTGCACCGAATCTGCAATGACGCGAACATCAGCAATGACAACGGTTTTGAAGCCACTTGCCGAAATACGCACGGAATGGACACCGACAGGCGCAAACTTTAGTGTATATGCACCCTGAGCGTCCGTGCGTGTAGTGTGCTGCTTGCCAATGCTTACCGTTGCGCCTTGCAATGGCTTAGAATCACTAGCGTTCAAAACAACGCCTTGCAATGTGCCGCTTGGAGGAGTAATTGTGAGTTCGCTGAAATTTGCCCATACATACACCGCTCCCGCCAGGAATAAGGCTGCCGCTACGGCAAAGAGCGGTCGAAATGATTTTGTCGTTTTCATATCTTCTCCACAGTACAAAGTGAAACAAAAAAAATGTGACTCAGAGGATAAGACCGGGAGGCAGACAAAAATGGTTGACAAGATTCGCAATAAAAATGTAGAGACAAGTATTTACCCTGCTTTGGCGCAGATTATTCGTAGGCTATTGTCGGAAAAATGAATATATTTTCGTGTGTATTTTCTCGCCACCCTCTTATTCGTCAGCACATGGAACTTATCGATGCAATTCGCTCACGCCGCACCACTAACGGGTATTTCAAGCCCGACCCTGTTTCTCTCAAAGACCAGCACACACTTATCGAAGCCGCAGGACGCGCTCCCAGTCATTTCAATTCCCAGCCGTGGCGTTTTGTGCTGGTAGATGACCCCGCAATACTGAAGCGTGTGTCAGAACTTGCCGGCGGCACAATGACGCAACTGATTGACGAGGGACGTTTTTTCTCACGCTACAAAAAATATTTCCGCTTCGACGAAAAAGAAATGGAAGAACGCCGCGAAGGAATCTTGATTGACCAACTCCCTGCACCACTCCGCCCTTTTATAAAGCAAATTTTTACTGATACTGCCCTCAAAGTCATGCGTGGACTGGGCGTACCGAAATTGCTTGGCTCGGACAATACCAAACTTGTCGGTGCAAGCCCCTTGCTGCTGGCAGCACTTCTCAAAAAAGAGGAATACATTCCGGGCGAACTCTCCGGCTTTTACTGCGTACTTTCGCTTGGCATGGCTATTGAAAATGTGTGGCTCACGGTCGGCGAACTCGGCATGGGTATTCAGTTTGTTTCGACCCCGATGGAGATTCCCGAAGCGTGGCAGGAACTCAAAACGCTATTGAAAGTTCCCGACGATATGGAACTTATGGCAGTGTATCGCTTGGGCTATCTTCCCGAAAAGCGTGACCGTCCGCGCATTGACTGGACGAGCAACCAACGCAAGCGCCTTTCGCAGCTTGCTTTCCGTAACACCTGCGAAACCCCGGAAGAAGGAGATTATACGCCATGACCTACACTACCCTTCTTGCACTCGCCGGAGCGTTCAGTTTCGCCCTTGCGCTCTTGCATATCGTGATGATTTTTGTCGGCGCAGAAGCGTACCGATATTTTGCTGCCGGCAAAGAAATGGTCGAAGCCGCACACGCGGGTTCGTTCAAACCTGCGCTTGTAACGCTTGGCGTAACGACATTTTTTGCGCTTTTTGGCGTGTATGCACTCTCAGGTGCGGGTTTTCTGAAGTCGCTTCCTTTTGTGCAGCCCGCACTGTGGTTGATTGGTGGCATTTACTCCGCACGTGGTTTGGCGATTATTGTGCAAATTGTTATGCTTTCGCAAGGCAAAACAGGGGCAAACTTGGAAATCAAAGACCTTGTTTTTTCGCTCGTTTCGCTGTTTATCGGACTTGTCTATCTGCTTGGTGCGTGGCAACGTCAGTCGGTCAGCAACACCATCTAAAAAAATATTTCGCTTTTCTTCCCGAACTTCATGCCTCACGCTCAGATTATCCGACTTGCCACAGCCGTTCCGCCGCATAAAGTCTTGCAGTCCGATGTACGCGACCTCGTGCGGAATCTTTTTTCGGGCGAGTACAAAGGTATTGACCGCTTGCTGCCCGTCTTTGAAAACACGCAGATTGAAAGCCGCTATTTTTCTAAGCCGCTTGAGTGGTTTGCCACGCAGCAAACGTTTGTGGATTCCAGTGCTGCATTTGTGGAAACGGCTCTCTCACTTATCATCGAAGCATCAGAAACACTATTATCAAATACCACCATTGACCGCAACGGTATTAACCGCAATGATATTGCGATGGTGATTGCCGTTTCCACCACCGGCATTTCTACGCCGAGTTTGGACGCAAAACTCATACAAGCGCTGCACTTGCCAAATACAACGAAGCGGATTCCTGTGTGGGGTTTGGGGTGTGCGGGTGGTGTGTCAGGCTTGGCGAGAGCTTCGGAACTTGCCCGCACGCTGCCGAAAGGAAAGTTCGCGCTTATGGTGGGAGTGGAACTCTGCAGCCTCACATTTCAGCGCAATGACATTTCTAAATCGAATATAATCGCCGCCAGTCTTTTTGCTGATGGTGCGGCAGCTGTTCTTTTGAAAAATGATGAAGCTCAAAGTAACGACGCTCAAAGCGGCGATGCTCAAATTGACAATGCTTCGGAAGGCTTATCCATCCTTGCTTCCTACAGTTATTTGTTCGACGATTCCGAAGACATCATGGGTTGGGACATTATCGAAACCGGATTGAAGGTTCGCTTTTCCCGCGATATTCCTACGCTCATTCGGAATAATTTACCCGCGCTTTTGCATGGAGCCTGCACGGAATGGGGCATTGAGCAAAACGCAATCAAACATTACGTTGTTCACGCAGGCGGAGCAAAGGTGCTTCAGGCGTATTCGGAAAGCCTCCATCTTTCACAAGAACAACTCCAAACAGCGCATAATGTCTTGCGCCATCATGGAAATATGTCGAGCGTGTCGATACTCTTTGCGCTCAAAGAATTTCTTGCCACAACCCCAAAAACAAATGAACTAGGAATTATGATGGCACTCGGACCCGGCTTCAGCGCTGAATTTCTTCTCTTTCGTTACTAATTTTGGTAAACACCATTGCAACTAATCTTGAATTGACATCAACCATGAGTATTCTCTTAGTATTTATTTTTCTCGCCATCGCCGCACAGCGACTTTTAGAATTGCGACTCGCCGAGAAAAATCGCGCCTTAGCAATGGCTGCTGGCGCAAAAGAATTCGGAGCAGAGCATTATTTCGTATTTGTTGTGCTGCACGTCTCGTGGATGCTTGGTTGGCTCGTTGAAGGTTGGTTGAATGCTCGCAATCCTGAACTTTGGGCAGATGGTGAAGTCGGAATGCTGATTATGACGGTCGCTTCTATCATGGTTTTTCTTGCAGCTGAGGGCTTGCGCTATTGGGCAATCTGGAGTTTAGGCACGTCATGGAACACACGTATTTTGGTCGTTCCGGGAGCAGCGCGAGTTCGGCGGGGAGCGTACAACTATCTCACACATCCGAATTATGTGGCGGTCGCATTAGAACTGGCTTCTGTTCCCCTCATCTTTGGCGCATGGAAAACAGCATTGGCGGCGAGTATTGCAAACGCAGTGATTTTGCTTTTCATTCGGATTCCGGCGGAGAACCGGGCACTTCAAGAATTTTTGAAGGATAACCCCTAAATGCTTGATGTAGTTTTCTATGTAGCGTTTGGCTTGTATTGCCTGAATATGGCGGTCGGCATTACAGCGCAGTTACAACTTTTTCATTTCGGCAAAGCGCACCATATCTTGTACTTTATAGTTTTTGCCACAGCACTTGCAACGACGATATTTTCTTTTCATCCGGCACTTTTGCTCACGCTCTGCGCACTCACGCTCATGCCCAAAAGTCGCCCGTGGACATGGCAACATCCTACGAGTGCGGTTCTTGGTCTTGTTGGATATCTTCTTGTACTGGCAAGCCGTTTTTAGGATAGAGCGGCTCACCCGCTAAAAATGAATGTTTATCGTAATGCTGCTCTATGCGATGTGCATATCGTTCCATCGCCGCAAAAAAATCTTGGTGCTGCATTTTATATTCCCCGAAAAGTCGAATAATTTCCCGTGTACTATCAGATGCGTGTTCGATACCGACGTTGCGATATTGTGTTCCTTTACGGTCGGAAATATGCGTAATAACATGATTGTCATAGTACCCGATGCGCTCTATCTCGCTCATCGGGCGCGGTACGCCGATTGCTTGTACCCAAAATACTTTGTGGTCATTTTTTTTGGATTGGAAAGAAAAAAGAAACATCGCGTGGAAAGCCTTCAAACCTGTTTCCTCGTAAAGTTCTCGCACCGCCGCCGAGAGACGGCTTTCACGAAAGTTCGCCCCGCCGCCCGGCAGCAAAAATGAATCTCGCTCCATTGCATTGACCAAAATTCCCTGCTCCGTTTCGACAATTGCCGTTCCTCTTCGTGTTCTCATGAAAATGTGACCTTCGTGAAAAATAATTCGTTACTGTTTTCCCGTGCTACCAAATCCACCTGTGCCGCGGGTTGTATCGCTCAGTTGGTCTTCTTCTTTCCAGATAATGCGTTCGTACTTCGCCACAACAAGCTGTGCAATGCGGTCGCCGCGCTCAATCGTGAATGCTTCTTTGCCAAAATTTGCCAGAATGACATTAATTTCGCCGCGATAGTCGCTGTCTATTGTGCCGGGCGCATTGAGGCAAAAGATTCCGTGCTTGGCTGCTAAACCGCTCCGTGAGCGCACTTGCATCTCGTATCCGTCGGGAATATGAACAGCAATGGCAGTAGGAATCATCGCCACGCCGCCCGCAGGCACGGTCACTGGCTCAGTAAGTGCAGCACGAATATCTGCTCCGGCTGCGCCCTGGGTGGCATAGTGCGGCAAGGCAATATCATCAAAACCAGTAGCAGTACGAGTAATAGCAACAGTGAGCATTGAGAAAAATGGAAAGGTGGAAGAATAAAAGAAAGGTAAAAAATAGAACGGCAAGCGCTTTTGAGAAGGAGTGGAAGCCCTTAGCGCGAATTATCTTCTTGCGTATTCGAGGCAGCAGGTTTTGGAGAAAACGCCTGCTCAAAAAAAGTGCGGATGCGACGTAAATTGCCAAACGAGTAAAACCCACTATCCCAATGGCGATACCCGTCCAACAAATCAAGTGTCGAAGAAACTCCTACCTTATTCAATGCCTCATCTAAAAGCTCACTTTGATTGGGGGGAACATTACAATCAGCCATTCCGTGCTGAATAAGAAACGGCGGGTCGTCGCTTGTGACATAAAATATTGGATTGGCGAGTTTTACTTTATCGGGAATCGTTGTGATAGCAGCGCCCAGTAATAGCGCCTCTGGTGATGTTGGCTGATTATGAATGATTGGACTTGCACACCCTTCGACGGCATTATCATCCATTTTCAAAAAATCGGTCGGTCCATATAAATCCGCAACAGCATGAACGCGGCTTGAAAAGCCAATATGCGGACCGACGTTCCCTTCTATGTTTATGGTCACATCGCCCGAAGTGGCAGTTTTGACATCCGCCGTGCAGCCAAGTAATGCTGCCAGATGTCCGCCCGCACCTTCGCCCCAGACACCAATTTTCGTGGTGTCCATTTTGAAGCGCCCTGCATTAGCACGAATCCAGCGAATAACGGCTTTGCAGTTATGCAGTTGAGCAGGAAAGCGATCATTAGTAACATAATTTGCACAGATAACAACAAAACCGCTTTTGACCATCGAAGCGGCATAATTGACACCGAAACCATTTTTATTTCCTGAGAACCACGTCCCGCCGTGCAGCCACACAATCACAGGAAACGTAGGCTTTTGTGGATTTTCAGGCACATACACATCCAGCAGCAAATCCTTGCCGCCGACATTTGCATACACCACGCCGGGTTCGGTGGGTGGAACGAACTGTTGCGCCCTAGCAATCGAGAACGCCCCGAATACCACAAGGCATACGAGAACGTTGAGGCATCTGGTAGAATATGCCCAATCAGTATCGGTAGAATAAAAATTCGTAAACAGTTTCATGAAAACCGAAAAATGCTGCCAAAATTCCGAACAAAACGCTGTGCAACCTAATAGCGGAGACAGCCTGTAAATTTATATGCTTTTTTTGGAAATCCACAGATAATTCTTACGCATCTCGAATAAAAAAAGCGCCTGCACGTTCCGAAAAGCGTACAGGCGTTTAACGTTATGGTACAAGCATTTGATTTGCTTCAATATGTGTCTTGGGTTTTTTATTTTGTAACTGTTTAGGTGTAACTGTTTAGGTCAAAAAAAAGCGGCATACAAATCGCATTGACAAGAAGATATGCAACAATACAGTGATAGCGACCTTCGTGCGATATATCGTCAAGGCGAAGACACAACGGTAGCGTTTATGAAAACGCTGCTTGCTCGTCTTGATGCCCTTGAGAAACGGGTGGAGGAGCTCAGCCGGCGCA
>JANYDO010000518.1 GCA_025363605.1 Candidatus Kapaibacterium sp.
GCCGGGTCACAGGTCAGGTGTAGACCCTCGTATCTGTAATCCGCCCGCATGTCGCCTGTCATCTGATGCTCCCTCCGCATCGCCTTACTCTTTCCACTTCACGAACGCTTCCATTGCGTAATACTCTGGCAGCCCCAGTAGGTCGAAGGTTTTGGCGGTGGCGAGGTTGCGGTCTTCGGCGCGTTGCCAGAACTCGCGTTTGTCCGAGCCGGGGAACATCGCCGCATCTTTTTGGGATTGGTGCTTGAAGATGGCTTTGCGCTTGCGCATCACCTCTTGCGGCGAGAGCGGCACTGCCATTTCGATTTGGTCAACGCCCCACTCCTGCCAAGCGCCGCGATAGAGCCACACCCAGCAGTCGTTTATCCATTTTGCGTTGCTTGCTTTGATGCGTTTCACCGCTTCCATGATAGCTGCCAAGCATACACGGTGCGTTCCGTGCGGGTCGGAAAGGTCGCCTGCGGCGTAGATTTGGTGCGGTTTGATTTTGTTCAGCAAGTCCATCACGAGTTTTATGTCTTCTTCGCCAATCGGATTTTTCTTAATTGTTCCGGTCTGATAGAACGGCATATTGAGGAAATGTGCGTTGCTGTCCGGCACACCACTGGCGCGGCAGCCCGCCTTCGCTTCACCCTGACGAATAAGCGCCTTAATTTCCTGCACCTCCGTAGAATCAATCTGTCCGGGCTTTTTGTTATGCAGGAAATCCAGCACTTTTTTGTAAAATTTCTCGGACTCCTTCGAGTTGAAACCCAGATGCCTGTTCATATCTACTACAAAATCGGCAAAACGAATAGCATCGTCGTCGAAGACCGCAATATTGCCCGAAGTCTGGTAAGCAACGTGGACTTCGTGTCCTTGGTCAGCAAGGCGAATGAACGTGCCGCCCATCGAAATCACATCGTCGTCGGGGTGCGGCGAAAACAGTACCACGCGCTTGGGGAAAGGCTTTGCGCGTTCGGGACGGTTCGAGTCGTCAGCGTTGGGTTTGCCGCCGGGCCAGCCGGAAATCGTGCGTTGCAGTTGATTAAAAACGTGAATGTTGATGTCGTATGCCGTGCCGCGAGCCGTCAGGAGGTCGCCCATACCGTGTTCGTTGTAATCTTCGTCATGCAGCTTCAAAATTGGCTTTTTCACTTGCTGACAGAGCCAGACCACCGCGCCGCGAACACGCTGCTCCGTCCAGTCGCACGAACCAATGAGCCACGGCGTTTTGATACGTGTTAGTTCTGCTCCGGCGGCTTCGTCGAGAACAAAAAGGGTGTTAAAATGGCGCTGCAAGAAGGTTGCCGGAACGGAATCGCTCACGTCGGTTTCGACGGTTTTCTGGATAACGCGTGATTTGCCCTCGCCCCACGCCATGAGGATAATGCGCCGTGCGCCCATAATTGACCCCACACCCATCGTGATAGCGCGGCGGGGCACGTTGTCTTCGGCAAAAAAGTCACTCGCTGCGTCAATGCGCGTCATGCGGTCGAGTGTAATCATACGCGTCCGCGAATCCGAACCCGAACCCGGCTCGTTGAAACCAATATGCCCCGTCCGCCCAATGCCCAAGATTTGAATATCAATGCCGCCCGCCCTATCAATCTCTTTTTCGTAATACTCGCAAAAAGCCGGTACTTGTGATGTAGCAAGCCGCCCGTCGGGAATATGGACGTTTTCGCGTTTGATGTCCACGTGGTTAAAAAGATGCTCATTCATAAAGTGAACGTAGCTTTGAAGCGCGTCCGGCTCAATGGGAAAATACTCGTCGAGATTGAACGTGACGACATTGCGAAAGCTGAGTCCGTCTTCTTTGTGCATCCGCACGAGTTCGTCATAGACACGAGTGGGCGTGGAACCTGTTGCCAAGCCAAGCACGGCATTTTTGCCAATTTTGGCTTTTTCCTTAATGAGGTCGGCAATTTCCAGTGCTACTGCTTTGGAAGCATCAACGGAATTAGAAAAAAGACGAGTCGGGATGCGCTCTCTACGGCGCTGGTCGGGGGAATCGGGTTGGATTTGCATACACAATCAATGTGATGAAAAAATGAAGGGAAAGGAATTATCGGTAATAATTTCATGGTATCCGGAGTGCTGCCGTTACCTGCTCCGGCGCAATATTCAACGTTATGGCAATTGCCTCAGAAGCCATACCGGAGGCGGCAAGGGCGCGAATAGCAGATAGTGTAATATTTCGCTGACGCTCCATCTCCGCTTGCTGACGCTCCATCTCCGCTTGCTGATGCTCCATCTCCGCTTGCTGACGCTCCATCTCCGCTTGTAATCTGCTGTTTTCTTGTAGAGCAGTAACAAGTTCGTCCTCTACGGATAAAAATTTTAAGCGCTCAAATTCCCAATACTGGTAGGCATCCAGCTCATCCCGCGTCCACTTGTACCGTGCTGCCTGCTCGAATGCCTGTGCAATTTCGCTATCGCTGCTAAGCGTCGCGGGCGCTTCGTTAAAGTCATCAGCATGGCGCATGAAATATATCCACTTTTCAAGCGTACTCTCCAGCTCCTCCAAGCCCTTCGTAAACTTTTTGAGTTCGATAAAATACAACTCAAAATCCTTCAGGCACTGCTCATACGTCTGAGAATTGAGCAATAAGTGCCGTGTGAGATAGTCGGAGCCGGTGAACAAGTTGAAGTCTAAAATTCCAATAAAATACACCGGCTGCAATTCGGCATATTTACTACCTTTCTCCAGTTGGCTGACGTACGCTTGGGAAGTATAAAAAAGTGACCGTTTCTCAAAAGCATCTTCAGCATTTGCTTGCATCTCGACAATGAACGATTTCCCGGAAGCATCGCGGGCGCGGACATCAAGCGTGGTCATCTTTAAGCCCTCTATTTGCGGTGCTTGTAAGGGACTCAGGATTTCAATATACGTTATGCGCTGCTGACCACGTAGCCCCATGACAGCATTCATAAAACTTATCAGAATCTCAGGTTTATTGCGGTCACCAAAGATTTTTTTGAAGGCGACATCATTTTTGGGATTGACAAAGCGCATTTTTTATAATGGGAAGAGTACAAAGAAGAGAGCCAACTCTGGCACAAGTTATACAGCACAAACTAGCATTTTTTTATCACCCGTCAAAGCCTGATTTAGCCTACTCTCCCACGAGCTTCATCGAAAAAACTATCTCGCCAAAACGTGTCGGCACATGGAATCTATTCACCAGCGTCGGCGACCACGCAGACAATTCTTTGGTAGGAAAACGGTCAATCCGATAAAAATTCATCCGCCACTTGTCGCCATCAGCTATCGGCGGCAAATTAACGGGTTGGATATCCGCTAACGGCAGCGCCATTTCGACCGTCCAACTTGTGTCTTTGTCAGTAGAATTATTGATTGTTCCGCGTATCTGCGTTGCCGATCGGATATTCAAAGTGTAGGTATTGTACGGCAAAGCAACAGGCATAAAACCTCGTACTTCGCGGACGTACAAGTCCAGCACGGCATTGGCGGGACTAATTTCGATTTCGGTATAACCAAATTTTTCGGGCGAAGCGGGCGCAAAAAAGACCTCAATTACTTCTTCTTCCCAGAGTTTAGCGTCTCTGCGTGTCATTCGCCCAATAATGTCAGAGTCCGCACATTCGAAAGCAATATAGAGATTGAGTGAGTCCCACAGTGCCTTTGCATTGGTGCTTGATTGTGGTTTTCCCAGACTATCGGTTAAAACAAAATTGCCCGTGGATGCAGCTTTCAGCCACGATTCTTCATTGAGAATGCCGTCTATTGTCATGGATCCTCGCGTATGCTGCACCGTGTAGGTCGGCGTAGAAACGGCTTGCTGCGAGGTTTGAGGCGGTGCGAAGGAAGTGATTACAAAGCCGACAAGCATCCATACAAGAGTCCACCTTGCACCAACGGGAATGTTTTTGTACCAATGACGAACAACGCGCATCACAAAAACTGAGCAAGAACGAAGGGGTGTTTCCATAATTGGTTACTGCAAACGGTAGTGAATAGGAATTCTTGTCCAGCACTGCGAAGGCTTGCCTTCACGCTTTGCGGGTTCAAAAGTAACGGCTTGGAGCGCTGCCACCGCATTTGCCTCAAGTGCTTCGATTTCTTCGACGCTCAGTTCAGCATCCCATTTCGTATTTTTCGGATTAAAAGCCTTCACGCACTCCAGCATATGACGGTCAAATTTTCCTTTCTCATCGACAAGCACCATCAGCGATACCCATGCTTCTTTCTTGGCGGATTTCAATGACGGTGGGTAGGCGATTTTGCTCATTAACGCTTTTGGATCAAGATGCGGCTCGGCTTCGATACCCATACTGTTTCCCGGACAAGGTACTTTATCCGAAATAATGGTCTGCCCTAAATGGCTTGATGCTTCGGCTGTTGCTTCTTGCTCACACGGCGAAATCTTGGTGTGCGCGTATTTATGTGCCTGTTCGTGAAGAGCAGTTGCTTTCAGATGCGGGTGCGCGGAGGATTGCTGTGCGCTTATCGTTGCAGGATTGACAGTGTGAAGCAAGCTGATACCCAGCACTAAAATCGTACAAACGCAAGCATTTGCAAGCATTGTACCGAAAGTACATCGAGGATGTTGCATTGTCATCATAGCTGTTTTCCCTTTCACGTTTCAAAAAAAATTAAATTTTAATAAAGATATTACGCTTATACAAAACGTAGGCGATAGCCCAGAACACCAGATTATACGCCACCGCAAAGGCAAGTGAGGCATTAAGTGGACTTGAGAACATCGGCACAAAAACGGCGTTATAGAAAGCGTTTTTCATGGCAAGTTGCGTTCCGTCGGCTTGCGTTACCGTAAAGATCGTGATGAGTTTCATCACCATCACTGACAAAAAGTAGCTTGCGAGCGCGTTCATGCCATAGACCACAAAGAACTTCGCCCACTTTTGCCATCCCTGCACATCAATAATCCAATAGAATGAACCAAACATCAGTAATGCCCAACCAGCCATGAAGACCGCGTATGAACTTGTCCAGAGACTTTTGTTAATCGGCATATACCAATCCCACACTCCCCCCGCTATCAAACAGACAAATCCCGCAAAGAGCATCCATGCTGCTTTTTCGGGGCGAGATTTTTCAGAA
>JANYDO010000521.1 GCA_025363605.1 Candidatus Kapaibacterium sp.
GAATGCCTTGGTCTATCGCTGCGTTATCTGTTCGCTGCTGAAAGAGTTCGTGGAGTCGCACAATCGAGTAGAGTGTCTCACGCACCCGCACCACTTCTAAGCCATCCATCGTCGTGGTGATGTCTGCCGGTTCCGGGCGAAACGATTGCCGAACGAAACCAATCGGAATTGCGTAGTGCGTATCGCCGACGCGCACCAGTATCACATCCATACTCGCAAGCGTGAGCGGTATCCTCAAGGTAACAGTGGTGCCTTTTCCCTCGCGCGAACGCACCTGCACACTGCCGCGCATTTGTCCGATATTCTGCTTCACAACGTCCATCCCAACGCCACGACCGGAAACATCGGTCACGGTCTCCGCTGTTGAGAAGCCGGGCTCAAAAATGAAATTCCATATTTCTTCGTCTGTGAGTGCTTCTGCATTTTGCGGCGCAATACCGCGTTCAATGGCGCGGTGAAGAATTTTTGTGCGATTCAGCCCTCCGCCGTCATCGCGTATGCCGATGAGAATTTCATTCCCTTCGTAGAGAGCACTGAGATGTATCACCCCCGTTGCAGATTTGCCTGCCTGCTCCCGCTTTTCGGGCGACTCAATACCGTGGTCAATGGCATTACGAAGAATATGCACAAGCGGATCGAAGAGCAATTCAATGACATTTTTATCCAGTTCCGTATCCGCACCGCTCATCTTGAGTTCAACGCGCTTGCCGAGTTGCGAGGATACTTCGCGGGTAATCCGTTTCATTTTGGCAAATAGAATTTCTATCGGTGTCATGCGCATAGACATCGTTACGCCTTGGAGTTGGCGAATATTCTTGGCAAGCATCGCGGCAGATTTCTGGAAATTCGGGAGGTCTAAATCGTGAAGGTCGGGATTGTTCAGTGTCATTGTTTGCAGCGTTACCAGTTCACTCATCAAATCGAATAGGCGGTCAAGTTTGACGGTTTCCACGCGAATTTCTGAACGGTCAGTGTAGTGTACGGCTTTGTTCATATCGTCCTGTGCCGTGCTCGCGTCTGCGCCGACTTGCTGCAAATGCAGCAGAGCATCGTGAGAATTATTTTCTTCTGCGTGCGCGAGTATATCGCTTATCGAATATTCCTGCACATATACTTCAAGAGCTTCCACAAAGCCATGAACTTGCGCATGAAGCGTCACCAGTGTCGTTTCATTTAGCGCTACATCGCCCGATGCCATCATATCAGAAAAAACGGAAACACCCTGACCGATAATATGTGGTTCTGAATCTTGGGGTAGAAAGGGACTTTCACAGAGTTCCGCAATGAGCCGATGAATATGGCGGACATATTCACGCATAGCTTCGGCAGGCACTTCTTGTAAGCGTGAATCATCAGTGGGAACAATTTTGTTTACTGCCGTATGCAGGAGTGCTACTTTTTCACGGAGAAAAGCACTATCAGAGGCATGAATTGGCGGAGGAGTGATTGCCGTTGGCACAGGCTTGGGGGTATGAATAGGTTTGGCACGGGACGACACGATATTGCCATCAAGGTCAACTCTTTCATTCGGCACGATAAATTGTTGGATGTGTGCAGTGATAGTTTCCGCCGTTTCACGAGCACTTGTATCCGTCCCGTATTTCTCAACTTCCCGAATAATATACCGAATACAATCGAATGCTTGATAGATAGCCTGTAGCACGGGTTCACTTTGGCGAGTGGGGCGTTTGCGGATGCCGTCGAAAAGGGTTTCGGCTTCATGTGTCAATGCCTGCATAACGGCAAATTGTAAAAAGCCGGCTACCCCTTTAATCGTATGAAAGGTGCGAAAAAGAATCCGAATATTTTGTTCGATGAGCTGGATATCGTCTGTACCCAAGGATTCGACAAGTTGTTCGGTGCGCTCAAGGTTTGCAATACTCTCATGGATGAAATCATTCACCAATTCTTGCATTTCCTCTATGTGCCCATGCTGCGTTGTGGATTTGCTGCTCATGCTCGCTCACGATAAGTTTGGTATAACAGGTAGCGTGTTAGACCAAACTTGTCATTTTGTGAAGATTATTCCCAGCGAGTTTCTACCGACTGCTTCTCCCTGTCGGTCAATCACTCCCTTGACTCGGTGAATGAATCGGTGAATCAGCGAACATACGAAAGGAAATATGCTTTATAGCTCTTCGAGACTCGTATTTGCTTGCCGTCACGCATATTGAGAACGATATTTTTATTTTCATAGTGCCACGAATAAATAGCGTGGAAATTCACAATAGTAGAGCGGTGAACACGAATAAAACCCTGCGGAAAGAGGCGTTGTTCCCATTTACCAAGAGTACCGAAGGTCAAATATTCTTTGCCGACGCTTGTAACGAAGAGCGTATAATCATCTGCGCCCTCCAAATAGAGAACATCTTTTCGTGCATCAAGCATGATATTCCCTTGTGTTGCGCTTGAGATAGTGATGTAGTCCGTTTTTGGCACATCTGCCTCTTTGAACGGCGCACTGGCAGAAGGAGATGGAACAACATTGTCGTTATTTGTACTACTCTGTGATAAATTTTGGTCATATTCCCGTTCCAATATCTGCTTTTGCCGCTCACATTCACGTAGAGCCTGCACGAGTAGTCGTCGCTCGGTGATGTCGGTCAAGACAATAATTGTTCCGCGTAATTCCGAATTGCCGTACAAAGAAAGTGGTCTGGATTGAACGTTTATCCACCGCATAGCGCCGGGCGCTTTGTGCAGACCGATTGTAGTATCGGGCTGTTCCGCACTAGCATTTATTACTGCTTCAATGGGAGACAATATGGAGCTGCGCTTGGCATTTCGAGAAGAAAAGACCTCATCAATTGGTCTTCCATCTTCATACACTATCCGCCAGCCTAGTTCGACAGGTGTTTGCTCAATAATTTGCGCAGCATTTAGACCCAGAATTTTTTCGGCTTGCGTGTTACACATACGAACAGCTGATGTATTATCAAGCATCAAAACGCCATCCGAAAGCGCTTGTAGTGTTGCATACAACTCCATTTCGTTTTGATGCAAGACTCTTTCCATTTTTTTGTTTTCGCTGATGTCCACCATCACCATCTCGCACGATTGTCCGCCCTCGTCCTGCGTAGCGTCAATGCGTACCCAAAATGGTTCTTTCCATGCACGAAGTAACAGCACAGTACATGATCGCTTATTCATCCCGCCGGTGGAAAAAATATTTGCCCATACTTCGCTCACGAGAGAACGTGATTCTTCTGAGACCACAGAAAGAAAGCGCTTTTCCACAAGGTCTTCTCGCTGAAGACCGAGCAATACCGCAAAAGCAAGATTCGCTCTGAGAATTATTCCGTCATCACGTGCAATGGTGCAATAACCAACAGGTGCATAGTCATACAAATCGTCATAGAGTTTGATATACCGTTGAAGTTGCGTTTCGATTTCTGCTTTTGCTTCGCGCAACCCATCAACTTGTATTTCAAGTTCTATCTGATATACTTGACCATCATGGGACTGGTGCGGAATACTACTTTCGCCCGTAGAATGTAACTTCGGATGGGAATAGGTACTCTGTGCAGACTGCTCTTGTGTTTTGCTCTGTGATTCAATATTGGTAGCTAATTTCTTTTGCTTCATGGTGCTTTACATCCTAAATTCAACTATTGCTTACCATTGCCAATATACCGAATTATTTGTATCGTGTTCACGTGGTTTAGATTTTTTTGGATGTAAGGTATTGAACGAAATTATCTTGAACTATCTACCCAGACAAGAATGTCTGTGCTACGGCATAAAATCTGGCTTTGGTAGCACAGACATTCTTGTCTGTGTTCCAAGTATTACCGTCCAGATGCTTACTACTCACAAACTCAGCATCCGGCATACCACCTCACGATAGGTAAAACGCCCAAGCGCGTCCCGTCGCACAAAACAGCTAAAAAAAGCCTGTAACGAAGACCGTTACAGGCTTACAAGCCACATTCAGCAGGTTACATTCTCAAAAAGAATTGCCCCTTTAATTCAACAGGTCGGCAGGAATATTGCCACCATTTTGCGCTAATTTTTGTAGCACGGTTTTGTGCAGCCACATATTCATTTGTGCCGAATCTCCCATTTTATCTTCCGGACAGCTTAATTCTGTTGCCAATTCTTTGCGAGCAGTCAGACTACTGTCAATCCCTAACAATTTCAGAAGGTCAACGATGGAGACTTTCCAATTTAATTTCTCTGCATGGGACTGGGCAAGGTTCTCCAGTTGAGCCACAACATCAACCTCACTGATTGCTGTTACAGCAGGTGCGCTTTCGGGGGTAGCCGTAGAAGCAGCTTCAGGAGCAGGTGCAGCGGCGGGTGTAGAAGCATCCGCTTCTTTTTTGTCATTACCAATACCAAGTTTGGAAAGGATGTCGCCGAAAATACTCATTATAGCTCCATAGAAAAGGATAAAAAAAATGAAAATTTGCCTACGAAGCTACACAAAATCTGGCTCAAAAGCAAAGACGATACCTTGGGTTTGCTTATATTCATAAACCAAGCGCTCTCCGCACCGCCTCACGGTAGCTGAGACCAATACACCGATTAGTCAAATCGGGAGCCTCCAAGATGGAATGTAGCGTTGCCTGTTGTGTGCCATAATCATTTTTTGTTTACAGGGCGCTATGCCGCCTGCTTCCGCACTTTGAGTGCAGCGACTATCTTCGATGATTTTGATGATTGCGCGGACTTTGACGTTTTTTTCGGCTCTTCTTCTATGCGGAACATATCCGCCCATTCGGACATCGAAGCAAATACCGGCAGCAACCGATTGCCCGTCTCAGTGAGGGAATACTCCACCTTCGGCGGCACGACATGAAATACTTCTCTATGCACGATACCATCACTTTCGAGTTCGCGTAACTGCTGCGTGAGCATTTTGTGAGTAATGTCCTCTATGGAGCTGCGAAGCTCTCCGTAGCGCTTTGTGCCTTGCTGGAGTTGCCAGAGAATGAGCAATTTCCACTTTCCGCCCAGAACTTCCATCGTTAATTGCATCGGGCAGAAATAAATTTTGTCCTTGAGTTGAAATTTCATCGGTCAAAACTCCTTGATTTTATCCAATACTCTCTTTTTAGTGTGTTAAGCACTTTTTAGTGCATACTTGCCTAAAACAAATATAAGGGTTATTTTTGAAGTATCAAATGTTCCTCTATTTTTTTACTATATTTTTTTGAGAGTATTTATGTACACCATTCTTGGCGCAACCGGAAACATCGGCAGCAGAGTCGCGGAAGCACTCTTGGCAAAAGGCGAAAAAGTTCGCGTGATTGCCCGCTCGGCAGATAAATTACAGGCTTTTGCCGCAAAAGGAGCAGAAGTGTTCGCGGGAGATGCAAAAGACACTGCGTTTTTAACCAAAGCATTTACCGGCTCGAAAGCTGTACTGGTAATGATTTCTACCGGTTATGGCGCTCCGGACGTTACGGCAGAACAAAATGCGATTGGCGAATCCATTACAAGCGCGATTACAGCATCGGGCGTGAAGTATGTGGTCAACATCAGCAGTGTTGGCGGACATACCGAAGAAAAAACGGGTATTGTGGCGGGCTTGGCACGTCAGGAAAAGCGCTTGAATGCGCTGGATGGTGTGAATGTTCTTCATTTGCGCCCCTCGTATTTCTTGGAAAATCTTCTCGGCAATATTGGCATGATTAAGGGAATGGGTATCAATGGCGGTGCTATCAAGGGCGATATTGCCTACCCACTCGTAGCCACGAAAGATATTGCAGAAGTGGCAATAAAAAAACTCTCGGCTCTTGATTTCACCGGAAAATCCGTACTCCCGATTTTAGGAGCAAAAGATTATTCCATGAACGAAATCACCAAAACGCTTGGCGCTGCCATCGGCAAACCGGATTTGAATTATATTGCTTTCCCGTACGACCAAGCTCGTGGCGGCATGGTACAGAATGGGTTCTCGGAAAGCGTTGCCGATGCCTTTATTGCTATGTCCGATGGTATCAACTCCGGTGTGTTTAATACCGAAGTGCGCACCGCCGAAAGCACGACCCCGACAACCATTGACGAATTTGCTACAACGGTCTTTGCACACGTCTATAATGCGTGATAAAGCAAGATTGTTGCGGAGATGTGAAACCCAGACTATCGTACACAACAAAATTGCTTCCCAACCTGACAGATACACGCTTTGTCAAACAAGGGAGCATGCTCCCTTGTTATCAGGCTTGGCGGGGAATCTGACGAAAAATTGTCGTGTACTTTGACCCAAGACAAAAAGTAAAAATACAAAAGCCTCTTTTCCTTTGTGGAAAAGAGGCTTTTGCATGGTTCATTGAGGTTTTATGATGCTTCACCCAAAAGCAAATTCATCAACATTTCGTTTAACACGCTTCGGAAAGTTAGTACGATACTCCGAGCGTTCCTCTATCAACATAGTAGAACTGACTACTTCCGCCGCTTCCGCTCCATGTGCTTACGCTGAAGGGGCCTGCACCGCTTGAGGAGCCCGTGATTTTATAGACCGAAACCGCTTGTTTGCTGCGATACCAATCCAGCGAAGTACCTGAAACACACGTTTCCGGAGTGGTCGTCGTTGTACGCTGACGCAGAAAGAATGCCGTGCCAATGCCATAGACCCGGGCGCTACCATTTTGGTCAATACAAACAGCAGTTTGCTCATCTACGCCGATGCCTTTGGGCTGAATACCGTAATCTTTGCTCAATCGCGCCATAAATGTCATCAAGCGACCACGGCGGTCGGGATTATTGAAGTGTGTATCGGTAATGGTATTGTCAAGGAACGAGTTGTTCAGAAAATTGTTCCGCCCGATGGTTAGAAGAGAATTATAGGGATTGGCAAGTGCTTGGTCGGTTGTAATTGTACCATTCACAGCCGAGAAATAATTTTTACCCTGAATTGCGCAACCAGCACTTGTGCCGCCCACGGGAACTTTCTTTGTATTGATAAGGTAGTTCAGCGCATCTTCTACGCGCGTACCTTCCCAGAAATTCACATAATTCGCTTGGTCGCCACCGGCAATAAAGACAGCCTCGGCATTACGAATTTTCGTTTCCACCGCCGGATCATTCGCATCGGCACGAGAGCCAATAATAATGGTCTCGCACGAATTTACGCCGCCAAGCGTAGTATAAACGTAGCTATTGTAGGCATCCGTACCGGCAGCACGCAGAATCACAAAATCTCCACCGCCCGACTTCGTAATCATCCAGCGAAACGCCTCGTCAACGTCCGTACCGCCACCCATCAGCACCGTACCGCCCGACGTGGTGCGCGTTACGTCGGCAGCATCCCCAACGATAAAACTTTGAAATGCCTGCAACGATGCACCATCTTTACCTGAACCGACAGACACGGCAACCGCTTCCGGTGCAACAGTCTGTTCAATAATGGACGACGTGCACGACGACAAAACACCAACCGAAAACGCAAACAGCGCACCGAATACTCTTGTGGAACTCATAACTCTCTCCGAAGCAAAAAATGGAAAAGGAAGGTAACTGTAAACAAAATTAGGACAACGACTTATTTGAACACACAACTCTCTAAACAACGATAATTTTGCCTACAACAAACATAAGAGGATTTTCAATTTATGCCAACAAAAAAGTATATTTTTTTTACTTTTTTCAAAAAAGACCTCTTTTTTTTGAAATATCCCTAAAAACAATCTGTTTTCCCATTGATTTCAGGAGAGCTGCTCTTGTCCAAAGAACGTCCCGCTTGAATTCTCGTTGCATTCTTCAGCGAAGTGCCGTATTTTGCCTTCTTGAATTCAAGTTACAAGTGCGAAAGTTGTAAGTTCATGGAAAAGAATACCTCTGCTGGCGTTCGGAAGCCGAGAACCTTTCGAGGTCGGTTGTTTAATTTGTCCATAATTTTTTGGCAATCCTCTTGAGTCAGTAGCT
>JANYDO010000525.1 GCA_025363605.1 Candidatus Kapaibacterium sp.
CCCCGTGTCCTCTGCAATTTTCTTTGCTGTGAGCAAAGGGACACTGTCCCTTTGCTTGCTTTTTTTTGTGCCATTGCCTGTCGTGTCGCCTCCGCGCTTGCGTTCAGCGATACGCTGGTCAAAATCAGGATAGAGTTTGCGGTAAATTGCTATCCATTCACTTCCTGAAAACTGCCGCCGAAGAAGATTATCTTTGATAAGAAATTCACGCTCTTGTTCCTCAGAAAGCTGTTCCTGCACATACTGAACGGGAACGTATTCTAAGCCCAATTCTAATGCTGCTTTCAGGCGGTTATGTCCAGCAAGTAAGGTGTCATCTTTCTTTGCTAATAACGGCACAATAATTCCGCGTTCTCGAATATCGTTCTTCAACTGCTCGAAACGCTGCTCATCTTCAAGAGGGAAAAATTCGGCATTCGAGGGGTTGATATGCAGTTTGTGTACACTTACTTGTTTAACTTCAGTAACATTCATCGCGGAGCGCTGTGATGAAGGTACATCTTCTTTGATTGCAGTCATTTTAGGACTAAACTTTGCCATTTGCTATGCCTCGACTGATAAGAGTTTCTGCAATTTGTGTGTATGCGTCCAGTGCCGCATTTGATTTCTTACCAACCCATTCGTACCCGGTTTTTACCATACCCGAAGCAGCAGGAAATGCAGCACTTTTCGGCACAGGTGGTTTGATGAGATATTTTGAAAACGTTGATGAAATCTCCGGTACATAGAAGTTATGTGCGGCTATTTTTTTATCGTATTGTGTGATGATAACTCCTGCAATGGCTTTCTTTTTCTCATCACACACGCTCATCAACTTTGCTAACCCTTTGAATGAAAGATGCTCCGGTTCGGTCGGAATAAGGACGTAATCTGCCGCGTCAATCGCAGCAAGAGTCCGCTCTTCAAGGCTTGGCGGACAATCAATCAAGACCGTTTCGTAATCTTTTGCCAGCGCGTGAATCTGTTTGATATATTCCTTTCGGTCATACCGTCCAAACGATAATGAAGCAACACGGACACCCGATTCATGCTCAAGAAGAGGCGATTTTGCGCCATTCTTTGCCTCAATTTCTTTTACAAGGTGATACTCAAAAAGGTGCATCAGTAAATTTGCCTGCTCATCAATATCAATAGCAAGCACCTTCTTGCCAAACTGTTGTATCGCAACGGCAAGATGTACGGTTGTGGTCGTTTTACCGACACCGCCTTTGTTATTTACGACTGCAATAATACTCATTCGGTAACTCCTTTAAGAATCGTTGCTTTCGTATCATCTTCACAATAGATTTCTTCACGACTAAAGATAGTGTTTGCCGTGTATATACAGCTTAGGTCAATCTGTGGAAGTGTATCAATCCATGATGTTTCAGTATGTTGCTGCTCAGGAGTTTTATTATGCCGGAGTTCCTGTGATGCTTCTTGTTCGGGAGTAGAAAAGTTTTTCATTGGTTAACAATATGTACGAGTGTAAGCAGTAATACAATGCGCTAAAATACTATACATTACCTGCTTTTCAAAGCACCGAATGACCTCCGGGATACCCCGTTGTGATTCAGAGAATGAACGAAGCGGATACTACATAAGCACAAACCACTCAAAAGGCAGGGTGATAGTTGTTCCGTGCAGTGTCGGTGAGCTTTCGGAGTTGGTCAGAAGAATGGCAAAACGGTGTACAAGACCGCTTTGGGTAATTTGTTGTCGTGATGATTTTGATTCGCCAACTTCAATGAGCAAAGGAGTATCTCGGGTTTCTACAACAAAATCAGGATTGGTGGCACTATCATTCTTTGCAAAGGATAGCACAATATCAGGTAAGAGTCGTTTCAAATACAATATGGTCAAATCTTCCCAAAGTTTACCACGCAAATTTGGGGGGATTGTTTGACCATACACAACTGACAACAAGGCACGGCGAAGCGATGGCGACATAAAGAACGCCTTTCGTAGTTTTGTCAGTTTTGCATCAATACGATGACTGAACGGCATAAGCAAATGGAGTATTTCTGCTTTGACGAGTGTATCAAGGACATTTTCAATCTCATCTTTTTTTACACCAAGTTTTTTCGAGAGTTCTTCAATGTTCAGTTCATCCGATGCCGCAAGACGATAAAGCAGTTTGGTAATAGCAAGCTCTTCATCGTAGCGTTTGCTGATTTTAGGAATATCCTCAATGATAACACGCTTAAATAGGTCGTTGATACTGTCGTTGATAAGATTGAGATTGCGAAATGCCAAAAATGCGGGAATGTTATGATAGTAAATGTATTCCTGAAGAAGAAGTACACGATTACTGGTGCTTGCGTCAGGTGCTGCTGGTATAATGTACTCGGCATCTTTCCAAAAACGATCAACGTCGCTTTGCACCCTCTGTAATAGTGTAAAACTTTCTACAGCTGTATCGGTATAGAAGAGAGCTTGCCGCAAGTTTTCTGCAAGATGTAATTCGGGATGAAGAGGTATTGCCCCGTTTTGGAATACTGATTTTGCTGCAATGAACTCTAGAAAGGTCAAAGGATAAATTTTCTCCATGCGCATTCTGCGAGCAAGATCGGCATTGGTGTTGAGGAGAAGAGCAGACGAACCTGTCAGCATAATAAAAGCTGATCGAGCTTCATCGTACAGAACTTTGAGTGTAGAAGCCCACTCAGGGTCATCATGTGCTTCATCAAAGAGCAGAATTATGGGAATTGTCAGCTCACGAAAACGTTTACCGAGAATGATTGTTTGAAAACAATCTAGTGCTGACGCGAGAGATTCGCCTATATTCCGCAACTCATTCACATTGAAGAAGTACGTCGGAATCTCGTATTGAGTCAAGAAATACTCCGCGCATTGCCACAAGAGTGTTGTTTTGCCCACACCACGCAAGCCCGTCAAAGCAATCATGCGGGGTTCAGAACCTTGTTGAAGAAAATCTTCGCCATAGCTCTTGAGCGGCTCAAAGGCATCTCTGGCTGGATAGCGTACACCAAGAATTGGATGCGTTTGGCGGCTTTCCGCAACGGAGAGCGTAACGGTGCAGTGTTGGATATATGTTTCGAGTTCGGAAGAATGGAGGTGCTGCATAGTTCATTCTCCGATGCGTGTGGTTGTATTTGAGACGACAGTCATACGCCCTGTTCTTTCGCCAGCAGTTCATGAAGGACGTAAGATTGCTCACTCAAGAATTGTGTATGTTCAGTATCAAAATTAGGTTCGCCACGTCGTTGAAATTTTTCAATCAACCCCATGCGGCTGTAGCCCTCTAACTGTGCTGCTTTGCCAAGACGAAGACGTTCTTGCCGATAGAGCATGAGAGCGTTAATGAATAACGGTTCACGTGTAAATTCATCTTTTCCTATTTTCAGCGAAAGCAGAATAGAAGAATCAAGAGGAATGGAAATTGTTGTCGTCATGGTACTTGATATTTGTTCAAATGTGTTGTCTGCTTGGAAGGAAAGTCAAATGGTTTGATGAGCTTTACTTGGTGGTTTCGCTGCTTACATACAGTTGATACGGCTCTATCGGCAGAGTTTTGAGTAAAATTTGCTCAATGGCTGTATTACGATTACCAAGCCATATTGGGTACAAAATACGCTGATAAATCCCCAGTACAAGCGGTTTATGCTGGAGATACTCTTCTCGGATAAAGGCGGGCATTAATGCAAGGGTTGCATTATAGATAATTTCTTGCTCTTCAGGGGAAAATGTAGCAAAAATTGCCTCGTAATCTTTTTGAGGTACAGAACTTTCTCCAAGATTTCCTGTGGCAAGTTGTTGTAATTCTTCGGTTGTGCGACGGGTGAACAGAAATTTTATATGAGTTATTTTGCGCGTCAAACGCTGAGTTTTCCAGCTTACAATAAAGGGCAAAATTGGTTGAACTTGTTCCAAAGGCTCTTCAACAAGGCGTTGTCGGACAATTTCCCGACGCTCGTATCGTTTACCCATCATTGCTTGATATTCCTGTACGGTTATCCATGCTGTTTCGCTGCGTTCTCGTTCGGTGTCGTGCGCGTCGGTCAGATACTCATACAGAATCTGAGCGTATTTTGAACTAAAGAGCGATTGTGTTTTGAGGGAAAGTTTTGTGTACGGTGTTTTTTCGGCAACATTAACTTTCAATAATTGCTCTAACTCTGTTGAAAATTCGTACTTTACTTCTCCTGTTGCTTCATCAATAGTAGCCGCCGCGAGCAGTTTTGTGCCGCTCCACATTCGTTTGTCTTTTTTGAAAATATTCCATTGCTGCACGTTTGCATCCAGCAGAGAAGTTAATTGCTCGCGTAGCCTTATGTAGCTATGATTTTCCATGTTGAGCTTTTGGAATACCAATTTCAAGGGTAAACGGTGCGTTCTTACAATCCTCAAATTATTGTACGCCGCGGCAATGAGGATATTCCACAACTGCCGCGCTGTAAGTGGTATTTCTACTTCAATCGCAATGGCACCGCTCGTTTTAATAAGAACATCCCTCAGCACCAGAGTCTCTGCACTATGGGAGGGTGAATAATTTGGCAGAGCAGGATGAGAAGTAATTTCGGGCAAAAATGCTTCTTGTTGTGTTGATGATATATACTGCTCGGTTTGCTCTTCTTGGGGCTGATGAAGCAATCCCGGAACTAAATCAGGCAGAATAGATTTGATGTGCAGTGCCATTGTGATTCTCCAAGTAATGACGGAATTGTACAAACATACAATAGGTGAGCGTCTTTACCAACCGTAATGCCATTAGCAAAGTGGTTTTCATTTTTTCCATGCATCATTTCGATGCAAAATAATTTTTTCTGTTGATAAGTCAGTAAGTATATTGATTAATAATATTTTACAAGGAATTTTCCGAAAATTTTAATTATTATGTAAAGTAAAATCTCCGAAACTGTGTGGTTTATCTCCGAAATCCTTTTTATTTCAGCTACTTAGCACGCCCTAAAACTCTTAAAATATTGAAAACAATTAAAATCTTAAAAAACAAAATTTTCGTATTGTGAGATAAGTGTTCGATGCAAGTATCAAACGCAGGCTTCTAAGGAGAAACACAATAAAGCACAAAGAGGAGAAAACGTAACGTCTGAGGAAGAAAAAAGGGAGGCGGGGTAAAAAAGCAATGTACGGGAAATGAACACGGTTTACATAGCTGGAATGGTTTTGGAAAAGCGTATATTTTGTTTAAAGCATACGTTAAAATGAAGCCTTTTACGATTGTCCCATTTTAGCACGGTAGGAAATCGTATTTTTGAACAAGAGGAATAATCAACGAAAAGGAATGATACTATGGCACTTGCATCGTTTGATGAGCTTTTGAAGAGCGTTCCTCGCGAACAACAAGAGCTTATTGAAAAAAATTTGGCGATTGCAGTTCGCGTCGAGAAAGACCTTACGGAGCAGGGATTGACAAAAGATCCATTAGCACAAAAAGTAGGTATGAAAGAGGCTCAACTTAATCGTATTTTGAATAGCAACACAAATCTTACCCCTCAAAGCGATTGTTAAACTAGAATGTACTCTCGGCGTACATTGACCTTCAAAGGCTCATGAAACCATACCATTTCCCCATTATCATCGAACATGACAATGGCGGTTATTTTTGTCTCCTGCCCCGTGCTTCAAGGATGCTATACACAAGGCGATACCTACAAGGAAGCCATGAAAAATATTGCTGTCGTCGTGCAGCTCTATATCGAAGATGTCTTGGTAAGAAGTGGCTCAATTCCTGAGACTGGGACGGTCTCCCTTAGCAGATTGGATTGGTACTTGCGGCATGAGTGATAAATCTCCCACGTAGTCACTTCAAAACAAGTAGCCCAAAATCCATTGAAAATCAAAAAATAGGATTGCAAGGGAGGTGTGTGAAGGAGAGAGAGAGAGAGAGAGAGAGAGAGAGAGAGAGAGAGAGAGAGAGAGA
>JANYDO010000010.1 GCA_025363605.1 Candidatus Kapaibacterium sp.
TCCGCCTACGCTTCGCAATGCCGAAGGACTCAATGAGAAAATCATTCCACTCAGTGTTCAAATCGGCACTGCCGCTACTCAAATCATGCCCATTCGCCTTGTCCGCCCGCCTGTGGTGCTTGTCCACGATGCAGGCGCAGATCCACAGTCGTGGCAGCGCACTGGCTTTGCTGCCGAATTACAACGACGCGGACAACGACTCTTTTATGCTGATTATGGCGGAGAAAGTGTTACCTCCTTCTCTCCACAAGCCACTATACCGTCGGTTGGTATTGCCGCCGTAACGCGGGCGATTGTCGAAGCTCGTGCCGCTATGACCGAACAGGGTATCGCTTGCTTGCGAGTGGATGTGGTCGCTCATGGTGCGGGAGGCTTGTTTGCTCGTAGTTTTCTGGAAAATGAATCTCGCTATTTCTCCAATCAATGGGGTTCTGTACGACGATTTATCACGCTCGGCACTCCGCATGGTGGCTCACCTGTTGCTAATTACCTCTGGGAACGACGCGGACTTCGCACGGCTTCGGATATGACCGTTGCCGATGTTGCGGCACAGTTCGGTATGCCTGTTGGTGCATTGCAGCGGTCTATCGGACGCTCCGACACAAGTATTTCCCTCTTGAAGCAAATGCCGCACACACTTTCTCATGCAATCGTGGCAACGTGGAGTGATACCTCCGCGCAAGCATACTCTCTCACGAACAGACTTCTTAGGACGGTACAAACCCCTGACGAATATCGCCGACAAAGTAGTTTTCTTGCAAGCATCTTCGGACAACGCCCGAACAGTATGCTTGCTGATGCAGAAAGCCAGCGAAGCGGATTATCTGCCGACAGCCGCGCAGTAACAGAGTTTCCCAAAACCTTGCATGGCGACACACCACCTGTGGCACTTTCTCAAGGAACGCAAGTGCAAACGCTTCTGTCCTCTCCCAATGTGTGGAAACGCGTGGGCGATTTGCTTGCTGTTGCAGAAAGTAGTGATTTTGTCAGTGGTTTCCCTGCTCCTCCGTCACGGTGGTGGACTCCCGCACCAAGCGTGAGCGGTACACAACCAACGGCAGCAGGCGGCATACGCATCGCACAACCAACGCGAGGCTTAACCGTCACGGCAGGAGCAAGTACGCAAATTCCCGTTAGCATAGAATCCTTCGGCGATGTGCAACTTCAAGATGTAGTAGTAGCGTTAGAATCACTCCCGATTCGTACTGTTTCCACCACACAAACGCCCATAACAACAACGCTTTCCCTTTCGGAAGCCTTGGATAATCGTATCGGTCGCTTGCGTCTGACTGTTACCGCCCGCGATACTCGCACGGGTGTTCTCCTCACGGACACGACCAGCATCATCATACAGCCACAAGGCGAACTGGAAGATTTGCAAGTACAGCCGTGTTATCTGACAATGGAAGCCGGAAAAACAAGTGGAACACAGCAACTCCGCGTTACAGCGTTGTACAATGGCGTATGGTATGATGTGAGCAAAGCAGGACAAAACACACAATACAGCATTGCACGCGCACAAGCAAGTGTGAACACGAATGGTTTTGTAACGGCACTTGGTTCAGTGTCCATGGACGGAACGCCGGACACGATTACCGTACAGTACGGCGGTCTCACCTCCAAAGTTCCACTCACCGTTAGTGGTGTCATCACCGCCACACGCGGCACGGAGAATGAATTGCCTTCTCTTTTCGGGCGAAGTGAAAGCCCCTTGCGTTTGCGCATCACTCCACAGCCTGCCGTGCAGGATATGACGATACACTATCTTCTGCAATCAAGCGCCGAAGTACGGTTAGAACTTTTGGATATGCAAGGACGAATGGTTGCATCATTAGATCGTGGCTGGCAGGGAGCGGGTGAGCAGAGTCTTACCATTTCCACCGATGGAGTAGGAAGCGGAATGTACATGGTGCGGCTTTTGGTGGGCGGTTCGTGTTGTGGTCAGGGTATTGCGCCGCAGATGGCGACTGTACCTGTGGTGGTAGTCAAATAATCTCTTGATATTATGTTTGAATTCAATATGCTTCGTTCATCAATTTTTTACTTTCTTTGTTTCTTCCTATTCTATGCTCCTTGTACACTTTAGCCGCTCGATTTTTTGCGCTCTTGTTGTTGCTATTTTTTCCTCGCTTACACTTTCAGCACAAGACAGCACAGCCGTTACTCCTGATTCATCGCTCATTGATTATTCCATCATGGCGAAAAATACAGTATATGTAGAAGCGGCAGGAAATGGAGGTATATATTCGGTGAATTATGATCGCCTGGTAACGAGAAACATCAGTGTACGCGCAGGGGTGTCGTATTATAAAACTAGATTTTTGGATGCGTCTAGCATTTATACAAGTATCTACTCTATAACGATACCTTTAAGTGCAAGTTATCTCTTTAATTTTGCAGGCACTCCAAGTAACATAGAGTTGGGCATCGGTTCAACAGTATTCATTACAACAATTTTAGACGAAGGGATAGATTATGTGTCAGGTGTAAACGTTTCTTTATCAAGAACCGGCTATTCTGCGATGGGCATCCCAATTATTGGTTACCGCTTACAGCCCCAATTAGGAGGATTTAATTTTCGTGCAATTATTACCCCGTTCATTCCAATTACGACGAGTACAATTGAACCAAGAAACAGTGCATTTTCACTCCTCTCAGGTCGCTTTTATTGGGGTTTGAGCTTCGGTTATACATTCTAGGTAACTGTTTAGGTAGGCAAATTAACGTTTTTTGTTAAATTTCGGCATATTTTCTATTGCCATTATTCCAATAATCCGAAAAACCGGATGATTTTGTAAAAACGGCAATAGGAA
>JANYDO010000015.1 GCA_025363605.1 Candidatus Kapaibacterium sp.
GAAAGCAACGGCGGCAACGTCATTTCGATTTCGTTTTCGTGCCAGTCACTTGCATCCTCAGCGTAGAGCGCTATATCGGGAACAAGTTTTTCTCCTTGAAGTCGTAGTGATAGCTCCGTAAGCCGACGATACTGTTTTTTGTAGCGTGCAAGTGCATCAAGAACATTCGTTTGAGTAGCGGCGTGTACTTTGCTTGGCATAGGTTTTCCTCGTTCAATTTCGTATTCGGAAATCTCTTCTTCCGCCATTGATGCGGGATGTAGGGTTTGTACGGTTTCCATAGAGGCATCGGATGCAAAATGTGAAAAAATGCGCCTTCGTTGGCGTAATCTACGGGAAATTCTCGTGTTTTCAAAAGCCTTTTGCGGCACGAGGTACGGCGTAAAGGGCTTGGTATCGGGGGTTTTCCGATGTATGATTGTGGAACAAACTCGTCTTGCTCATTTACTTCTGAAGCCACGAGCGCAATAGTTTTTGCAAATTTGGCAATATTCCCCATACCATTATCGGAACCACCACCACCGTCACACACAAGGTTTTAAGCGGCAAAGGAAAAGTCGTGATGAAGGGACTGAGCAGCCAGAACACGAGCGTTACGGTCGGGTAAATACCAAGCCATATCAGAATAGCCATTTTCCAGCGAGGGATGAGCATTATTGTAGGGAAATTGGAGTGGTGAAGGAACAACACATCACGAAGTTTTACGCATGAACGTATCAGCATTAGGTTTTGTGCATGGTGCGGAAAATTACGAAAAAGTGTAGTGAGTACAAAAATTCACAGAAACGTTCGCGTTACCGTTTTTTCCTTGCTACCGTGAAAAAAATCCGTAATGTTCCGTACTGTAAGGCTAGAGCGTTTTCAAGCGACTACCCAAAACAAACATTTTCGCTCATATCCACTAACGCTCACGACTACGCAAATGGAAACCATCATCGAAAAACGAATTGTCGAAAAACACCCCCTTGCCGTGCGCTGGTTTCACTGGGTGAACTTTCCCGTTCTTATGGTGATGATATGGAGCGGATTGCTTATTTACTGGGCGAACGACATCTATGAAGTCACCATCGGCTCCACAACGCTAATAAAATTTTTCCCCAAAGCCGTGTATGACGCACTGAATTTGCGTGCTCATCTTGCCGACGGTATGGCATATCACTTTACCTTCGCATGGTTTTTTGCCGTGAACGGTGTGCTGTACGTAATGTATATGCTGGTTTCGGGAGAATGGCGCTTTATTCTGCCCACGAAATCCTCGTTCGGTGAAGCGTGGCGCGTGCTCTTGAACGACCTTTTTATCAAAAAACACCACCACCCTACAACTAAATTCAACGGCGCACAGCGTATCGCCTACACAAGCGTTATCGTCATGGGGGCGGCTTCACTCCTGACGGGATTGGCGATTTACAAACCGATTCAACTCTCATGGCTGACCGCTCTTCTTGGCGGCTACGAAGCGGCACGGCTTGAGCATTTCTGCCTTACAATCGGCTTTTGTGCATTTTTTCTCGTTCACCTTTTGCAAGTCCTACGGGCAGGATGGAATAATTTCCGGGCAATGGTAGCAGGCTTTGAACTGGAAGATGTCACCGTAAACGCCCCCGACGCAAGCACAGAGGCGGTTATGCCACCAGGCATTATTCCGACCGATAGCTCTGCCACGCCAAACACTTCTTCACTGTAATTTTCATTATTCCAGATATGCAAACTTCACCAAAGCTAAATCTCACACCAAAGCCCGCACCAAGTATCACACCTGAGCAACAAAAAACGGTCAATCGGCGCACATTCCTCGGTTTCGCTACGCTTGGTCTGGGCGCATTGAGTGGCGTTCTGGGTTGGAATTGGCTCAGGAGTCAGCCGGAAAAAGACGGCGTATATGCGCCCTTGCGCTCGGTACTGGAAGCAAATGGTTCGCTCAATGAAAACGTGCTGTACAGCAATACCCACCTTGCGCCCCAATATCCCCGTTCGATGGCAGCTGCCGACCCTCGCACGAATGGTGAAGTGGGGCTTGATGAGGAAGTTGAGCTTGATGCGTGGAAATTGACGATACTGCCTCCCAAAGGCGGCAAGTCTCTTGAAATCTCGTTTGCGGACATTGCGGCATTGCCCAAGACGGAACTTGTGTTTGACTTTAAGTGCGTGGAGGGTTGGAGCGAAATTCAACATTGGGGCGGAGTGCGGCTCTCGGAGGTGTTTCGGAAGTATGGCATTGATACTGATTTCCGCTACGTTGGCATGGCAACGCCCGACAAAAAGTATTATGTTGGCTTGGAAATGGCAAGTGCACTGCATCCGCAGACGCTTTTGGCATACGAATCCAATGGCGCAGAACTTTCACTGGAGCAAGGCTACCCTTTACGCCTGATTGTACCGATGAAGTATGGCATCAAAAATATCAAGCGCATCGGCACTATTACCCTCTCCAATGAGCGCCCGCCTGATTACTGGGCTGAACAAGGGTATGATTATCATGCGGGTTTGTAAAAACCACACTTTATGGAAGTGTACTCTGTACGTTGCTTACGGACGTATTTTCTGGGCGAGGTAATAATAATTTTCCCCTTCGTCAAAGTGTTCATCCAGCATCGTCAAGCCCTGCGCAGACAATACCCGCTCATACTTTTCTCGTCCAAGTGAAAAATACGAAAACTCAATTCCATCCATCACGCCTTTTCTTTCGCCGTCTTTCTCTTGCCCTGATGTAAAAAGTAAGTACCCGCCTTCCTTCAATGCACCGACAATCTTGGCAAGAACAGTCTTTTGGTCTTCGGGCAGCAAATGGAAAAGAACGCCCCACGAAATGGCGGCATCGAAGGTCAACGAGAAAAAATCTGACTCCTGAATCCGCGCACATTCGACCAATGCTTCGGGCAGATTTTCTCGAAAAAGTGCGACCATTTCGGCGGAGCTATCTATGCCGAAAAGAGAGAATTGATTCTGCTCGACAATATACCGTCCAATCGGAACGCCCGTTCCACAGCCAACATCCAAAATTCTCGCACCATTGTCCAACCTGAGAAGCAAATCGCGCACCTCTGGAATACCAATAGTAGATTTACTGCGCTCCTCAGCGTACCAACGAACAATTTTATTGTAGGAATCCATAGTCTATCACGCCCCTTTTATCTTGTGAATCCTGAAATCTGCGTTCGTCCGCCGAAAGCAAAACGGTGTTTGCCATTCCCGCTCCATTACATGAACCTACCTCCGCGATTTTCCTTCCACACCGCTTCCTGCTGCCTTCAGGAGCTGCTCTATCGCTGGCAGAATCATAATATCCGTTTGTGCTTTGGGTTGCTTTGCCCGCTCAATGATTAAGCCCGCCACGTGCCGCCACTGTGCCGTTACCGCTACGCCGCGTTCTAAGCGATCCATCGCCTCCAAGCCCGTTTGTGCCAAAAGCGACAGCGACAGCGAATGTTCCTCAATTTCCTTCAAGCGTGGATTACGCTGAATGGTTGGCAAAAGACGTTCATGGTTGCTTTTCCAAACGTTCAGCCAATACGTCATGGCTTCGCGTTGTGCACTCAATATCTCTATTTTGCCGGAATCCTGCGCTATTTTACCACTCGCGGAACGCCCGCCGTCAGCAATCTCTTTCAAACTGACTACATATCTTGCGGTAAGATTGCGGAATTGCCGCGCTGTCCGCGAATCGGGACGCACCACATCGGCAACGCCCGTGAGCGGGTAAAAGGTGGAATACGAAAACCGCAAAAGCTGTCCGCGCCGATATTCCTTCACCGTTTCCAATACATCCACAAAGGTTTTGAGCGGCTGAATATCCTCATTCACGCCCGTCAAACGGCGCAGCATCACGGGAACATTGCTTTCGTGCTGCGAACCAAGCTGTTCCAGAGACGCACCAATGTAATCCAAACGGCGGTACATATCCTCCACATCCCGCACCGATGCTGCCGACCAGAAGCGCTCGGCAATAGCCGCCGTGCGGGGCCAAATTCTTGAATCCAGATTTCCCGGCACGACCCACTCCGACCACATACACGCCTCACCGCCGTAGATATGCTTACGCTCATCGGCGCTGAGTTTTACGGAATCAGGAAGTGGCTCGTTCAAATAATGAAAATCGGTTGGTTGGTTGAGGTCAATGTAGTAGCCGTGCGACAGAATGGTCGAATAGCCCTGCCGTGCCGCTTTGTAGAGCGCTTCTTTGCCCTGCCACGACTGAATCATAATCGTTTTCGGAACGCCTTCTACGAAGATTTCATCCCAGCCCATGACTTTTTTGCCGTGTTTGGTCAAAATTGCTTGTAAGCGTTTGTTGAAATAATTCTGCATGGCTTCTTTATTCGGCAGATTATTTGCCTTCATAAACGTCTGAATATCGGGATTCACTGCCCATTGTACGCCGTTATTTTCATCACCGCCGATATGCAAATACTCATCAGGAAAAAGTTCGCTCATTTCCTTGAAAAACACATCTAAAAACTGATAGACCTCTTCTTTGATGGGATTCATCACAGGACTGTTGCGCCCCCATTTGCGGTCAATCTGGTAGGGTGTGCCAAAGGTAGCGCCCGTGCCGCTTGAAAACTCCGGATAGCCGATGTACCAACTCGTGCTGTGTCCGGGCAGGTCAAATTCCGGCACAATGCGAATCCCTCTGTCGTCGGCATATTGAATAATGTCGCGCATATCCGCTTGCGTGTAGAATTGCCCGTCCGAACCCATTTCGTGCAGCTTCGGAAATATCTTGCTTTCGATGCGAAAGCCTTGGTCGTCGGTCAAATGGAGATGCAGTACGTTCATTTTCACCAGCGCCAGCAAATCCAACTGCTTTTTCACTACATCCACAGGCAAAAAATGCCGCGATACATCCAGCAAAATACCACGCCACGGGAAACGAGGTTTGTCAGTGATAATGAGCGCGGGAACGTAGTAGCCATCGTCATCGGCAGCGACAAGTTGTTGAAGCGTTGCCAGTCCTCTGAGTGCGCCCAAGTCGGTTTCGCCGAAAAGCGTGATTTGCTGCGGCGTAACAGTGAGTGTATAGGATTCATCTTCACCAAGAACGAGTTTTCCGGCGCGGCGGCAGGAAATCTGAATGGGTGAGGATTTCACGGTATCTTGCGGCGTAACGTAGCCTTCGGTCATAAAATTCAGCCCCGTGCGGTCGCTCACCTGACGCAGAAAGCGGTTTGCAGCGCCGTACACCCGTGAGTGCCCGCTTCCGCTCACGTACACAGTTGCCGTCGAAGCAAGGCGAAACTTCCCTGCCGTCAGTTTTACGTCCTGCGGAAGCGGCATGACGTTGAGCGTGGAAAGATTTTGGATGGGCGGTGCGGGCGTATTGCTTGGCGCAGCTTTTTGCGCAAAAGCGATAGAAGTTGAAGCAACAACGGCAAGAACGAAACAAGAAAACGAGAGGGTGCGAAAACGTAGCATACAAGCGGTGAATGAGGGTAACACACAGAAAAAATTACGCCCGTAAGATACACAAAAGTCGTCAACGGAAAAGGGGAAATTTCCTGCTGTTTTGCTCTCTCACGCCGCCTTGACCTTCGGCTCCGGCAGTACGCCCAAATGCGTATGACGAAAGCCGCTTGCATACTTCAGCCCGTAGCCCCAGATTCTATCGAATGCAGAGTGTCCGAAAAGAATAACGCCAGCAAGCATCAGTACAGCATTTCCCGTCCAGAAACCCGCCCCGTACACCGCAAGCCCCAGTGCGCGGTGATGCCCAAGATTGTAGGAAAACGCCCCAATGCGAGGATTGATGAGGTAGCCAAGCATAAAAATATCCGGCACAAGCAGCAGCAACGGAAACCACCACCACGCAAAAGGCAGCGTACTAAAAACGACAATAGAGAGAGCGAAAAGCGCGACTTCTTCTATTTTCAAGGTTACGGTCATTGGCGTTGGCATCAGGGTTCTCCGAAAAAGTTGGTAAAAGTGATGTACAGCATTTACGCTGAAGTACACTGCAAATTTCGGAGAATGGGCGGAAATCACACTTTACAATTGTTAAGAAATTCGTAGAAGATTTAGGACACGGATTGGACGAATGCCAACGGGATAAAGAGGGATTTGGAGGAAATAGAGCTTGAGTTTTCAGGGGAGAAGTCCTTCTTCATCCATCCATCCATCCCATCCGTATAATCCGTGTCCCATTACGCACTAAACACGAGCACGTATGCGGCTGAGAGAAACAGGCGTTATCCCTAAGTACGACGCGATATACTGCTGCGGGACACGCTCCAGAATTTTTGTGCGATGACTTTTTACAAGGCGTTCATAGCGTTCTTCGGGTGAATACATGAGGTGTTCCAGAAGACGCTCTTCCAGCCCCAACCCAAGATATTCCGCGAGTTTCCGTCCGAAGCGCTCCCACCCATGATAACGGTCGTAGAGCGCTTCCAGCGTACTATACGGAAACGTGAGTATTTCTACACTCTCCATTGTTTCGATACAAACCAAACTCGGTTTTTTACCGATAAAACTCATGTATCCACCAACCAAGGCACCCTCGAAAAAAAAGTATGTGGTGAGTTCGTCGCCTTCGGGCGTGATGTAGTACTGCCGGAGACTGCCCGCCAGAACGAATCCGACAGTATTCGAGACCTCGCCAAATCTCACAAACACGTACTTTTTGGGCATTGGGCGCAAAGTCATTTCTTTTGCCAGTTCGCCCCATTCTTCATCCGAAAAGGTCACAAATGCTTTCAGGTATGCCCGCAGTGCATTGGAAGCGGCTTCAAGAGTGATGTTCATCGCGTTTGCAACTTTATTGATTGAGCAATTGAATTGCATCAAAAGTAAGAAAAATCACCAGCCAAAGCAAAATCAAGACGTGACAACGTGAACGAAGACACAAAATATTTCGCCTCGTGCGAAATCCTTTGCCCGCATAGCATTTTTTTTTGTAATTTTGTTTTCTCAACCGTTTACATCTCAACTACCGTAACAACGCTTCACTACTACCTTTTTTACACATTTTCAGGAGAACCATTTAGCATGAATATCCTCGTTGGTATTTCCCAAGTGCCGGACACGACGACCAAAATCGTCATCGGTGCAGATAGCAAAGCGATTGATTCCAAAGGCGTTAAGTATATTATGAATCCCTACGACGAGTTTGCACTCGAAGAAGCACTACGCCTGAAGGAGAAAAATGGCGGAACCGTTACAGCCGTGACCGTCGGCGGCGACACTGCGAAAGAAGTGCTGCGCACTGCCCTTGCGCTCCAAGTAGATAAAGCAATTTTTATCAAATCCGACAGCGCTGATTCCTTCGTCATTGCAAGCAACCTTGCTGCTGTGGCTCAGGAATCAAAGCCCGACGTGATTCTTTTTGGTCGTCAAAGCATTGATTACGATTCATTCCAAGTTGCACCCATGGTGGCGGAACTTCTGGATATGCCGTCGGTAACAATGACTTCCAAACTGGAAATCAACGGCACAAGCCTGACAGCCGAGCGCGACATCGAAGGCGGCAAAGAGACAGTATCGGCAAGCCTTCCGGCAGTTATTTCCGCGCAAAAGGGCTTGAACGAACCGCGCTACCCGAAATTGCCGGACATTATGAAAGCAAAGTCTAAACCAATTGAAGAACGCGCTACTACTTCGACTGCGGCTCGCACGGAAATCGTCGGCATGGAATTACCGGCTGCCAAAGGCAAAGGTAAAATTTTTGGTGATTCCGATGGCGATATTTCGGAACTCGTGAAATTGCTGCACGAAGAAGCGAAAGTTATCTAACAAACGTTATCTAACAAGCATCATTCCTCATTTGTCAACAACCACTTTCTTTTCAAGCAACTATGAAAATCCTCGCATATTTAGAAACTCTCGACGGTGCGCTCAAAAAAACAGCTTTTGAGACCATCACCGCCGCACAAACCCTTGCCAAGCAGTCCGGCGGCTCAGTTGTCGGCTTGGTTATTGGTAGCGCAGACACCGCACAAGCTGGCGTGTACGGTCTTGCGGACTGCCTTGTCGCAAAACACGCACTCTTGGAAAAACAATCCACGTCAGCATTTGCTGAAACCATCGCGCAAGCGGCAAAAGCTGAGAACGCCGATGTAGTCATACTGCCAGCTTCCTCCACGGGCAAAGAAATTGCTCCGCGCCTTGCTGTGAAGCTCGAAGCCGGTCTTGCGCCGGACACAACAGCACACGAAATCGTAGGCGGAGACCTCATCGCAACACGCCCTGTCTATGCTGGCAAAGCTCGTTTGAAAGTAAAAATCACTACGGCGAAAAAAGTTGTTACCATTCGCCCCAACGTCTTCACAGCGAAAAAAGCGGATGCGGCGGCAACCGTTGCAAACCGTGATTTTGCGCCGAATTTGAGCGACAACCACGTCAAAGCAACCGTTACCTCCGTTAGCCGCAACATCGGTAAACTCGACGTTTCCGAAGCAGACATCATCGTATCGGGTGGTCGCGGTCTGAAAGGACCGGAGAACTTCCATCTGGTCGAAAGCCTTGCCGGAACGCTTGGCGCGGCAGTGGGCGCTTCCCGCGCTGTGGTGGATGCAGGCTGGAGACCGCACGGTGAGCAGGTCGGACAAACAGGCAAAACTGTTTCCCCGACGCTCTACATCGCGGCGGGCATTTCGGGTGCCATTCAGCATCTTGCCGGAATGTCGTCCTCGAAGGTGATTGTAGCGATTAACAAAGACAAAGACGCACCTATTTTCCAAATTGCCGATTACGGTATTGTGGGCGATGCCTTTGAGGTATTGCCGAAATTGACCGAAAAAGTAAAATCTGTTGTGCATCGGTAATTTTTGCTTCATGCACTCGCTAAAAACTTCAAAAACCTGACGCTTAGGGCAATCACTTGCAAAAGCGTCAGGTTTTTTGTTTGTTTGCAGGATAATTTTTTTGCGTTATCTTCGGAAAAAATCGTCACGGGTGTTTGGTTTATCGCGGATTTGGTTGTAATTTTCTTGCCGTTCAGCCGTCTTTAGTATTGCGGCAACGTTGAGTATGCTACTTTAGCATACTATTCAGAGTAGCCATATTGCTTGATTTCCAAACAGTGTAACTCCAAAAACGTTTGTGATTTTTGTCCCAACAACTCCCACTATCAGAAGTGTTTTACCGTGAGCAAAGTCCAAGTTGAAATTTTAGGTATTTCCACCAGCCCTTCCAGCAACGGTGCATATGCGCTTATTTTGCAGGAATCCGATGGGCAACGACGCTTACCGATTGTCATTGGTGCATTTGAAGCGCAGGCGATAGCCTTAGAAATGGAAGGCATCCGTCCGCCACGCCCGATGACCCATGATTTAATGAAAATTTCGATGGAAACACTCGGCGCAGCACTCGTCGAAGTGGTCATCAACGACCTTAATGACGGCACATTTTATGCGCAACTTATCTTAGACACAACGTCCGTCGAGATAGATGCCCGCCCCAGCGATGCGATTGCCCTTGCCGTTCGCTTTCAAGCACCAATCTACGTTTCAGAAGAAGTTATCAACGAAGCCGGTTTCATTCCTGAAGGTAACGATGCTGACGCTCCGGAAGATGACGACGACGATAGTGACCGCTTTCTTCGTGCGACGCAAAGCGACGATGAAGAAGACGATGACACACTGCCAAGCAGCAAACCTGAGCCAACGAAACAGGCTTCAAAACCGAAAACACGCCTTGAGGCTCTCAAGCAAGAGCTTGACAAAGCCATTGCGCAAGAAGACTACGAAAAAGCAGCGACATTGCGTGATGAAATTGCTGAACTTTCGCAGGAATAAGAAAAAAAATGCAGGGATTTGAAAAAAATTCTTGCCCTCGCAAAAACAATTCCGTATATTTGAAGTCTTGCATCAAGCGACGCGCTCTTGTTGTTGCAATCGCCCACAGCAAGACAGTCGCCGAAGTAGCTCAGCTGGTTAGAGCAATGGAATCATAATCCATGTGTCGGGGGTTCAAGTCCCTCCTTCGGTACGAGTTGAGCAACGGTTTCTCCCCTAACTGTTGCGCTAAGATGCTCACACCTGATATGGCTTCGGCTATATCGGGTTTTTTTTTGCCCGTTCCGAACTTTCACGCCCGTACTTCTCGTCGAAACATTTCTTGATATACCTCCGTAAGCTCATTCCACGCCACTTCTACGTCTTCTTGCTGCGTTTGCCAATTCACTAATGCCGCCCGCAAGCACCACACTCCGTTGTAGAGCGTGGGGGGGGCATAAACACTTTGCCCCGGTGGTTCAGAGTGTCTAAAAAGCGCATCATTGCTTCTCTCTCCAATTGAACACCATTCACATCCGTCACTGAAAAACAGACCACATTCAGCCGCACGGGAGCTTGCAAAGCAAACATGGTGTTTGTGCTGATGCGCTCGCCAAGCTGCCGTGCCAGTGCGATATTCCGCTCCACAATTTCCCGATAGCCTTCTTTGCCATACGCCACAAGCGTACACCACGCAGGCAGTGCACGAAAGCGACGAGAATTTTCCGGCACAAAATTCAAGTATGAAAAATTATCGGCTGGATTGCCCAAATACGGCGCGTTAGAGTTTTGGAAGGTTTGCATTTGCAAGGCCGCATAGCGCTCGTGAACAAAAGACACGGCGCTGTCATACGGCACATTCAGCCATTTATGGCAGTCCACCGTGATACTATCTGCCTCTTCCCAGCCTTCCAAAAGGTCTTTATGCGCGGGCGAACAAGCAGCAAACGCACCAAAAGCCGCATCAATGTGCCATCAGAACGTGAAGCGCTCACGCAAGCGGCTAATTGCAAGCATATCGTCATAGTCAATGCTTGAATTCAAATTTCCAAAGTTCTCAGATGCAAAAATACCTTCTTCCGCACCAACCAAAACAGGCACAGAAAATATTTATTTTATCAGCACAGTTGAGCGTATAAACACAAACTTGGTTTCAGGAAAAGAAGATTTTGCCAATGGTATGGTCAAAATAAAGAATCGCCGTAAATTTTTCTTCAATAAACACTTACAATCGCAACCAAAAGAAAAACTTGCGTTTCGCAATTTCGTTCTTTACATTAGTCACGTCAGAAAAAGCAATTTTTGCTTCCTCTCGACACATTTTTTTCTTCAATTCCTACGCCCTCAAATGGCATTTTCACTCATCATATCGTCATTTCTTGCTCCCCGCAAGTCCGGCAGCACACCCGTGCGCCGTCCGATGATGATGTCTCTGATGGTGATGTGCCAAAAACAGCTTTGCTGGAATCAGCTTTGCTGGAATCAGCTTTGCTGTTCGATGTGTGCTATGATGTGTACCATGATGATGTGCTGCTGCATGATGATGATGTGCTGCTGCCGAATCATGTGTAACTAAAAGCGCACGCTTCTCCCCCAAGAGAGCCTCCCGAAACACTCCCAAATATCAGTTTTTAGTTACACAGAAGAACAACCGTTCTCCTGTGATTCCGCGTTTTTGTTTATTCCGAAAAATTATCTTTTACAAAAATCATGACCATCACAACCAACATCCTCCAAACGCTTCCACCGCCGCAAGCCTCGCTGCGTAACGCATCACGCCTCGTACAACCGAAATTAAGCGTCGTCGGTGCAGGTCCGGGCGACCCGGAACTACTCACCATCAAGGCACTGAACGCCATTAAGCAAGCCGATGTCGTGCTGTACGATGCTCTGGCAAACGCAGAAATTCTCGCGTATTGCAAGCCCGAAGCCGTTGCGGTTTATGTGGGCAAGCGCAAAGGTACGCCCTCTATCTCGCAGGACGAAATCAATCAACTTATTGTTCGCCATGCCTGCACTTACGGTCATGTCGTGCGGCTCAAAGGCGGCGACCCTTTCGTGTTCGGGCGCGGATTTGAGGAGATGCTGTACGCCGAAAAGTGTGGTATTCCTGCGGAATATATCCCCGGCATTTCGAGTGCGATTGGTGTGGCGGGCTTGGAGCATATCCCGCTCACCCATCGAGGCACGAGCGAAAGTTTTTGGGTGATTACGGGCAGCACTGCTACGGGCAGCACTGCTTTGGGCAGCACTGCTTTCGGTAGCACTGCCGAAGGCGAGTATTCACGCGACCTCCACGCTGCCGCCCAAACAAACGCCACTGTTGTTGTGCTGATGGGCTTGGGTGCGCTTCCGGCTATCGTGGAAGTTTTTACGCAGCACGGCAAGGCACATTTGCCCGTAGCCGTGATTCAGAGCGGCTCGCTGCCGTACTCGCAGATTGTTACGGGAACGGTTGCCGATATTGTTTCCATTGTTCATAAAGCAGGCGTACAGCCGCCGGGCATCATCATTCTAGGAGAAGTCGTCGGGCTGCGCAGTGCCTTGAATTCGCGTGTTCGGGCATAAAAACTACCCCAGCAGCATTCTGCAACCAACTATACTTTTTTCAAATTTTTCCTCTATGAGCCAGTATTTACCAGCGTTCCCCGATACCAGTGCCGATTGGTTTCAGCAAATCACCAATAATTTATCGCCCGACCAGCTCTTGTGGTTGAGCGGTTACAGCTACGGACTTGCTGTTGCGAAAAAACCTCAAGAGCAGCTTCCACCAGCATCCACGCCTGAGCCAGAGAACCTTCATCAAGCAGCCGCGCCCGTTCACTTGCTCAATGCTGCACCTCAGACACTTGATTCTGCGCCGCCTTCGCTCACCATCCTCTACGGCAGCCACACGGGCAATAGTAAAAAAATTGCGCACCGTGCCGCCGAACACGCTCAAAAGCGGGGTTTGAAGCCGCTTGTCCACGATATGAATGAGTATCCCGTTAAAAATCTGAAGCAAGAGAAAAATTTGCTATTGGTCGTTTCCACTCATGGCGAAGGCGACCCGCCAATAGCAGCCGAAGATGTCTATACGCATCTGCACAGCGCTCGTGCTCCAAAGCTGCATGAAACCTCGTTTTCCGTGCTGGCTCTGGGCGACAAAAGCTATCTGCATTTTTGCAAAACGGGTGCCGATTTCGACGCGCAACTGGAAAAACTTGGTGCAAGCCGCCTCCATCCTCGCGTTGATTGCGATGTGGATTTTGAGGACGATGCCGAAGCGTGGATTGAAGGGGCAGTAAAAGCGCTACTGGAAAAATCGGTTGCAAATGCTAACGGAAATAGCACAAACGGACACGCAAACGGCACGACTGCTGCCTACGCTACGACAAATGGTCATGCAACAGCAAACGGTCATGCGGCGCAATACACCAAGAAGAACCCTTTCGCTGCGTCGCTTTTGGAGAAGATTCAGTTGAACGGTCGTGGCTCTCACAAAGAAACCTATCATCTGGAATTATCGCTGGAAGATTCAGGCTTGGTCTATGAGCCGGGCGACTCGCTGGGCGTGGTTGCGGAAAATTCACCACGTCTGGTGGAAGAAGTTCTGGAAATCGTAAAACTCAGTAATGATGCGCCCGTCAGCGACTCAACGCTCGGAGAAATACTTTCTCGCAATGTCGAACTCACCGTTCTTACCCGCGAAACGCTGACTAAACATAACGAATTTGCCCAAAGTAGCGAACTTGCCGCTATTCTTGCCGACACAAGCCGCCTCAAATCGTACCTCTACGGCAATGATGTTGCCGACCTTCTGCGCACGTTTCCCACGCAGCATACGGCAGATTCATTCGCAAGCATTCTGCGCAAACTCCCGCCGCGCCTGTATTCCATCGCTTCGAGTCTGAAAGAACACGAAAGCGAAGTGCATCTAACGGTCGGTGCGGTGCGCTATGAAGCGGGCGAACGGCGTAAAGAAGGCTTGGCATCATGCTTTCTGGCTGACCGCGTTGGGGTGGAAGGCACGGTAAAGGTTTTCATTGAGTGCAACGACGGTTTCAAATTGCCGCAAAATCCCGCAACCGATATTATCATGGTCGGTCCTGGCACTGGTATTGCGCCCTTCCGCGCTTTTGTGGAAGAACGTGCCAATGACGGCGCAACGGGTAAAAACTGGCTCGTTTTCGGGAATCCGCATTTCACGACCGATTTTCTCTACCAAACCGAGTGGCAGCAATGGCTCAAAAAGGACGTTTTGAGCAAACTCCACGTTGCTTTTTCCCGCGACCAAGCCGAAAAAATCTATGTGCAGCACAAGCTCTTGGCAAACAGCAGAGAAATTTTCGCATGGCTCGAAAGCGGTGCGTCGTTCTACGTTTGCGGCGATAAAAACCGAATGGCATACGACGTGGAAAGCGCACTAACAAAGATTGTTCAACAAGAATCCGGTACAAGTTCCGAAAAAGCTGCCGAGTATGTAAAATCGCTCAAAAAACAGCGTCGGTATCTTGAAGACGTGTATTAAAAAACGAAAAAATCCCAGTAATCAGAATAATCCCAACTAATCCGAGTCAAGTAATCCACTATGGCAAACCAACGCACCGAAGTCGAAGACATCAAAGAGCGCAGTAATTACTTGCGTGGAACGCTGAGAGAAAGCCTCCAGAACGAAATCACAGGCGCTCTGCATCCCGACGACGACAACCTTATTCGCTTGCATGGCTCATACCGTCAGGCAGACCGCGACCTTGAAAGCGAGCGCAAGCGCCAAAAGCTGGAGCCGTTGCACTCGTTTATGATTCGCGTTCGCCTCGCCGGAGGGGTTTCCATGCCGCGCCAATGGCTCGTGATGGACGATTTGGCTGACCGTTACGCAAATCAAACGCTCAAGCTAACTACCAGACAGGCATTCCAACTACATGGCGTACTGAAGCGTAATTTGAAAACAACTATTAAGACCTTCAACGATGCACTGATGGACAGCTTCGCAGCGTGTGGCGATGTGGTGCGAAACGTGATGTGCAACCCAAACCCGCATGAATCCGCCGTTTACGAGCAGGTCTTGGTGGTAACACGACACATTCACGAGCATTTTACGCCCAAAACTCCGGCGTATCACGAAATTTGGCTTGATGATGAGCTTGTAGGTGGTGCGGAGGGAGAAGAAATCCCCCTTCCCCCTTTGTCAAGGGGGCAAGAAAAACAGCAGCATGAGCAAGAGAAACAAGGAGAAAAACAAAGCAAGGAGCAAGAAATGGAGCCAATTTACGGCAAAACATATTTGCCGCGTAAGTTCAAAATTGCCGTCGCGCTACCGCCCTACAACGATACGGACGTGTTTGCCAACGACATTGGCTTGATTGCGATTGAAGAAAACGGCGAACTTATTGGCTTCAATGTGGCGGCTGGCGGTGGCTTCGGGACAACGTTTGGTATGCCGGAGACCTATCCGCGCCTTGCCGATGTGCTGGGATTCGCCACAACCGCACAAATACTGGATGTTGTCGAAAAGATTGTGCTTATTCAGCGCGACAACGGCGACCGCACGAACCGCAAACAAGCACGACTGAAATACACCATTGACCGCATGGGACTGGAGAATTTCACCGATGAACTCCACAAACGGCTTGGGTACACGCTTGCAGAGACGAAGCCGTACAAATTTATTTCCAGCGGCGACGTGTACGGCTGGAAACAAAGCACACAAGGCAGCGCCGAAGGCTTGTGGAATCTAACGCTTTTCGTGGAAGGCGGCCGATTGAAGGACACGCAACCGTACAAACTTAAAACCGCTCTCCGCGAGATTGCAACTGCTCTTGCGGCACATAACGAAGCGCATCCGGACGCGGTACAAAGCGATTTTCGCTTGACGGGCAATCAAAATCTGATGATTTGTGGTCTCAGTTCGGCGCTGAAAGCACTTGTCAATGCGACCTTTGCCCGGTACAATATCCCCGTTGAAGAACGTACTCTGAGCCAAGCAACAACGGCACTCCGCCGCAATTCGCTTGCGTGTGTGGCGCTTAATTCTTGCGCTCTGGCGTTTGCCGAAGCAGAGCGCTATTTGCCGTCGCTCATTGACAAGCTGGATGTGGTCATTCGGGAAAGCGGCTTGGCAGACGACGCAATCGTGATACGCATGACGGGCTGCCCCAACGGTTGCGCCCGTCCGTATCTCGGCGAGATAGGTTTTATCGGACGTGCTCCCGGTAGATATAATCTCTACTTGGGAGCAGGCTTCGCCGGAGACCGCTTGAACAAACTCTACAAAGAAATGCTGAACGAGGAAGAAATCCTTGCTGAACTGACACCGATTATTCGCCGCTATGCCCGCTATCGCGCCATTGGTGAGCGTTTTGGGGATTATGTGATTAAAGCGGGCTACGTCAAAGCAACCAAGCACGGTAAAGATTTTCACGCATAATTATCACGTTCACTCTCAAACTCAGCAATCATGAGCAGTTTCCATCATATCGTCGGTGCGTCGGTCAATCCTTTTGGGGATTTGATTTTGTCGTCCGAAGTCGCAGAACAGACGCATATTGCCCAAACTTACGACGAACCGAAAACCGAGCGGGCAAGCTCACACAACCACGCGGAGACATTACCAAGCCCGCTTGTGCCAACAAACACGCTTTTCCCAATGTTTGTGAAGTTGGAGCAGTTTCGCCTTCTCATCGTTGGAGGCGGAAACGTGGGTCTGGAAAAATTAAATGCAGTCTTGGCAAACAGCCCGAAAACCCCGATAACACTCGTTGCGCGGGAGATATTGCCGAATCTTCGCGCTCTGGCTGCGGACAAAGCAAACGTGCGGCTTGTCGAAAGAGTGTTTAGCGAAAGCGACCTCGACGACCATGATTTTGTCATTGCCGCCACCGATGACAAAGCACTGCACCACGATATTCGTCGCCTCGCCCATGAACGTCGTTTGCTGGTAAACGTCGCCGATACGCCCTATTTATGCGACTTCTACCTTTCATCGGTTGTCCAAAAAGGCGATTTGAAAATTGCGATTTCCACCAACGGAAAATCGCCGACACTTGGCAAACGCTTGAAGGAACTCCTGAACAACGTGATTCCAAGCGACATTCACCAAACATTGCAAAACCTTGCTGTTATTCGTGGCAGGCTTAACGGCTCTTTTGCTGAGAAAGTACAGCGCATGAACGACGTAACGGCAGCACTTGTGGAGGAATCCCCCCTGCCCCCTTTGTCAAGGGGGAGAAATGCCTTTAGTGTGGAAGCCGGTAGTCTGCGCTTGCGCTGGACACCGCTCACAATCACGCTTGCGGGGGTGTTCGTGCTGACGTTGATGTTTTTGGGGCATTTGTTGTTTCAACTTGTACCGACAAAGGCTGTAAGCGAGTACGCAAGCGGCTTGACGGTGCAAATTGATGTGCAAGTGTTGACGTATATTGCTATCGGCTTTGTGGCGCAGATGATAGACGGCGCTTTCGGTATGGCATACGGACCCACGACGACCTCGTTTCTGATGGCAATGGGTATTTCGCCCGCCGTTGCCAGTGCAACCTTGCATACGGCGGAAGTTTTTGCCGCAGGAACGGCATCGGTATCGTATTACCGCCACAAGAACATCAATTTTAAGCTCTTCAAACTGCTCGTCGTTGCCGGAATCATCGGTGCAATCTTGGGTGCAAGCCTGCTGTCGTTTGTGAGCAAAGAGCAACTGGGCGTCGTTAAGCCGCTCGTCGCGCTCTACACACTTTCGCTGGGCATTA
>JANYDO010000066.1 GCA_025363605.1 Candidatus Kapaibacterium sp.
CTTAGCACTATTCATCCGTCATCCAATACTCAACACTTTTTTGGGAGTAGAGTTTCCTCATCGCATCCGTTGGCGCGGATGGTCTCTGGTAAGCAAAATGAATTAGCGCTTACCGAAACGTGATGGGCATTGTAGGCAGGTCTTCCGGCTCTGGAGTCATTCGTCGTGTTTGCCTTCCCGCAGTACAGCTTGGGTGCTGTTTACAGTGGCTTTGGGGTAACACGTTGTCGTCCATTACGGCGGCGCAACCGCGGAGGAATTGAAGAATAATCATTTTCTTCGTACCTCGCTTCCCTATTATCGCTGTCGGCGCAAAATCGCCAACAGCGCACCATACAATGGTCAAAAAGAACAGGCTGCAAAGCTACAAATTTTTTCGGGATTGTGCGCAAGGAAATATGCACGTCACAAAAGAACAGAGAGCGAATACGGCTTACGCAAAAGAAGAAGCTACGGTTTTTTCTTTACCGCAGCACCGTAAAAACTCAATTCTTCGCCCTTGCGAATACGCTCCAAGGCGCTTTCAATGATTTTTTCGACCGTTTTGTCGTCCGGCTCTTCGTTTTTCACTTTTTCCGCGTGAAGGCTTTTGAGGAGAGCTTGCACCCAATCGAAATCCAAGCCGTGTTTGCGAGCAAGCATTTCCACAAGCGCCATGTCGTCTTTGCGGATGCCATATTGAATGAAGGTATTGTCGAGAGCTTTGCGCATGATGCGTTATTTCCTTGTTGTGTTGCGTGGCGAAGATTGTGATTGTGGTAAAAATGTTTGAACGCGGGCGACACGCCTCACTGCACCTTGAGCATCGTACCGAATAGCCAATCCCGTGTAATCGCGTACGCTCAGTCCTTCGTGCAGTCTGCGTTCTGCGAAATGCTGACAATATTCCGCACAATACTCGTAGGGTACATTTTCCATTGAACCCTTGACTGCGACAAATGCTCCCGTGCTATCGTCTTTTTCAAACTCTTTTGTTTTGAATTGCTGCAAGTCCTCAAGCGTCATACAACTGCTTGGCACAACGGCACGAGAAGCAGTGCCTTCCTCGCGGCTGTATCCTATCACTCCGCAGAGTTTGGCAATTCCGCGCTGGGCGGCTTTTTTATCGGCGAGGATGTACAACGTCCGAATCCGCTGCAAGCCCTGAAGAGCCGTGTAGTAGTTTTTGACCGTTTCGCAATCCGTTGGAGAGCCACCCTCGTTAATGATATATTGAGGTACGGGCTTTCCAAGACGAATATTTTCCTTGATAAGCGTTGTATTCTGACATTCTTTTTCAGCCATGTCCAGCGCTTGTGTACGCGGATAATCGGGCGTAATCACCTCGCTGAAACGCCGTGTAAGACTTGAATCGGCAGCAATCATCACGACTTCTTCGCCAAGAGTTTCCCGGGAGTATTCTTTAATGTCGCTTGCGCCAATAATTTTGCCTTCAGCTGTCCGCAAAATCCTTGCTGTCGTGCGTTTTGAACTGCTCTCGCTCAATCGTGCGTGGCAATAATCGTACAGCGTTTTCTCAGTCGAATCCCAAATGGACATACTCCCGCGCACTTCCCGCCTTGCACCTGTGGAATCATCCCGCTCAAATACTTGCGTCGGGATACTCTTTAGTTGATTGGCGGAAAGTGTAAGGACGGGCGAAGCGAGAGAACTGGCAAACCAAGCGTTATTCTGACGTTGCCCATAGGATGATGCTTGCGTTGCGATAAGTCCAATAAGTGTGTCCGGCTTATTATTGCGAATACTCGCAAGCACAGCAACGCCGCCAATACGAGGCATCGTGGCTAAAGCAGTGTAAAAGTTTTTCACTGTTTCGCAATCCGCCGAATTTTCAGTTTCCTTTATCCACTCCTGTGAAAGAGGTTGTCGCTCTGCTATTGAGGTTTTAATATAGTCCGTTTGATTGCAGCGTATTTCCGCTTGCTCTAATGCTTGCGTCCGCTTCAAGCTCGGCGTAAATTCTTCTCGAAGACGGCTTACAAGATCCCAATCGCCTATGTTCACTATTGCGTCGGTGTTTTTATTAAGCATAGGAACTGCACGCGGCGGCAGGTCTTCATTCTCCTCTGTTACGGCAATTTGCTGTGGAAGTGTGGTGCGAGGTCGCGCAGAAGTAGGTTCTTCCTTGTCTGTGGGATAGCGAATATCCACAGGTACATTTATCCAGAAAGGTGCATCTTTACTTGCTTTTCCGTTGAAAGGGTTCACGATTCGTGCGCTGCCGGTGAGTCCAATCGTTCCCGATACTGCTCCCCGCTCACCTTTGCGATTCGATGGGAGGTTGCGGAGTTCAATGCGAAATGTGGCTGTTGTTCCATTGGTGTGAGCCTCTACGAGTCGCACGTTCTCAGGCGCAACACGCCATGCAGTGTTCGTTGTCATCACATTTGTTTTGGAAACCAGCGACGCGCCGAGGAATGTACGTTGCCAGTTCACATCATGCTTTCCCCAACGAATAGAGCTTACGTCTGCGAGCAAAGGTTTTGTCGGGTCTTGGGTCTGTACGCCGATTGGCGCGTCTCCTGCTAACACATATACTCCTGCTACATCGAAGCGGGCAAGCGTTGTCCCGTCTCTTCGGAGAGGATTCTTTATTGCGGGGGGGTCAGAAATTGTCTGAATATTTTCGACCCGTGTATTCCTTGTATCAATGTTTGGAGGAAGTTGCTCAATAGGAATATTTTGGGTTAAAGCGACGACCTCTTCACCAGTTTCGGGATAACGCCAGACAGCACGAATACTAGCTGTGGTGGCACTTTGCGGAAGAAGCGGGCTTAAATGCCCTTGGTCGTGCGCATACCAGCGCGGAGCATCGTTATTGAGTGCAAAACCAAAACGAATGTTTCCAGTCGGTAGGCTACTTTTCGGATTATAGGCAGTAACTCGTTTCTGGATTTGCCAATCATTGATAGAAATGCGCGAACCAAAATATGCTTTTTTGTTTCCATCGCGGATAAGTCCAGAGTATGCGACGGTCAGTATCGTTGAATCAATCTGCACTGCCTTACCGTCATTAGTTGACTTGCCATCATTAAAAGTGTACAACACGCGATATTTTCCGGCATCCATTCGTTCCTGAATAATAACCAAATACGTTTCCCGCCCCTCAGCTTTATCGCGCTCTTTGGCGGTAGAATCTCGCTCCACACGCCAAGCCGAAGGATAGCGCGAACCGTAGGAAACACTGCCATCCTTGAACACTCTTGCAGAACTTTGACTAATGGGAGAAATGCTCACGTAGGGATTTTCATGGTCAACGAAATATCCCGCCGGCACGGAAAATCGTAACACTGTTTTTTGCAAACCGTAGCAAACGGTTTCTGTGTACTGTACGCGGAGTTGCGCAAGCGCAGGAGAACACAGACAGGAGGCAAGTAAGATTACAAAGCAACGAACTATCATAGACCTATGAAAACAACAACCGTGAAAGAAGAACAAACTTTATACACAAAACCCGAATACATTTTTGTTATCGAATCGCTCTAAATTGCTTGCGGTACTCCTTGCACATCTTACGAATATTTTCAATGACTTTTTGAATATATTCGGGAGAATCCGATTCTAAAAGATACTTTTGTTCAGGGTATGACGCATTGACTTTATTGCTTGTAGTTGTATCCATTACCTCATATTTCTTAATGAATCCAAAGCAATTTTGGCGTAATAATTGAGCGGATTTAGTAATCGCGATAGGAACTTCCATTGACTCTGCATCGCTTTTTCTCGCAATCTCCATTTTAATAGGAGAACTTTCACTAGTTTCGCTAGGTTTTGGGGAATAGGTCTGTATAATATGTATGTTATATCTATACTTATCAAGAAAGAGTAGGTAGGTTTTCTTTTCTTGAAGTGGTAATGAATGATGGCTGAGGGTTGCTTCTCGAATAATTTTTTCTCCACCAAGTGTATCAATATAAGTGAGTCGTCCTTCTCTTAAAACAAGGTAATTCGTAGGGAAAGAGCCTTTGAGTACCTCTCGAATTGAAACAGCAAAAGATAGTAAAAGACCATCTTGCGGAGAAATATCGTAATAGGCAGAATCTATATGTCCAACAATAATGGCATCGGAGAAAAACACCCTTGCGGTATCATTATTCATCGCAAGGTTAATAGGGTTGATATTTTTTTCTCGGTAAAATTTTTCAATAATTTGAGGGGTGTAACCATACGCCATTAACTGATTCACATAGAATGGTAGAGATTCTTGATCTACCTCCTTTGGAGGATTGGTTCTGTCAGCTAAGAATGAGAATTTGTATTTAGATAGTTTTTTCTTAATACTCTCGCCTTTGTCATATTTTGCTTTGAAAGAATATAGCAACAGGTTGTAATTCCGCACAATATCAACGTTGCTCATACCTTTTGCCTGTAACATTTCAAACGTTAGGCTTAACTCAGGTCTCAGGAATGGGAAAACCCCCTCTATGTCTTGAAATAATTGTTTATGAGACTTAACATTAATATCAATAACTCTCTGTGCTATCAAACTGCTTGAAGCCAATATCATCAGGCAGGGCAACAACCAAAGCAATCGGTATGACTCCGAAAAACAAATAATTACAGAGCCATATAATTTTGATAGCTCACTGTTTTTGCATGAAGATACTTGAGCGTTCATCATCTAAAAAAATAACGGTGAATAAAGTGTACTGTTTCCAAATTTTTCAATACACGGGCATCTCTTAAATTCAAGACTTCTGGCAACAACCTACAATAAAACAACAAAAGCCACACCGAATCATCATTCAATGTGGCTTCTGCAAATATATCAAAATTTCACCAACTGCTTATTTCGCGCTTTTCCACG
>JANYDO010000131.1 GCA_025363605.1 Candidatus Kapaibacterium sp.
GGAATGACAGCAAATATGGAGAGTTTGCGAAAGTCCTATGAGTGAAAAAATGAAAGGTAAAATTGCTCTCGGTGTACAGTCTTTGTAGAAGAAGTGTTTTTCCCTATGAGCGTTATGATTTTTTCCATTTGATATTGCAGCCGATACTCGGTTTTTGCGTCGGCGAGACCTCACGTCCTGCCATAACCGCATCCAAAGCCGCTCGCACGTCTCTACCATCTGTCGCAAGCGGTGAACTCGGGCGCGAATCATCGAATTGCCCGCGATAAACGCAGAGCAATTCTGCATCGAAGACGAAAAAATCCGGTGTGCAGGCTGCCTTGTACGCCCGCGCTACGTCTTGTGTTTCGTCGTAGCAGTACGGAAAAGGGTAGCCGAATTCCAGTGCGTGATATTTCATTTTGTCGGGCGCATCGTCGGGGTAGAGTTCCACGTCGTTAGAACTGATTGCCACAAACGAGCATCCGTGCGGTGTGTAGTCCTTCGCAAGGCGCACCAGTTCAGCGTTCAGCAGCATCACGTAGGGACAGTGATTGCAGATAAACATGATGACGGTTGCCTTCACGCCGCGCACATCCTCAAGCGAAATGGGCTTGCCATACACAACTTCGGGAAGCGTGAAATCGGGTGCTGGTGTGCCGAGCGGAATCATAGTGGAAGGAGTCGCTGCCATAATACCAAAAAATGAGTGCTGTGTTGCAAATGAATGAAGTAGAAAGTGAGCAAATATGCTGCTTTTGTCCGTTTTTGCCAAAAGTTTCTTTTCGTGTGGGCGAGCCTATCCGCTATCGGACGCACTTGTCCGCTTTCGGACACTTTGCCTGTACTGTGTTTGTCTGAAAGCCGCATAGAATCTGGATTTGCTTTTTGGCACACTTATTGGCTATTTCTCCTCCAAGCAATACCATATTTCACTCGAAATTTTTTCACACTATGGACAGAGAACTTTCTACACGAGCCGTCTGGCAAGGGCGAATGAAATCTGCACTCAAGATTGTTCTTCCGCTTGGGATAGTGCTGGTAGCGGCAGCCTACGCGGGCGGACTCATGGCTCCAAGCGTTGAAGCGAATCGCATTCGCACGGCAGTCGTCGCGACGGGGAGCATCGAAGGGATGCTGGATGCGACGGGCGTGGTCGTGCCAGAGTTTGATGTGGTGATGACAAGTCCCGTCGAAGCACGTGTGGTGCGCATTGTGCGACGCACCGGCGATAGCGTTTTGAAAGGTGATGCCGTACTGGAACTGGACGTGCGCGGAGCCGAACTGGCACTGGACAAACTCAGCGATAACATTGCTCTCAAGCGGAACGCGGAGGCGCAGCTCAAAGCCACGCTGACGGCAAAACTCCAACAGCTCGAAAACACTATTCGCATCAAACGACGCGAAATTGAGTCGGACAGCAACACGGTCGAGCAGAACCGCAAGCTCTTCGACAAAGGCTACATCTCCAGCGGGGAATTGCAGAAGTTTATCATCCAAGCGAAAAAGTCTGCCGATGAACTGGATGCGTTTTTGAAAGACTATCGCAATGCTCAGGTTTCATCGGCATTGCAGCAAGAAGGTGTTGCGCTTGAAATGGCGATATTGCAAAAAGATAAAACTCAATCCATGCGTGAATTAGAGCAAGCAAGTGCCAAAGCAGAGCAAAATGGCGTGGTAACGTGGGTGTTGCAAACCGTCGGTGCGCAAGTCCGCAAGGGCGAGATGATAGCCCGCATTGCCGATTTGACCTCGTTCCGCATTGATGCCAGTATATCCGATATGCAGCGCAGTCGGTTATCCGTCGGTATGCCTGTGCGGGTGAACGTTGGTGCGGGCGTGCAGCCGTTGGAAGGTTTTGTCAGCGGCGTGCAGCCGACGGTCGAAAATGGTGTGGTGAAGTTTAGCGTGGCTCTGCACAACAAAGCACATTCAGCCTTGAAGCCCAATGTGCGCGTCGATGTGGGCGTGGTGGTCGCACAAAATGCTCAAACCCTTGTCGTGAAGCGAGGCGCGTTCTTCCGCGGCGAAGGCTGGGCGGATGTGTTTGTGGTGCGCACAGAAGGCGCGAAACGTTATGCCGTCCGAACCCGTGTTGTTATCGGTATGGCAAATGCTGAGTTCTGCGAGATTCGGAGCGGCTTGCAAGCCGGCGACGCTGTTATTCTCTCCGATATGAAACAGTATGAAGAGCATGAAAAAATCAAGATTACCAATTGAGAAGTCGTACAAAAAAACGTACAAATTTTCTTCGACCGTAGCACAGACACTCCTGTCTGTGGCTCTTCAAACAACAAGTGAGAGTGGCGCTCAGTCTGTGCCACCAAGCAAGAATGAAACTCATTGTAAGCAATTCAACATTCAAGATTTAACACTTATAATTTCCCAGGACATATGACTTCTATCCAACAACCCAGCATTATAGCGCTTTCGGGCGTAGAAAAAATGTACCGCACGGACAAACTCGAAACACAGGCGCTTGCTAACATCAATGTCAGTATCGCTGCGGGCGAGTTTGTGTCTATCATGGGACCAAGCGGTTCCGGCAAAAGTACGCTGCTAAATATCTTGGGACTGCTCGACGTGCCGACAAGTGGCTCGGTGGCGCTGCACGGCAAGAACGTAGAATCCTTCAAAGACAACGAACTGGCGCAGATTCGTAACCAAGAAATTGGCTTTGTGTTTCAGTCGTTTCATCTGGTGAACGATGTGCGGGTGGTGGATAATGTGGAGCTTCCGCTTCTCTACCGGAAAGGCTTGACGGGTTCGGAACGCCGCCGAATGGCGTTGGAAGCGCTGGAAATGGTTGGTCTTACCTCGCGCACGAAGCATTTTCCGTCGCAGCTTTCGGGCGGACAGCAGCAGCGCGTGGCGATAGCGCGGGCAATAGTCGGCAAGCCGCGTCTGCTCTTGGCGGACGAACCGACGGGGAATTTGGGCAGCAAAATGGGCGATGAGATTATGCACATCCTTCACGCGCTGAACGCAGAACACGGTGCAACGATTGCGATGGTAACGCACGACGAACGCCTCGCTGCTGCCACAGACCGCACTATTCGGATTTTTGATGGTCATGTTGTGAGTTCCGTCGCGTTACGCCAAATGGCGTAAGCTACCGTTTCTTGCGATAGACGTTGCTTCGATGCTCAACATCAAGCACAACTACCGTTTTCTCTCGGTCGTCCACATCGTAGAGAATACGATAATTCCCAACCCGCAATCGGAAGAGCTCCCCATCGGCAAGTTTTTTCGTTTCGTGCGGACGTGGCGTTGTTTTCAATACCTCAAGGCGCTTGAAAACACGCTCCACAACGGAATCCGGTAGGATATCCAGCTGTTTTTCCGCCGAGTGTTTGAGGGCAACGGTGTACAATGCGTTATGCGTTTTGATTGCGAAGGCTGCGTTTCTGGCGATAATCATCAAGGTTTACTGCGCTTTCGCTCCGTCGTTCCCGCGCAATGGCAATATCACGTAAATCCTCAGCAAATTCAGCATCGGTGAGTAATGCTTGCACAAACGCAGAACGTTCTTTGGCGGGAAGCTGTTTGAAAGCACTCATAAACACTTGTGCTGTCGGTGAAGTGTTCTCGGATAGAGGTATCATAAAGCGAGTCATAAACAGGTGATAAAGTTTTATACTGCTCATCGAAACTACATTTTTTTTACTTTGCAACCAATCCCAATAACTATGCTCCGAAATTATCTTCTTCTTGCTTGGAAAGTTCTGCTGCGGCGGAAATTTTTCACCTTCATTAGCCTTGTGGGAATTAGTCTCACGCTGGCGACACTGCTTGTGGTAACGGCTCTTATTGATAATTATTCTCACCCGAAGCAACTGGGGAGCAAGCAATCGCGCACGCTCATGGTGGAAGCCATGATGGCAAAAGGCAAATTCAGTATTCATACCCATAATGCCAGTTACGGCTTCCACGATAAGTATGTACGGACAATACCGGGACTTGAAGAACACAGCATCACCGGTGAAAATACCGTTGTTGCCTATCCAAGCGGACATAAAACTACGGTATCTGTACGCCGCACAGATGGTGCTTTCTGGCGCATTGTCGAGTTTGAATTTCTGGAAGGTACGGGCTTTACCGACGATGATAATGCACAAGAGCGTCCTGTGGCGGTCATTAGTGAAAAGGCACGGACGCAGTTTTTTGGGAATGAAAGTGCGTTGGGTAAATCACTCCGGCTCGACGATAGAACCTACCGTGTCGTCGGTGTGGTCAAGAATGTTCCTATTACGCTGCTTTTTGCATCCGGAGACGTGTGGACACCGATTACTATTGGTCTGACAGCGAAAAGTCGCTCTGCTGTGATAGACGAAGGTGGCTATTTTTCGGTTCTTCTGGCAAAGCAAGAGAGCGATATACCTCGCATCAAAGCTAACTTTCAGGCAATGCTTCCCAAGGTACAATTTCTTACCAATGACTATGATCGTATGATAGGTGGACCGGGAACATTTTTTGAAATATTTGCGCGAGGTCTTTTTGGTTTTAATGACCAAGAAGAAGACTTTGGCAAACGGGATGATGCAAAACAGATGATTGGAATAATGATTGCAGCCGCACTAGCCTTTATGCTGCTTCCGGCAATAAATTTGGTGAACCTGAATGTCAGTCGTATTTTGGAGCGCAGTTCGGAAATTGGCGTTCGCAAGGCATTCGGAGCAAGCAGTCATGCTCTTGTGGGGCAATTCGTTGTAGAAAATCTTGTGCTGACGGTCTTAGGCGGTATTATTGGTCTCCTATTAGCGGAAACGGTCTTGATAGGAATAAACCAAATTGACCTTGTTGCCAGCGCCGCTTTTCACGTCAACGCTCGTGTCGCCTTGTATGCGCTCGCATTGTCGGCAGTTTTTGGCGTACTGTCGGGTGTCTTGCCCGCATGGAAAATGTCCCGTTTACCCATCGTCGCATCTCTCAAAGGAGACCTCAATGTTTAATATCTTTTCTCTCTCGCATCTTCAGCATCTCTTCAAGCTGGTATGGAACCGTAAACGTTCCAATATGCTCATGGTTCTGGAAATATTTGCGGCGTTCTTAGTGCTCTATTGCGTAAGTTCTGCTATTCTGCACTTCATCACCAATGCCCAGAAACCGCTTGGTTACTCGTACAAAGGTGTGTGGAATGTTTCAGCAAGTCGCAAAGAAACTTCGCCGTACACGGATAACGCAAGTCGCTTTGAAGCCGCACAACGCCTTATCAATACTCTCAAACAATTGCCGCAGGTGGAATCGGTGAGTTTTATCACGAACACGCCATTTTCAAATTCCGAATGGCAAACGGAAATTGAACGCGGGGGAGTGAAATCCCTCATCAGTCTCTCAAAAACTACTGATGAACTCGACAAAACCTTGGGGCTTAAACTGGTGCAAGGTCGCTGGTTCGACGCTACCGACGACATTGCAAATGGTACGAATGCTACGGTCAGACCCGGAATAATTAACAGTATCGCCGCCACGACGTATTTTGGAACGGAAAATCCTGTCGGCAAGATGCTCCGAGAGCCGGGGAAATATGATGACGGTGCGCCCCGAAGCGGTATTCGTATTGTTGGTGTTATTGAAGCATATCGCAAGAGTGGTGAATTTGCCGTTCCGAACAATGTTCTTTTCCAGCGCGTCAGTCTGCGCGACACCACTGCCGACCTGCCGTACCATCTGGTAATAAAAATGCGCGACGGTGTAAATGCTGATTTTGAAGAGCCTCTGCTCAAAATTATGCAACAGCAAGCATCCGATTGGGATTTTCAGATAACAACGTTGGAGCAAGAGCGTACTCAAAAGCATCAAATGTTTCTTATCCCGCTCGGTATCGGACTGACGGTAGCAGCATTTCTACTTATCACGGTCGGTTTGGGTTTGGTGGGCGTGGTCTGGCAATCGGTTACAAGGCGTATGCGCGAACTCGGTGTGCGTCGTGCTTTCGGGGCGACGCGAAGCGACGTAATCTTTTTTGTGTTGGGTGAAATTATTGTCTTGACGACATTTTCGGTCATGCTGGGGCTGCTGGTGTTAGCACAATTTCCTGTTGTCGTGGGCTTTAGTATTGTGAGTCCTCAAGTCTATGCTATAAGTATGATTCTGAGTATTGGGGCAATGTACGCCATGACATCGCTTTGTGCCTTCTATCCGAGCCGCATTGCTGCGCGGGTGCAGCCGTCGGAAGCGCTGCGGTATGAGTAGATTTGCCAAAGACAATCGGAATGACTAGATTTGTAGCCTGTGCTATCGCATTGATGGTGCTAAACTTTTGTGAAAATTATTATGCAAAACTTTATTCACACGCTCGGCATAGAACGCTTCAAATCTATTCGTTCTCTAAGTATTGATTGTAAGCGCATCAACGTTTTTGTGGGCGCACCAAATGTAGGCAAGTCGAATATTTTGGAAGCACTGGCGCTATTTGGATTAACAAAGCCACATATTTCCAAAGGCGGCTTGCAAGATTTGGTGCGCTTTGAGACGGTGGATAATTTATTCTATGACAACCGTAGAAATGAGGTGTGTACTGTTTCTGCGGATGAATTTATGTATCAGATACGGTATAGTGCATCAGAGCATCGGTATTGGTGGTACGTGGGGCATGAAAAAGTTATTGTTGCTAATTCTGATATGCTAAAGGAACTTTTTCACGACCCAAATCATAATAGTATCGAAAACCAATTCAGACATCAACTTCATACTCAAGTTACTGAGGATTCTAAAGCACAAAAACCATTTATTATTCCCGCGATTGCGTCATTGGAGCAAGATGGAAAAAATATGAATTTGTCGAATATTTATCCTTCACGTATTCGTAAATATTCTTTTCCTTTGCAACCGCAATTTGATAAAAGTTTTAATGACTATTTGCTTCCTGTCTTTGGTCAAAATCTCTTTAGCGTATTAGAGAAAAATCGTGAGCTACTAAACCTTGTCGCCCCATTATTTCATAGCTATGGATTAAATTTATACTGGGATGACAATAAATATGTGCTTGCCAAAACAATTGATGGAGCGCTCAGAAAATATCCATTTTCGCTAATTGCCGATACACTTCAACGAATCATTTTCTATCTCGCTGCCATTCACACCAATCATGGTTCGGTACTGATTTTTGAGGAGCCGGAAACTCATCTGTACGCAGCATATATTCAAAATTTAGCAGATAGTATTATAGCTTCGGAGTACAACCAATTTTTCCTTGCCACACACAGCCCGTATTTGCTGCAACATCTGATGGAAAACACTCCTGAACATGATATTGCCGTCTTCGCCGTTTCATTCGACACAAAAGAATATACCACCAAAGCGCGAACGCTATCCTATCAGGAAATCCGTGATATTGTGAGCTATGGGACAGATGTGTTTTTTAATATGGAGCGGTATATTGACGTGGAGAGCTCTTCAAATGGTGCTTTAGTGTTTGATGGCGATGGCATGGTGGCAGCATGAAATCGGTGATTGTGCCGGAGGATTTTCTGCTGGAGAAAATTGTCAAGAAACTGGTCTGGCATCCCGAAGTACGCATTGA
>JANYDO010000132.1 GCA_025363605.1 Candidatus Kapaibacterium sp.
CCGGAACGCATTGCTGCTCGGCAACGCCAGATGGCAAAACAAGCAAAAACGATTTGGCGCATTAGTCAACTTTCGTCATAGCGTACTATGCTCGCTCTTGTAATATTGTGAAGGCAAAGCGTAATGAATCATCTTTGAATACCACCAACGACTATGAAACTCCAATTCGACAGTAATCAAGCATATCAAGAACAAGCCTTATCCGCGCTGGTGGATTTGTTTGAGGGGCAGCCCTTGAATCAAGGCTTGAATTCAAGAGGCGAGTTCACCGTAGAATTCCACGAAAACACGAGTACAACGCAAGGAAGTATTATGCAGACTGAACTCGGTATCGGGAATAATCTCGTCCTGACTGAGGAGGCATTATACGCCAATTGCACCCGCATTCAGGAATTGAACGATATTGACCCCATTTCGCAAGATGTATTTTTGCAGCATGGGAAGAATTTTTCGATAGAAATGGAAACAGGCACGGGCAAGACGTATGTGTATCTGCGAACGATTATGGAACTTGCTCGTCGATATGGTTTCAAAAAATTTATTATTGTCGTGCCAAGCGTTGCTATCAGGGAAGGAACACTAAAAAATCTGGAAGTGACGGCGGAGCATTTCAAAGCACTCTATAACAATATTGAGTACGAATATTTTGTTTATGACAGCAAGAAGGCGAACCGCCTTCGGCAGTTTGCGCTCAGCAATCATATTCAAATCATGGTGATTAACATTGATGCTTTTCGGAAAGATTTTTCGGATAGTGAGGACGAGAAAAAAAGCAACGTAATTTTCAAAGAGAATGACAAACTTTCGGGGCTAAAGCCGATAGAATTTGTGCGAGCGACAAACCCTTTTGTTCTTATTGATGAGCCGCAAAGTGTGGACAGCACCGACAAAGCCAAAGAAGCGATCCAATCGCTGAATCCGCTCTGCATCTTTCGTTTTTCGGCAACGCACAAGCATCTGTACAATCTCGTGTATAAACTCGACCCGATACACGCGTATCAACTGGGACTGGTCAAGCAAATTGTGGTTGCTTCCGTTATGAGCGAAGATGATCATAATGCGGCGTATCTGAAGTTGAAAAAAGTGGACAATAAAAAAGGTATCAAAGCAACAATCACTATTCAAGCGAAAACGGCAAGCGGTATCGAACCAAAGGATATGAAGGTCAAGCAAGGCGACGACATCTTTACGCTCTCAGGTGAGCGCGAAATGTATCGAAATGGTTATGAAATTACGGAAATAAGCGCAGAGCCGGGCAATGAGTATGTGGAATTCAGCACACACGGCAAACTGCGCTTGGGCGAAGAACGCGGCGGTAATCGCGCAGATATAGCGGAGGTGCAGATAGAAAAAACGATAAAGAAACATCTTGATAAAGAGTTGCAACTGCAAGGGCGTGGTATCAAGGTACTGAGCTTGTTTTTCGTTGACAAGGTAGCAAACTATCGTGTGTACAACGATACAGGATATGGTAATGGTATATTTGCAGAAATTTTTGAGCGGAAGTATGCAGAACTGATAGCACGCAACGAATACGAAAAAGTTCGGGAACGGCTTGCTGCCTATTCTGTGAGCCAACTTCATGACGGGTATTTTTCGCAAGACAAAGGCAAATACAAAGACACGCGGGGCAATACACAAGCCGACGACGACACATACGCCAAAATTATGCGGAACAAAGAACAACTTCTTTCCGAAGAAGAGCCGCTACGGTTTATTTTTTCACACTCTGCTTTGCGCGAAGGCTGGGACAATCCGAATGTTTTCCAGATTTGCACACTGAACGAAACACAGTCGGTCACAAAAAAGCGTCAGGAAATTGGTCGTGGCTTGCGCCTGCCTGTGAATGCCAATGGAGAGCGTGTCTTTGATACAACGATCAATAAACTGAGCGTTATTGCCAACGAAAGTTATCACGATTTTGCAGAAGCATTACAAAAGGAATACAAAGAGGACTGTGGTGTTACTTTCGGCGAAGTTCCAAAGTTAGCGTTCAAAGGACTTGTGCAGACCAAAGACGGCGTAGAGCATACCTTTACCCGCCAAGATTCGGAGCAGCTTTGGGCAGAGCTTCAGGTAAAGGGATTTCTCGACGCATCAGGTAAACTGACACAACAATTTACTCCGAAGAAAAAGGACTTCAGTTTAGGGCTTTCGGGAGAATTTTCGGATATGGAAAAATCGGTTATTACCCTCCTCCAAAGCTACGAAATAGAGCGGCATATCAAAAAGGAGGAAACGTCGGAAGCACTCAAATACAAATCTAGCAAAGAATTACGTGAGCAGTATCTGGACGATCATTTTGAGAAGTTGTGGGAGCGTATCAAGGGAAAAACGACGTATCAAGTGGAATATAGCACACAAAGTCTGATTGAGCAATGTGTAAAAGCAATTAAAGACACTAAATTGATGCCGCAAATAAAAGCAGTACAGATTCAGTATCGCGAAGCGTCGGTTGCGGTCGTGGCAAAAGGAGTTACTACAACAGAAACCATAGCTCATTCACACGCGGTGGCGTATACTGGCGGTCTGCCCGATATTATTGGCTATTTGCAGACGCAAACGGAACTTACACGCTCAACTATTGTGGCAATTTTGAATAAATGTGGCAGATTGAAGGAGTTTGCCCAAAATCCTCAAAAATTTATGGATAATGTGGCGACAATTATCAAGGGAGAATTACACAAGCTGATGATTGATGGCATTAAATACGAAAAGCTGACCGTTGGCGAGACTGAGTGGAGTATGCAACTTTTCAGAGACAAAGAAATACTGAGTTATTTGAGCAACCGACAGGATGTGAAGAAGAGCGTGTATGATGCTATCACCTACGATAGCGAGATAGAGCGCCAATTTGCTGAGACTTTAGATAACCGCGAAGACATTAAATTTTTTGTGAAGCTACCGTCATGGTTTAGAGTTGAAACACCCGTAGGCGAATATAATCCTGATTGGGCGATTGTGAAGCAGGAAGACGAAACACTCTATTTGGTACGTGAAACAAAAGGTGTGAGCTATACTGCCGCAAATGCGGGAAAATTCCGTGGCTCGGAATCCGATAAGATTAAGTGTGGGCAAAGGCACTTTGAAGCTATTCAAACAGATTTTGCTGTAATCACAACGGCGAGTGAGGTATAAAATGAACACTCCCGAACCCCTCATTCGTCTCGACGACCCCGATATGCGTGGCGCAGAAGCCGCCATGCTCCGCGCTGCAGAAGCCGCCCGCGACGAAGCCCGCAAAGCAGGATTAACGATTCCGGTGTGGGAGAATGGCGTGGTCGTTAGGAAGCATCCCGACGAATTGGAAGCGGAAGAGGAAGCGGTGGAGGTAGTAGGATGACACTGCCTTTCGACCACGCAGCTTTTGTACAAGCAATTATTGAAGGGCGCGTAGAATGGCGTAAACACGTTCTTGTGCGGCTTTTGGAACGCGGAATAAGCCAAGCCCGTGTTTTGGAGTGCGCTCGGTTGGGCGTGTGTATCCAAGCATACCCTGACGACACGCCGTTCCCAAGTGCGTTGGTCTTTGCAATGGCAGACAATGAGCCGTTGCACGTTGTTGCGGCATTTGACGAAAAAGAAAAAAAAGTGTACATTATCACGGCATATACGCCTTCATCGGATATTTTTGAATCGGATTTTATCACAAGGAAAAAGAAATGAACACGACACATCAAGAATCTTGCCCGCTCTGCGGCGGCAATATTGAACATGGCTTGACTACATTCAGTGCCGACATTCAAGGGCGGTTGTTTGTGGCGCGGCGTGTTCCGGCAAAGATGTGTGGTCAATGTGGCGAAGAATGGATTGAAAACGATACAGCACAAGAATTGGAACGCCTTGCAATGTCGGCTGTGGCGGCACGGCGGGAAGTGGAAGTTGTATCGCTGGCAGCGTGAGCATTTTTTCTCCGTGCAATCTCATATACCTGAATATGCCGAAGCCCTGTCCCGATGAAATAGTGCAACGCACCGTTGTACAAAACACATACCACGCATTGAGGAAATTGAAAATAAAGAAAAATGGTAACTGTTTAGGTAGGCATTTTGCTTTTTTACTAAAATTTGACTCACAAATAGCAATTTGTGTCATAAAGCGTCTGTTTTTTTACGATTCCTATTGCCGTTTTTACAAAATCATCCGGT
>JANYDO010000136.1 GCA_025363605.1 Candidatus Kapaibacterium sp.
GCAATGCGGTCGAGGCGTTTTGTAACGGTTTCTTTGTGCTCTGTGAGAGCCGATGCGATTTCTTCTACGGATTTGCCTTTGCGCTCCATATGAAGTTGCAAGAGAACGCCGTGATAGCTCAAGATAGAGCGCAAAACGTCCGTAGGCTGTGCACCGGCTTTGAGCCAGTAGATAGCACGGGTGTTGTCGAGAACAATTTTCGAGGGGAAGCCTACGGGATTATATTGCCCAATACGCTCCAAGAACGCGCCGTCGCGTGTTTTACGGCTGTCCATTGCTACAATGTCGTAAATGGGCGCTTGCTTGCGGCCACGACGACGAAGACGAAGTTTAACCATGTTCCAATGAGGTTAAGAGTGAGAAAAAAAAGATAAAATATCTTAACGTTTTCGCCCACAAAACAAGTATTTATGAGGGCTGGGAACGATTTGAGAGAGTTCTTGTTATCGGTTATCTGCGGAAGCGTCCGGGCTGTGGCATCATTGGTGCGCCTTGCCCCATCATGCCTTTGAGAGCATTCATCTTGCCACCACCTTTGGAGAGCTGTTTCATCATTTTTTGCATATCCTCGAATTGCTTGAGCATACGGTTTACGTCTTGTATGCTTGTTCCGCTACCCATTGCAATCCGTTTTCTGCGTGAACCGTTGATAATTTTGGGCTGTTTGCGTTCTTGTTTGGTCATCGAGTAAATCACTGCTTCGACTTTCCCGATTGCTTTTTCGTCAATCTGTACGTTGCGAAGCGCCTTATCCATGCCGGGTAACATTCCCAGCAAGTCACGGAGCGAACCCATTTTTTTCATTTGCTGCAACTGGTCAAGGAAGTCGTTCAAATCGAACTCATTCCGCATAATTTTTTGTTCCAGCTTTTTCGCTTGGTCTTCGTCTATCTCGGATTGAGCGCGTTCGACGAGCGTGAGGATATCTCCCATGCCCAAAATACGTGAAGCGATACGGTCGGGATAAAAGGCTTCAAGATTATCAAGTTTTTCGCCTGTGCTGATGAACTTAATCGGTTTTTGCACAACAGCGCGAATGGAGAGCGCCGCACCACCGCGCGTGTCGCCGTCCATCTTCGTCAGAACAACGCCATTGAAGGCGAGGCGGTCATTGAATGCCTTTGCGGTGTTGACGGCATCTTGCCCCGTCATCGAATCACAGACAAACAAGATTTCGTGAGGCTTGACGGCGTTTTTGATGTCTTCTGCTTCTTGCATCATCTCTTCGTCAATGCTAAGACGACCGGCAGTGTCAATAATGACCACATCGCGGGCGTAGCGCCGTGCATAATCAAGTGCATCTTTGGCAAGGGTAACGGGATTTTTGCCTTCCTCAGCAAACACAGGAATCGTGATTTGCTGCGCCAGCACCTTGAGCTGCTCAACTGCTGCCGGGCGATAAATATCGCAAGCAACTAAGAGTGGCTGCTTACCTTGCTTCTTGAGGCTTTTTGCCAATTTTCCGCAAAATGTGGTTTTACCCGAACCCTGTAAACCGCAAACCATAATCACAGTCGGAGGCTGCGGTGATATTGCAATCGCCGAGCGGGTGCTGCCCATAAGCGCAACCATCTCGTCGTGAATCACTTTTACGATAAGCTGCCCCGGAGTGATTTTCCCCTGCACTTCCAGCCCGAGTGCTTTTACTTTCACATCCTCAATAAACTTCTTTGCTACCTGAAAGTTTACGTCTGCATCAAGAAGTGCGTTCCGTACTTCCTGCAAGCCTTCTTCGATATTTTCTTCGGTGATTTTAGCTTGCCCACGAATCCGCTTCAGTGCTGATTCGATTCTGGTTTGTAGATTCTCAAACATGATGCAATCGTGAAGAGATGATAGTAAAATTGGCAACGCTCAGAGAAAGGTTTCTCGAATTAACGTGCTTGCCGGAATTTTTGCGAAAGACTGCTAATTTACGGAAATATCGTTCATTACGCAAAAATTTTCCACAATAGGACTATGAAAAAGCCGTTTGGCGCGGTGCATGATAAAGCACTCACCAAACGGCAGTATTTCATTGAATCGTTGTGCAGAAGAATTTACGCGCCAGTAGAGCCGAACATTGAGACCTTGACAGAAATTGTTTCTGCTACTTTACTGCCAACAATACCCTTTTTGCCTGTGATATTATAGTCTTTAAGGGCAACGGTAAATTCTGTTTTAATCATCACCAAGTCACCTCCGCCTTTTTCAATGTAGGTGATTTCTATCGGGAAAGACAGCGTTTTGGTAACTCCGTGCAACGAGAATGTACCTTCTGCCATGCCTTTCGCAATGCCTTTTCCGCCGCCACTTGAAACAAGTTGAACACCAGATATTTTCTTAACATCGAACGTTATGTCTTTATAGCTTTCTTCATCCAACCAGTCTTTGCCTAAAATATGCTTATTGCGAAGCTCAATGCCTGTTTGCATCGTATTCACAGGTACCGCAATTTTGCCAATTGTAGCTTCGATGTTTGTGGGATCAAGAGTGAAAGAACCGTTGACACTAGCCGTACCATTAATATCTTCGAGTGGAGCTTTGCTGCTGAACTGTGCTTGATTATTGCCAATTTTGTTGTCGAGTTTGATAGCTTTTGCGCCTTTTGCACCGAGATTGAAACCAGTGGCAAAAGCATCTGTTTGTGCGAAGAGTATGCTCACAAGTACAAGGCTTGCAAGAATGGTGCGTGGAAGGGGTATTTTCATGGAATGGTACTCCGATGTTAAAAAATAAAAAATAAAATAGTGCTTAAATTCAAGATATGCTTTGATAGTGTGATTACCGATTATGGCTGTTTCTGCGAACGTGCAATCCGCAAGCACACCACTCCGACTGCCAAGCAGAGGGCAACCGAGGGGGCGCCGTATTCCAAACCCAAGCGGAATTGCGGCTTCCACTCAATAATTTCCTCTTCCATACCAAAGGTAGGATTGATGCGCTTTGTGACGACTTGTACTTTGTCTTTGCTGAGTATTTGCGTACCATGCGCAAACCACACACCCACGATAAAACCAGCAATGATGAACCATACACCGGCAAGAAATTTCCACATCATACGAAATATCTCCAAAAAACGATGGTTGTGGCAAATGAGGAATATCAGTTCGACGCTTGCGCCCCGGAAAACGTTTACTGCAAAATGAATTTGCACCTTTTTGAGTGAACGTCCAACAAAAAACGCAGCGTCGGGTGCTTGGACGCTGCGTTTGGTCGAAAATTAAATAGTGCGGGTCATAAAAAGCGGGACGGTAATAAATATTATCCCACCACTTCAAATTTCTCCGCCTTGTGCCGCACTCCGTGAACGACATTCAGCGGTACAAAACTGCGCGATGCCTTCACACGGGCTTCAAACTCGTCGCGGAATTTGGTGATAAATGCTTTGACCGGCCACGCCGCCGCGTCGCCGAGTGCGCAAATAGTATTGCCTTCGATGTTGGACGCAACGCTCAGAAGCGTGTCGAGGTCGTGCGATGTAGCCTCGCCTTTGCTAATGCGTTTGAGCATTTTTTCCATCCATCCGCACCCCTCGCGGCAAGGTGTACACTGCCCGCACGACTCGTGATGATAGAAATGAGCAATACGAAGCGTTACTTTCACAAGGTCTGTGTTTTCGTCCATCACCACCACGCCGCCTGTACCGATGTGTGTACCAATTTTCTTCAAAAATTCTTCTTCCATTTTCACGCCCTCAATTTCATCACCACGCAAAACGGGCATTGAGGAGCCGCCCGGAATGACGGCTTTAATTTTTTTGCCGCCCAATACACCGTTTGCGTACTGCGCACTATGGATAAGGTCTGTGAGGAGGGTGCCTGATTCAGCTTCGTACACGCCGGGCTTGTTCACGTGACCGCTTACGCCGTAAAGGATTGTACCTGTATGCCCGGGGGCACCGATTTTGCTGTATGCTTCGCCACCGAGGGCAAAAATTGCCGGTACGTGTGCCATTGTTTCGACATTATTTACTGTTGTTGGTTTTGCCCATAAACCTTTTTGAGCGGGAAAGGGCGGCTTGACACGAGGGTACGCACGGTCGCCTTCGAGCGAACTCATTAGCGCCGTTTCCTCACCACAGATATATGCACCCGCGCCCTTGTGAATAACAATGTCCATTTTGAAATCGGTACCAAAGGTTTGTTTCATTTTTTCACCAATGAAGCCCTTTGCGTAAGCGTCTTCCACAGCTTTTTCCATCATCCGCACCCATTTGTGATATTCGCCGCGAATGTACAAATAGGCTGCCGTAACGCCCATAGCATAGCCACCGATAAGGATTCCTTCGATAAGTTGGTGCGGGTTCAGTTCAAAGATTTGGCGGTCTTTGAAGGAAGCCGGCTCTGATTCGTCGCCGTTGACGGCGAGATATTTCACCATATCGCCTTTGGGCATGAAACTCCATTTCAAGCCTGTCGCAAAGCCCGCACCACCACGCCCGCGCAATCCAGATTTCTTGACTTCGTTGATAACGTCGTCTTGCGTCATCGTAAGCGCTTTACGAAGTTGCTCATAGCCACCGTTTGCGGTGTAAATGTCTATTTGGTGAAGGTTCGCAATTTTGGGTAAAATCAGGTGCGGTGCGGTGTACATGGACATAGCATTCTCCGAAAATCAGATGAAATGTTGAAAGAGTGTTGTTCGCGCAGAGTATTGTTCAAATGGGTTTTGCTGAGCATTGCTTTCGCAACGGCGCGTAAGTTACGCTTTTCTTGCGGCTTTTTCAAGCCTTTGTTCGGGATGGCTCAGAAGGGCGAATCTCACCAATCTTCGTGTGCGGGTACTATGATTGGTGAGATTCGCAAACGCTGCAAGTTTTAGCGATGATGGTTTTCAATATCTGCATACATACCGCTTGAAATAAGGTCGCGGACGTTGGTGGTGGCAAGAAAGTCGTGCGGGAAGCCGCGCTCAAAGGTGCTTGCATCATCAAGGCGCTTCATCTGGTCGTCCGAAAGCGTGATATTAACTACACCAAGATTGTCCAATACCTGCGGTTCTTTGGTTGCGCCGACAATCGGAATCGAAACACCCCGCGAAATTTCATCATTCACTCGCTCTTGCATTGTCCAGCGCAATGCTACTTGTGCCGCCGAACAGCCGATTTCCTCCGCAATAGCGACAACTGCGCGGGTAATAGTTTGATTGCGGTCATTAAGGCGCACACTGTCCGGTTTCAGTCGTCCGGTGTCGTTGCGAAGATATTTTCCCGTCAGTGCTCCGCCCGCAAGCGGTGCCCAAGGAGTAATGGCAAGGTCTAATGCTCGTGAGAGTGGTATAATTTCTCGTTCCGGTGTGCGCTGAATAAGACTGTACTCGATTTGGTATGCGGTGAACTGTGACCAGCCGCGTAGTTCCGCCAAAGTGTTTCCGCGTGCTACCTGCCAAGCCGGAGTGTCGGATACGCCAATGTGAAGAATTTTGCCGGAGCGTACGAGGTCGTCCAGACCGCGCATTATTTCATCTATCGGCGTGGTAAAATCCCAGACATGAAGCCAGTAAAGGTCAATATAATCTGTGCCAAGGCGCTTCAAACTTGCCTCGACTGCTTGCACCATGTTCTTGCGATGGTTGCCGCCGGAGTTCGGGTCGCCGCGCTTCATGCCAAGCGAATATTTCGTGGCAAGCACGTAGTAATCGCGGTTGTCGGCAATAAATTCGCCGACATATTTTTCACTGGTTCCGGCAGTATAATAGTTTGCCGTGTCAATAAAGTTGCCACCTGCCTTCACAAAAGCATCGAAGACTTGTTTACTTGCCTCTTTCGACGCGCCCCAGCCCCATTCTTCGCCAAAGCCCATCGTGCCTAAGCATAGTTCCGAAACGCGCATTGCGCTTCTGCCGAGTAATTTATATTTCATGGTGAATCAAGAAAAAACGTCAAAAAAAATGGAATACAAACGCAAATGTGTGCCGTCACTTACACGTACAGCGCAGTCTTGCGTTTGCACTCCAGCGAGATTAGTCAATAGTGCCAATTTCTAGCAGCCTCGCCGCCAGCCGTGTCTGTGTCCCCAGCCCCAAGGACGAGGAACAAAAACATTTGGGCGAGGTGCAATAAAGACGGGCGGTTGGACAAATACTTCGGGGCGAGGTCCGTAGAAATGTCTAGGGCGACCAAAACCAATACCTCCGCCTGCAAACCCGCGCGGTTGCGCACAGGACGAGCCAATACTGGCAAGCATAAAGCCAAGGCAAGCAACGACAAGAATCCGTTTCATGGCAACACCTTTTTTGATGTCAATGAGAAAATAATGATGGTTGCTGTTTGATGCTATAACACGCAGGAGTGTTTAATCAGTTCCCGCTATTGTGTGATTTTGGGTTCTGCTTCGCGCTCCAACCAAATCGTCACCGGACCGTCGTTGATGAGTTCCACATCCATCATTGCTCCAAAAATTCCCGCTTCCACTGTCAAACCGCTTGTTTGGCGAAGATAGTCGAGCATTTTGTCGTAGAGTGGCTGGGCAATTTCCGGCGCGGCGGCATTGATGTAGCTTGGGCGCAAGCCTTTTTGCGCATCGGCGTACAGCGTGAATTGTGAGACAAGGAGAATACCGCCTTGCACGTCGCTTACGGAACAATTCATTTTGCCGTCATCATCGTTAAAAATACGCAGTTTTGTGATTTTACCGCACATCCATTCAATTTCGCGTATGGTGTCGCTTGCTGCTATGCCCACAAACACAAGCAAACCTTGACCGATTTGTCCCGTGATGCTGCCCTCTACTGTGACCGAGGCGCGTTTGACGCGCTGCATAAGAAGTTTCATATCTGCTCTTAGTGGTTTATGGTTCTGCGAAGGAAAAAAGAAACTACCAGCGCCGAACACGAATTTTGAGCGTCACGCCAGTGCGTTCGACAACAATGATGTATGGTGGCTCAAGTGCTGTATCTTCCGGCAAAGCGAGTAAGGAACGAAGTGTTTGGATGGTAAATGCCGACTGAATGTGTCCGGGGCGCACATAGAGTATCGCAAAGGTACTTTGTTGTCCGGCAATAGCAAGGGTGCTAAAATCGCGGTCATGCGTCAAGACGATGCACTGCTCTTCAAAGGCTTGGCGAAGAATCTCGGCATCAGATGTGCCTTGGGGTAGAGATTCTTTTGCCGACAGCACATCGAAGCCTTCCAGTCGCAAAAACTCAATCACTTCACTTTGGATATTTTCGTCGGCAAGTATCTTGCTGGAACGAGAAATCATGCGGATACTCCGGCATTGGTATCGCTGAGGCTAACGGTCAAAAATGTATCGTGTTCCAAGGCGTAGGAAGCAAACCGCACGGCTTCTTCTACATCAAGCAGTGCTATGTGCGGATAGGCGCGGACAATATCCCCTGCACTCGCTCCACTGGCAATAAGTTCTAGAATGAAGGAAACACTGATGCGTGTCCCGCGGATACAGGGTTTGCCGGATAATACAGCAGGGTTGGAAGTAATACGTTCAAACATAATGAAACGAGAAATAATAGTTGCGAAAGATGTTTTCACATCAACAAATGGTCACATCAGCAAATAGTGCTGCAAAAAAGTTTACGCCCGAAATCGTGCCTTCACGCCTTGCGCTGTAAAGTGCGCCATTGCTTGAATCGAAAGCATTGGGTTTGCTCCACTTGCTTCCGGAAAGGGGCTGGAATCGGCGATAAAGAGATTCTTAACTTCGTAGGTTTCACCTTCCGGCGAGACGGGATGCGTTGTGCGATTGCCGCCCATGCGGCACGTCCCCATCTGGTGCGCCGAAAAAAGCGGGAAGTCGTTTGGTCGCCATTTCCACGAGGACATTCCGCGAAGCGTTGCTTCAAGAGCTTCGGAGCCTTGTCGGAGGTCAAGCGGCGGCTGGTGATTGTGAGGGAAGTACAGTTCCTGTGCGCCTGCTTGCAAGTGAATTCTTGAGGCTTCAGCAACCCCGCGCTGCAAATGCGCAAGGTCGAAATTGCTGATGTGGTACTGCGCAACGGGTCTGCCGCGTTTGTCGAGCGTAATCGAGCCGCCGTCACGGTCGCGTGTGAGCACAATGAACGCCCCGACGTTTGCCGCTTTCAGCATACCTTCTTTGTGCGCTTTGCCCGAAAGCCAGGGAAGCGCCATTGCCAGCAAACCGCTATGAATGGGCGGCGTTTCGAGTTTCGCGCCCCAGTTGCCTGTCGTTTGTGCAATTTCATTGGAAAGCGAGGTCATCATATTGCCCCACCACGCATTCATTGGTTCTTCATACACACCCGCTACGCAGACAGTCGGGTGCAGGTGCAAATGTTTCCCGATGTGTGGATGTCGCAAGCCGCTTCGCATCAGGAGTGCCGGGGTGTGGATAGAACCCGTAGCAACAACGACGAACTTTGCGTTCACGGTAACTGTTTTACCCCCAGTTCGCGCCACTACGCCAACGGCTTTGCCTTCGCGCACGACAACATTTTCCACTTCTGTTTCCACAAGGAATCGTGCGCCTTTGGCATTTGCCCGCTCCAGATACGTCTTCAAAACACTCATTTTCGTTCCATTTCGGCAGCCGAGTGAGCAATAGCCACATTCTTTGCACTCGTGCGCTGCGCAGCCGTTGGAATTACGCGGAATCGTCGTTGTGTGATAGCCGAGTGCCTTTGCGCCGCGCTCTAATGCTTGGTTTTGACAATTATGATTCGACTCTTGCGTGTCCACGTGTGTTGCTGCTTCGATGGCTTCAAAGCTGTGCTGATATTCCGGTGTGAGGAAATGCGGATTTCCATGATTATTTGCCCAGTCTTCCAAGACGTAATCGGGAGTACGCAAAGCTGCTGACCAATTTATCGTCGTGCCGCCACCCAAGCACGACCCCGCAAAGATAGATACAGAGGCATCTTTGGTAGAGTATGCTCCTCCTGCTTCGTAGTATGCCGCTATCATTTCGGCTTCGCGTTGGGTGAAATCTTGCTCCGAGCCGTATTTGCCCTTGTCAATGATAAGTACGTCGAATCCTGCTTCCGCCAATTCGCCCGCCATCACGCCGCCACCCGCACCACTGCCCACAATGACCACATCGCAAGAAAGTGTCGTGTCTTGTGTAATCGTGAGTGGCTTGATTGGTCGTGGAGCGTCGCCGGAATGCGTTTTGGGGAGCGGTCCCGGATAGCCGATAGCTTCCCATGTAGGATTGATGGTGTTTGCATCGGAATAGCCATAGACCAGAAACGCGGTGAGTTTTTTGAGAACATGAAAGCCTTGACGGAACGGCGCTATCGGGCTTTGCGACCAGCGGAGTAGCATTTTTTCAGCATCCTCAGGAGTGAGATTTTGCACACCTTTGAGCGCCCCCAGCCACGTCAAGCCCAGAAGTGGTGAGCCAAGTATATCCAAAAGCTGCACAAATTCTTGCTGCTGCTGCGGGGAAAGATGGTCAAGTGCAAGGGCTATTTTTTCGGCAGTTTGGAAGTCGCTTGCCTTGAAGCGCCAAAATCCGTCTGCGTCAGATGCAGAGTGCGATGAAGAATGTACGGCAGGAATAAATGCGTCTGTGACGGCGCGAAGAATAGCGAGATGTTTTTCGGAAAGAGTCATCGTTGTTGCCTTGTGGAGTGGTGGTGCAGAGAAGAAT
>JANYDO010000176.1 GCA_025363605.1 Candidatus Kapaibacterium sp.
GTAGCACAGACTGAGCGCCGCGCTCATCCTGTCTGTGCAGATAGTTCAAGATAATTTCGTTCAACACCTTATTACAACCCATCATGGAAATAGGAATTGACAGTTTTGTTTCGGCGCTCTTTGAGGATGCCTCCGGCAAGACTCTGAGCGCTGCCGACGCGATGAGCCAAATTCTGGAGCGCATAGAACTTGCCGATAAAGTGGGGCTGGATGTGTTCGGCATTGGTGAGCATCACCGCAAAGAGTTTCTGGATTCTGCGCCCACCGTTATTCTCGCCGCCGCCGCCGCGCGGACGAAAAAGATTCGCCTCGCCAGCGCCGTTACGGTGCTGAGTGCAGCCGATCCGGTGCGCGTGTTTCAGAACTTTGCCACGCTGGATCTCATTTCGCAAGGGCGTATTGAAATGGTCGTGGGGCGCGGTTCCTTCATCGAAGCATTTCCGCTTTTTGGCTTGAATCTGCACGACTACGACGAACTTTTTACCGAAAAACTTGACCTTTTGCTGTTGCTCCGCAAAAATGAATTTATCAATTGGTCAGGCAAATTCCGTCCTGCTCTGACAGGGCAAGGCGTGTATCCAAGACCTCTTCAGAACCCGCTGCCCATCTGGATTGGCGTAGGTGGTACGCCCGCTTCTTTCGCACGTGCGGGGGTGCTTGGGTTGCCGCTTATGGTGGCAGTGATTGGCGGTGAAACGCACCGATTCCGCCCGCTTGTGGAGATTTACAAAGAAGCCGGAAGAAAAGCAGGACACGCGCCCGAAAAGCTCAAGGTCGGTCTGCACTCTCTCGGCTATGTGGCAAACACCAGACAAGAAGCGGCGGACGATTTCTTCCCGGGATACGCACGGTCATTTACCTCCATTGGCAAAGAGCGCGGCTGGTCGGCGGTGACACGCGAGCATTTCGACGCGCAGACGACTTCATTAGGTGCAATCTTGGTGGGCGACCCCGAAGAAATAGCCGAGAGAATTTTGCGCCACAGCAAGGCATTAGGCGGGATTTCGCGTATCACGTTTCAGATGGATATTGCCTCGCTTCCCCATGAAAAATTAATGCACTCCATAGAATTGCTCGGTACGCGCGTAGCGCCATTGCTTCGTGCGCATAACGCGTAAGATTTCTGTCAGTGCTAAGGTTCATATTTTTTTCTCCCGACTGCAACTTTTTTTTCATGCCTCCTGTATATCGTACTGATTTGTTCAACTAGGTTTATCACCGCGCCATTTTCTAGGAGGAGTTATGAAGGGATGCTTACAGTCTCGCATATCATGGGGAATACTCTTTGTTTCCGCATGGATTCTTACCGTTATTCAGGTTTCAATTCTCTTTGCCCAGACTCCTTCCCGTGGGAGTAGTCAGCAGCTTGGTCTTGATCCGGCAAAACATCTTTCGCAGTACACCTTCGATACATGGCGCGAAGAACAAGGGATGCCACAGAATATCGCAACTGACCTCGTGCAAACCCCCGACGGCTACATCTGGATTGCCTCGCAGCAAGGATTAGTGCGCTTCGACGGAGTGCAATTCACGCTTTTCGGACGGCGCAATACGCCCGGTTTCGGTGCAACATTTCTCTCAAATCTTTACTACGCCAAAGACGGAACGCTTTGGATAGGTAAAAATGGCGGCGTGGGGCGCATGAAAAACGGCGTGTTTGAGCATTTGAGCGCAAAGGAAGGATTCTTGGGGAATGCGGGAGTGATTACCGAGGACGACGAAGGGCGCATCTACATTAGCTCAGGTGAGGGCTTGTACGTGTATGACAAAGGAAAATTCAATCTGCTGACCACCGCAAACGGACTTGCGGCAAATCCGATACAAACCGTTTATCACGACACAGACGGAAGCCTGCTTGTTGCGACTGCGCAAGGGCTTCAGACCTACCGCAAGGGCGCGTTTTCTTCTGCCTTGACAACAGCACAGGGACTGCCTTCCAATATCGTCATATCGCTTCTCCGCGATGCGGAAGGTACGCTTTGGATAGGAACGAACAAAGGACTTGTTGCCATGCGGGGTTCATGGCAATCGCCGAGTTTAACGCTCTACACCCAAGAAAAAAATAATCTTGCCGGAAATGTTATCAACGATATGCTCATTGATAAGCGAGGAAATTTTTTCCTTTCTTGTCCCGGAGGCGGTATAAGCCGCTTTAATCCTCGCACGGCAAGCGCTGAAAATATTACCACAGCAAACGGTTTGCAGGATAACAACACGCTTTGCTTGCTGGAAGACTTGGAGGGTAGCGTGTGGATTGGTACGGGTGCAGACGGTATTCATCGTTTTCGTGACGGGAAATTTACCTCCTTAGGTCAGCCGGAGGGCTTTACGGTGAATCCTATCTGGTCAATTTTGCAAGATAAGCGCGGAGATGTCTGGATTGCGACGGTGGGCGGTGGTTTGCTGCAATTACGCGATAAAAAGGTAATCGCCACGTACACCACTAAAAATGGCTTCCCATCTGACCGCCCGCGCCCACTCGCAGAAGCTCCCGATGGCACACTCTGGATTGGCACACTCGGACAAGGTTTGATTGCGATGAATAACGGCAAAATAACGACCTACACCGCAGAAAAAGATGGTTTGCTGGCAAACGGCGTTAATACGCTCTTTTTCAGCAATGACGGTGCGCTCTGGATTAATCATCCGGGCGTGGGAATTACGGTGATGAAAAACGGCAAAGTGCAAACAACGCTCACGACGGCAAACGGCTTAAAAACAAATTTTGCACCATCATTTTACCAAGACCGCACAGGTACGCTTTGGATAGGCACACGAGCATATTTACAAAAGTACGAAAACGGCTCTATTACTGCCATTCCGATTGATAGCGCGATTGATAACAGCGTTTTTGTGCTGAATATCGTCCAAGACCGCGAAGGTGTGATGTGGTTAGGTACGGGGCGTGGTCTGAGGCGCTATAAAAACGGCGTAATGAAGACGATTTCGAGCGATAATGGTTTGATTGACGAGATGGTTTTTGCTATTGAAGAAGACAATCATGGCAACGTATGGATGACGTGCAACAAAGGAATCATGAGTGTTCCCAAGGAAGACTTGAACGCCGTTGCCGATGGAAAAATTACCACGTTGCCGCGCATTACGACGTTCAATCGCTTCGATGGGATGCGTAGTTCGGAGTGCAATTTTGGTTGCCCGATTATGCTGAAAGACCGCGATGGAGCGTATTGGTTCCCGACCGTTGGCGGTGCTGCTATTATTCACCCGGATCACGTCCTTCGGAACCCGCTTCAGCCGCAAATAGCGATTGAAGATGTGCTTGTGGATGGTGTACGCCGTGAACGGGAAATTTCGATGAAAGCGGGCATAAACCTTGTGATTGAGCCGGATGATGAAAACGTTGAAATTCGCTATACCGCCCTGTCACTGCTTGTGCCGGAGCGCGTACAATTCCGCTACAAACTCGAAGGCATTGACAAAGAGTGGATTGATGCGGGTTCGCGGCGATTTGCGCAATATTCCCACGTCGCGCCCGGCGCATACACATTCCGCGTTCAAGCCTGCAATAACGATGGCATTTGGAATGAAGAAGGTGCAGCGCTTCAAATCCGCTTCCAGCCTCATTTCTGGCAAACATGGTTATTCTATGCACTCTGCGTGGCAGTGATTGCGGGGACGGCATACATGGCTGTTCGGGCAAGGATTCTGAGAATGCACCGCCGCACCGTGGAACTGAAGCAACGCGAAGTCGAGCTCAATCACCGCATAGAATCTATGCTCCAAGAAGCCCATGACAAAGCCGAACATGAAAAACACCTTATTGAGGAGGCTTCGCAAAAGACCGCCGCAGAAAAACAATACCTTGCCGGAAGTGTCGAAACGATGCTGACGACGATGGATAAATTTGCCAATGGAGACCTTACGGTTGTCCTTACGTCGCAGAATAACGACGACATTGCGCGGTTATATGCGGGATTCACGCAATCGGTGGAAAATATTCATACCATGCTGCGCCAAGTTCGGGATTCCGTACAGACGACAGCTCTTTCCACGCAGCATATTTCCAGTCGTGCCGAACATATCGCCGAAACCTCTGAGGAGCAAGTGCGGCGCGTGGCACACATCACCCAAGCTATTGCAACGCTTGCCGATTCTGCTGCTGACAATGCGAAAAACATTACTCTTGTCGCCAGTATCGCTTCCAAAGCCGGAGAGAGCGCATACAAAGGCGGTGAGGTCGTGAATGAGACGATTGCGGGAATGAATCGCATCAATGAGGCTGTACACCGCTCGGCAGCGACGGTGACGGAACTTGGCAAAAGCAGCGAAGAAATCGGGGAGATTCTGGAACTTATCAATACCATTGCCGGACAGACCAATCTTCTTGCGCTGAACGCAGCCATTGAAGCGGCGCGTGCAGGAGTGCATGGGCGCGGGTTTGCGGTTGTTGCCGATGAGGTGCGGAAGCTCTCGGAGCGCACGACTTCTGCCACAAAGCAAATCACGGAAATTATCAAGCATTTCCAAGCCGAAATCGGGCAAACTATTGCCGCCATGAAAGAAGGAACACGAGAAGTAGAGCGCGGTAAAGACCTCGCCAATAACGCCGGATATTCCTTGCGTGAGATTATTGCGGAAGTGGAACGAGTTGCGACCATAACGGCTCAAATTGCCGCCGCCAGTCAGGAGCAACACGCCACCAGCGCTGAGATTTCGCAGGATACCGCCGTTGTACGGGAATCTACCGAACACGCCACACGAGACATTGCGGAGATTGCATCGGCATCTATGCAGTTGAACGCGCTGGCTGCGGAATTACAGCACCTCGTCAGCCGCTTTGCTCTGCGGAATCAGGAAGATGATGGGTATAATACCAATCATGGTCGCGTATTGAACGGTAAAAGCACAAGCGCTTCTATTGCACCAAAGCAAGCGACTAAGAAACTGGCAACGGGATATTCTCGCGTCTAGGAGTGATTTTTGAGGCTTGGCATACAGAAAACATAAAGAGTTGATTTCACTATACACCAAGCCTTTTCCACCACCAATACGTCAGTCCCAAGCCGGAAGCCGTGCCAATGACGCAAAGAGAGACACTCAGAAAAATATAGACCAAGGCAAGAAGCGGTCCACCTGATTGTAGCATGGTGAAAGATTCCAGCGAAAAGGTAGAAAACGTCGTAAATCCACCACACACACCGACGGCTAAGAAAAATCTGCCGTGGTCGGTGAGTACGCTCAGACGCTCGCCGGAGAGTGCGACGACTACACCAATGAAGAACGAACCCAGAACATTAATGCCTAGTGTAGCAAATGGGAACGCTGTTCCGATGCGGTTGACAACAGCGACGGAGAGTAAAAATCGCACAACGCTTCCCAGCCCGCCACCAAGAAATACGAAGGCGATATTCAATAGCGAAGGCATATTTTTTGCAGAAAATGGGGAAATAATTTGCTTACCAGTGGAATTTACAATACTTTCCATTACTTTTTACTTTGTACTTTCAATTTTCCGCGTAACTTTGCCGGAAAACTACCGTTCAACGTGGAGAAGCCACGTGCAGAACATTGGTTTCACGCCACAACATATACTGTTGGCATTAAGCCACTGTTCTTTTACCTCAATTGCGTTAGCTACTACTATGGACACCCCCAACACACCATACTCACAAGACCCGTCACAGAATCCACAATACCCTCGCTATCCGCGCTACGAGCCGTATGAGCGTCGTCGTTCGCGGTGGTGGATACCGCTTTTGATATTCCTCGTCATCATTTTTGGCTTCTTTGCCCTTATCGCAGGCATTGTTGTTTCGATAGGTAGTGCTTTTGAGAGCAAAAAAACAACGTCGGTGAAAGAACATACCGTGCTGCATATCAAGCTCGCAGGAGCAGTCGAGGAGCGCGTTAGCGACGACCCGTTTGCGTTTTTTACCGATAGCGAAACTCCGGCAAGTTTTTATGAGATGCTTTCGGGCATCAAACGCGCGAAAAATGACGACAATATTACGGGTATTTTCCTTGACGGCGGCATCCGTGCTGGCGGCGCAAAGCTCGCAGAAATACGGGCGGCGCTGGAAGATTTCAAAACATCGGGCAAATTTATTTATGCTCACTTGGATTACGGCGCAGAGCGCGATTACTACATAGCTTCAGTAGCGGACTCAGTATTTATGCCGACCGAAGGACTATTGGAAATGAACGGTTTTAGTGCAATGGGCGTGTTTTTCAAAGGCACATTAGAGAAAATCGGGGTAGATTTTTATGTGGAGCAATTTGAAGAATTCAAATCCGCCGTCGAGCCGTACAGCCGCACACAATATAGCGATCCGGCGAAACAGGAACTCCGCGAACTCTTGCAACAACGCTCGAAAGATTTTGTACACGTGGTCTCCCAAAGCCGCTCGATGAAGACTTCTTTTGTCGAAAGCATTTTGCAGCGTGGCGTTTATACGGCTGATTCGCTCTTGGCACTTGGGTTTATTGACGGTATTCGCTCAAAAAATGCCCTGAAGGAAGCGCTCAAAGACCGTGCCTTCGCATTTACGCCCAAAGCAGACACCGTAAAATCGAAGAGCGAAAGCAGCAAAAACAAGGTGCAGAAGAAAATTGAAGATAAAATTGCCGAAAAAGAAAAAGATAATGATAAAAACTCCGACGACGACAGCGATAGTCGCAAGCTACGCTTGGTCGGTATTGGGCGCTATGTGAATAGTGATTCATATGCGGCAGCAGCCGACGACGAAAAAGTGAACAAAGACAAGCAAATTGCCATTATTTTCTCATCCGGTACGATTGTTTCCTCCGGCGATAATGACGGGCAAATTGTTTCCGGTGCTTTCAATCGCGACCTCCGCAAGGCGCGTGAGAACAAGAAAGTAAAAGCCATTATTCTCCGTATTGATTCGCCGGGCGGCTCCGTGTTTGCCTCGGACGAAATGTGGGAAGAGATTCGCAAGACCGCAAAAGAAAAGCCTGTTTATGCCTCCATGAGCGACGTTGCGGCTTCGGGCGGGTATTACATGGCAATGGCGTGCGATACGATTATTGCCCATCCCAACACCATCACCGGTTCTATCGGTGTACTGCTTTTGCTTCCCAATGCAACGCAAATGCTGGAGAAAATCGGCGTTACGGTGGACACCGTGACAACTTCGCCAGCCGCGATTGAATACGACCCCGCTTTACGCCTCACCGATGCTAACAAAAAGCGTATTCACGACCAAAGTGCGAAAATTTATCAACGCTTCGTGCAGCGCGTCTCGGAGAGCCGTCATAAGAGCTTCGAGGACACCAGAGCCGTTGCCAAAGGTCGCGTCTGGACTGGTAGTGCCGCACTCGACAAGGGTCTTGTGGACACGCTTGGCGGCATCAATACTGCTATCGCCATAGCAAAGCGCCGGATTGGTATTCCGGAGGGTCAGCGTGTTTCGATAAAGCGTTATCCTTCCAGTGAACCGAATCGTGTGGAGCGTTTCTTTAAGCGCATTATGAACGATGAAGAGGAAGAAGCCGTCACGAAAACGACAGTAGAAAAACTTCGCGCAAGAGTAGATGCCGAAATGATGGCAAAAAATCCGTTCTGGAAGGCGCTTCCTGAGAGCGTCCGTCAGCATTGTCTCTATCTTTTTGAACTTGCTTCGATGAATCCACAGGAGCGTGTTCTGATGGCGCTTCCAAGCATTCCAGAGATTCGATAAGACCAAAAATATCATAACACTAAAGTTCCACTTTTCTTTTGCCCACAATGGACTTGATGTATCTCCAAGTCATGCAAACGCTTATCGAGCTTACGCGCGAGAAGAAAATTACATGGGAAGTACACGAAATTAGCCGCTATCCGGCTCTTGAGCCGGATAGCGTCGTGGAAAAGCCGGTCTTTACTCACTACAAAGACCGTAATATCCTCTTTTACGAAGAGCGTCTGCCACCCTACAAACCAGACAGCGAGACGCTTATGCATATGCAGCTTGTGAACGAAGAAGGTGCTATTATTGACGAATTCCCGAATACGCCCGGCATGGACGAACTCTATGCTATTGTCAAGGTTTATACGCGCAGTGCTGTGGCAATGCAGTTGGATAAAGTAGTTGAGGCGCTGGCAATAGACACCAAAAAGCGTAAAGTCGAGTGGCACGAAGAGCCACCCGAACCGCTTGGTATCGAGCCAGACACGCTCACAAGCCCAGTGTATGTGACGGAGTTCAAAGGCAAAAAATTCGCGCTCTTCTACGAACACGATGGCAATTCCACGATGAAACACGTCCACACACGCCCTGCGCTATGGATTCTTTCGCCGGAAAATCAGAAGTTGCGTGATTGCTACGATGTGCTTGGTGTAGATATTCTTTTCCGTATGGTCAATATCAAACAGCCTGATTTCAAAGCTCTTGACGACGTGATAGACGGCTTGGTATCGGCAACAATTAAGGACGTGGTTTCGCGGATGAAAGCACAGACTAACTAAACCTTGACCAAGACTTACCTGATTCTGAAGACTGGGAAATATGCACCTTACCAATGACCGCTACACATTAGGTGGCGTAGATATGCTCTCGCTTGTGGAGGAATTTGGCTCTCCGCTTTACGTCTATGATGCCGCAACTATCGAACGCCAGTACAAGCGCTTAGATACTGCTTTTGCCGGTATTGAACACCATATCAAATATGCCTGTAAAGCCCTTACGAATGTGAATATTTTACGCTTTGTTCGCCAGATTGGTGCGGGCTTGGATACGGTGTCGCTGAATGAATTGCAGTTGGGGCTGAAGGCGGGATTTGAGGCAAATGATATTGTCTATACGCCAAACAACGTTTCTTTTGACGAAGTGAAAGAAGCGATTGCGCTGGGTGCGCAACTCAATTTAGACAATTTGCCAATGCTGGAAAAGCTGGGACAAGCCTACGGCGGAAGCGTTCCGGTGAGTGTACGTATCAATCCACACATCATGGCGGGCGGCAACGAAAAAATCTCTACGGGGCATATCAACTCAAAATTTGGTATTTCTATTACGCAAGTGGACGATATTGTGCGGGTTGCCGAAAAGTACGGGTTGGACATTGCGGGCTTACATATGCACACGGGTTCGGAAATTGTTGACACCGATATTTTCCTCCAAGGCGCACAAATCCTGATGGAAGCCGGACGGCGCTTCAAAACAATTCGCTTTTTTGACTTTGGCGGAGGCTTCAAAGTGCCGTACAAAGCAGACGACAAGGAGACCAATATTGAAGAACTCGGCTCACGGCTGTCTGCGCTCTGCCACGAAGAGATGAAACAGCGCGGAAGCAATTTTTATATCTGCTTGGAGCCGGGGAAATACCTTGTCAGCGAAGCGGGAATGTTACTTGCGCGTGTGAATGTCGTGAAGCAAACGCCAGCGACGACCTTTGCCGGAGTAGATACGGGGCTGAATCACCTCATTCGCCCAATGTTCTACAAAGCATACCACGATATCACGAATCTATCCAACCCGCACGGCGCTGTGCGTCCATTTTCAGTGGCGGGTTATATTTGCGAAACCGATAATTTTGCATGGGAAAGAGACATTGCGGACATCCGTGAGGGCGACGTGCTGGCATTTCACAATGCCGGAGCCTACGGTATGATGATGGCATCGAATTACAATTCCCGCCCACGCCCCGCAGAAGTCTTTATTGTGAACGGCAAAGCGCACTTGATTCGCCGCCGTGAGACATTGGAAGATTTGCTGAGAACGCAGATTCTGCTTGATATGTCAGCTTAACGTTATTGATGCTTCTCTTCGGTATAGGGTAATCGCATGAAAATTTTCACCCCTCATAAACACTAGCTTTGCAAAACAAGGGAGCATGCTCCCTTGTTAAACAGTGCAAGTATTTCCGCCATTTGTATTTTTCATGCGATAGCCCTATCTTCGGTAAAACAAGCATCTTTGTATGCAAAAATTTATGTAGATTTGAAGGCTTCTTCGTTTGATAGAAAAACGAGAAGCCTTTTTCGTTGTCACATATATCGTATTCTCTCGCGCTGCATGGCTTACAGTGACTTTTCATTAGAACAGCTTAAATCGCAATTCCATATTACCATTCGCCCACAAACATTGTTTGCAGGTGTGCAGCCTTGTGTACCCGGAAATTGGTTGGTCGAAATGCTTTCGCACAGTGTCAGTCTTGCGCAGCGCATGGGAACGGAAAAAGCGAAATCCGAACTGATTATTGCTCCTATCTTGATGGAAGCCTGCAAACAAGCGGGAGAGGGCGTTACATTTTTCTCTGGTACGGAATTTACGGTGGACGAATCGCAAGGATTGAAAGGCTTTTGCGATTACTTGATAAGCCGTTCTCCAAACCAATTACTCATTGAAGCACCCGTGATTGCTATTGTGGAGGCAAAAAATGACAATATCAACAGCGCCATACCGCAATGTATTGCGGAAATGCTTGCAGCCCAAATATTCAACGCGCGGGAACACAATCCGCAATCACATTTGTACGGCATCGTTACCACTGGCTCTGCATGGCGTTTTCTCGCTCTTGAGGGCGTACAGATTACTATGGATACACGTGATTACACAGCAGGTGAGATTGAAGCACTTCTTGGAATCCTCACGCATATCCTCCGAAATGGGTAATTGCGGCAAGCCCCGTATCGTTTCTTCTTTGTCCACTACACTATGAACGGCACACCACCCCTCGTTTCTATCATCACGCCAAACTACAACGGCGCAGCATTTCTCGCCGAAACAATAGCCTCGGTGGAGGCGCAGACCTACACGCAGTGGGAAATGATTATCGTGGATGATTGCTCAAGCGACACCTCCGCCGAACTTATCCGCACAGCCGCGGAGCGCGAAGTACGCATCAAACCGTACTTTCTCACCGAGCGCAGTGGCGGTCCTGCCAAGCCGCGCAACCGTGGGCTTGATGCAGCACAAGGTACGTACGTTGTTTTTCTGGATAATGACGACCTCTGGCATCCGCAGAAGCTCGAATTTCAAGTGATGCTCATGCAGCGCGAGCGCGTTGCTATCAGCTCTGTGGCAATGTTTCGATTCCAGAAGCGCTCGGAAATCCCGCCTTCTGCATGGCTGCCGATTGTACCCGATAATGTGCATTTTCGCAAAATCACCTACGCTATGCTTCTCCGACGGCACTGTACGCCGCACCTTATGGCAGAGCGGCGTTTATTTCTCGACTACGGTATTCGCTTCGATGAGCGCGAGGAATACAACCGAATCGAAGATATGCTCTGCTGGTTCATGCTGCACGAACACGTGCCGTATAGTATCAAACTCAGTCCGACGCTTACTTTCTATCGTCAGCATCCCACCTCGCTTTCTGCCGCTAAACTTCCCATTATTGCCAAGCAGCGTCTTCTCTATGGCGGACAGCGTGTCGGCGGTAAGCCGATGGGCTGGCGCTTCCCATTATACTTTATGATTTATGCCGTGCGCGGCGTTCTGAGCCGTGTCGGGGCGAAATTGAATATTCCGGCGCTGAATGTTGTGGATTATTAACGTGTGTCGATTTGGGGAATTATTTGGGGATTTCGCTTTTTTCCCGTGACATTGTGCGGGTTTATGGGTTATTACTGGATGCAGGTACGTTTTGGTATTATTTTTTGCCGAGTCATTGTATGAATCATGCCAAATACACATTCTGGCTGCTATGCTCCTGTCTTCTTGCCGAACTGACGGTTTTCTCAGTCGTTTCCTTCGGGCAGACCTTGCCCGCAAGTCAGCATTTACGCCTTCTTCAGTCTAACGGCAAAGAGCGCCTCCAATCAGGCGCTCAATATACCATCAAGTGGACGGGTATAGACTCCGCTCGCCCCGTGCACTTGGAATACAGCACCGACAATGGCGCGTCGTGGAAGCTCATCACGGACAAAGCTGTTGGTGGAGAATACCTCTGGAAGCCCATTCCCAACGAGCCAGGCGATTCGTGTCTTATTCTCGCCACAGGGACGGCTGCGGATTCCACCGAAAGTGTCGGGCGGTCATTGGTGCAATTTCAAGTGCCGCGCTCGTCAAGTATTTCTTATTCTAACGGATATTCTTACTGGGGGAACGAATCTGTAAGTTTTAACCCCGACGGCACAAAAATTCTTGCTACAACGTTTTCAGAGCCACTAGGAATTTATTATGGTTGGAGTCAAGTAAATCTCGAAGTTCGTGACGGTACAACAGGTGCAGTTCTCTATACACTGCCGCCCTACGTTATTGATAGCCTGAATTTTACACGAAATAGCTATTGGGGGTGGGGGGGATATGGTGGCGGTGGTCAAGGGCGTTGGAGCCCCGATGGACGCTTCCTGCTGGCGCAAATTGCCGACACCGTGCTATGGCGTGTACGATGCGCAAACAGGTACATTGGTGCGTCGTATCGCTGTACCTACGCAAGGGAACGCAAGGCGCTGTACCGCTAACTATGCAATGGACAGCCAAAGGACAGGAAATCCTTGCCACAGTACAGCATCGCTTTTTTTAATCCTGCTAATACTAACGGCTACTTCGATATTGAAGTTTAGATAAAGTTATGCCCGATATTCGTTCTTCAAAGCGCGTTAAAATGCTGTTTTGTAGAGGCTTAGAAATAAGCTATGACCGTTGTAATGAATTAGTTGTAGGTCGTTCATTTCGGCGGCGGACAACGAC
>JANYDO010000221.1 GCA_025363605.1 Candidatus Kapaibacterium sp.
TGAAAAACTCAGGAGTGAAAAACTCAGGAGTGAAAAACTTGGGAGAAGAACTTATTTTTTCTTCTCAACTTCGATTTGGTTGTCCACTTTTTTCACGCCCGCAATTTTCTTTGCAGCGTTGGTAGCTACGCCCTTCAAGCCAGCTTTATCAACTTTACCTTTAAGCGTTGCTACGCCGCCGCTTACCATGACATCAATATTTTTGTCTTTGAGTGAAGGCAAGGAAGCAAGTTTCTCTTTGACAGCTTTTGTGATGCTCGCATCGTCCATAGCGCCGACGGTGGTTTTAGCATCACTTTTTACTTCTTTAGCAGCAGTTTTCGCTTCGGTTTTTACTTCTTTCGCTGTTTCTTTGGCTTCTTTTTTGACTTCTTTCGCTTCTTGCTTTACTTCTACGGCTGCTTTAGCTGGTGCTGCTGCGGGTGTAGGTGTGGCTTTAGCTGGTGAAGCGGGAGAAGGTTTTGCAGCATCCATTTTGGTCTGAGCAAAAAGGCTAAGGCTTGCGCTTGCAGTAAAAAGCGCGGCGATGATTATTGAACGCATATTGTAATCCTTGGAAAAAATAAAAAATGAGAATGAATATCAATGCTATGACGCAGACGACGTGCCGGAGGTTGAATCAGACGACGAATTTGATGCAGAATTTTTTGACGTACTGCTTGCCGAATCCGTCGAAGTGCTTGGTGTATCAGCACTTTTGTCCGTACTCTTTGTCGCTGGTGGCGTACCTTTGGAAGCCGAGCCGCCTTTATGGACATAATCAGTCAGGTAAAATCCATCACCATTAAACACCAAACCCGCGCCACCGCTAATTTTACGGATAACCAATCCCGCGCCTTTTGCAATAGCAGAGGCACAAAGATTTTCGGGACAGGTGGTCAGTTTTGGGGAAGACATTGATTGAAAATATTCAAAATCCTGACCGCAGGTTTCGCAGTGATAATCGTATGTAGGCATAGTTTGTATCTCCTTCTGAGAGAAAAATGTACACGAAAAACAATAAACGCTTGATGCTATGCGTGTGCCGGCTCTTCGCTTGGCACAAAATTTTGAATTTCTTCTAGAAGCGCCGACACAATTTCTTCTTCCTTAATCTTGCGTACGACAACGCCTTTGCGATAGAGAATCGCCACGCCCTTTCCGGCTGCAATGCCGATGTCTGCTTCGCTTGCTTCGCCCGGACCATTGACCACACAACCCAACAGCGCGACTTTAACGGGCTTTTTGATACCCTTTACTGCTTCTTCGAGTTGAGCGGTGATGCTGAACAAATCCACTTCCAAGCGCCCGCACGTGGGGCAGGCAATGATTTCCACGCTGCGCTGCGCTAATCCAAGCGAGCGCAGGATTTCTTTACCGACTTCGACCTCTTTTTCCGGCTCGTCGGTGAGCGAAACGCGAATCGTATCGCCGATGCCCTCTGCAAGAAGCGTTCCGATACCAACTGCGGATTTAATTGTACCCACGCGCGTCGTTCCGGCTTCGGTAACGCCCAAATGCAAGGGGAAGTCCGTGCGCTCGGCAAGCATACGATATGCCTCAATCATTAAGCGCACGTCGGTAGATTTCACGGAAATAATAACGTCGTCAAACCCAAAATCTGCCGCAATTTCGGCGTGGCGCATAGCGCTTTCAAAGAGAGCTTCGGGCGTAGGATAGCCGTGTTTTGCCAAAATATCTTCTTCGAGCGAACCGGAATTAACGCCGATACGAATGGGTACTTGACGTTCCTTCGCTTTCGACAGCACCTCGTGAATACGCTCTTTCGAGCCGATATTACCTGGATTGATACGTACTTTCGCAACGCCGCCTTCAAGCGCCTTGAGTGCAAAAATATGATTAAAATGAATATCTGCCACAAGCGGCACGGGCGAACCCTTCACAATGTCGGCAATCGCCTCGGCAGCGTGTTTGTCGTTGATGGTAACGCGCACAATATCTACACCCGCTTCGTGGCAACGATGAATTTGCTCCAGCGTGGCTTTCACATCGGCGGTTTTGGTTTTGGTCATGGTCTGAACGCTAATCGGCGCATTTCCGCCGATTTGAACGCCGCCGACCATAACGGCACGAGAT
>JANYDO010000291.1 GCA_025363605.1 Candidatus Kapaibacterium sp.
CAGTTCCAAACCTTGCTCATCAACAACGACAAGCTGTGGCGAGCGCGTACGGTCACGCGAATCCATGATGGTCTTCGAGACGTGTCCTGTTTGCTCGTCAATTTCCTCACGGAAGGTCACGTTCTCAATCATGTCGCGGTAGCGCACATAGCCTTCACGCTCGGTGATAATCACAGCATTGTACGGATCCCACTCGTAGATGAGTTCGCCTTTTTTGACCATCTGACCGTCTTTGACGTGCATATGAGCGCCGTACATGGTTTCGTACTTGGTCAAAATGCGGTTTGAATCCGGCTCAATGATGTTGATAAGACCACCACGATTGACGACAAGCTCACGGCTCACGGTCATACCCGTATCGTCTTCATTTTCCGCATGAATCGTCTTCACACGGTCGAACTGGACAAGACCTTCAAACTTCGCAGTGATGCTGCTTTGCGCCGTAATGAGCGATGCCGTACCGCCGGTGTGGAAGGTGCGGAGCGTCAGCTGCGTACCCGGCTCACCGATGGACTGCGCTGCAATCGTACCGACTGCCTCGCCCGTGTCCACCATACGCGCCGTTGCGAGGTTGCGACCGTAGCATTTCGCGCAGATACCCTGACGTGATTCGCACGAGAGTACCGAGCGCACAAAGACGCTTTCGATAGCAGTGTCCTCAATTTTACGGGAAGCAAGTTCGTCCAGCAAATCGCCTTTTTTGGCAATCATTTCATCGGTGAGCGGGTCGGTAATGTCATAGAGCGACACACGCCCAAGAATACGCTCGTAGAGCGATTCTTTCACCTCTTCGCCGTCTTTCAGAGCGCGAAGTTCCATGCCCCGAATCGTGCCGCAATCATCTGCGGAAATAATCACGTCTTGCGCCACATCATGCAAGCGGCGTGTCAGATAACCTGCATCCGCCGTTTTGAGCGCTGTGTCGGCAAGACCCTTACGCGCACCGTGCGTGGAGATGAAGTATTCCAGAATCGAAAGACCTTCTTTGAAATTCGAGATAATCGGGTTTTCAATAAGTTCACCCGTCGAACCCGTCACAGATTTTTTCGGTTTCGCCATAAGACCGCGCATACCGGCAAGCTGACGAATCTGCTCTTTCGAGCCACGAGCCTGCGAATCCATCATCATCCAGAACGTGTTAAAGCCTTGCTTGTGCTTTTGAAGTTCGTTGTAGAGCTTGTCTGCAATACGGTTTGTTGCTGACGACCAAATATCAACGATTTTATTGTAGCGCTCACCGCTTGTAATTACGCCTGATTGGTAGTAGCTTTCGATTTTATCTACCTCAATTTGCGCCGTTTCGATGAGTTTCACTTTTTCGTCCGGAATAATCAAATCCTCGATGCTCACCGACAGACCGCCGCGCGTTGCAGTACGGAAACCTATTTCTTTGAGCGCATCCAAGAACTCAACCGTTTTTGCCATGCCTGCTTTCTGGAAGCACAGACCGATAATTTGACGCAAGCGCCCTTTACCGAGTGCTTCGTTCAAGAAGCCAACTTCTTTGGGAACGATTTGATTGAAAATTACGCGCCCGATGGTCGTTTCGACAAGTTGCCCATCCAAGCGAACCTTAATTTTGGCGTGCATTTCGGCAACGTTATTATTGAACGCCATAATAACTTCTTCCGTGCCGTAGAACGTCATGCCTTCGCCTTTGATTTTCTCCTCTTCGGTCGAGCGGCGCATCTTGGTCAGATAGTAGCAGCCCAAAACCATGTCCTGCGACGGTACGGTAATCGGAGCGCCGTTCTGCGTGTGCAAGATATTGTGCGATGCCAGCATGAGCAGCACTGATTCCAACTGTGCTTCGTGCGAAAGCGGTACGTGAACAGCCATCTGGTCACCGTCGAAGTCCGCGTTGAACGCCGTACAAACAAGCGGGTGCAAGCGAATTGCTTTACCCTCAATAAGGCGCGGCTGGAATGCTTGAATACCCAAGCGGTGCAGCGTGGGAGCGCGGTTCAGCAGCACGGGGTGTCCCTGAATCACGTGTTCCAAGATGTCCCATACTTCGGTGGTTTTACGCTCTACCATTTTCTTGGCGCTTTTCACGGTTTTGACGTGTCCGCGCTCAATGAGACGGCGAATAATAAAAGGCTTGAAGAGTTCGACTGCCATATCTTTCGGCAGACCACATTCCCAGATTTTGAGCGTCGGACCAACCACGATAACCGAACGACCCGAATAATCCACGCGCTTACCCAGAAGGTTCTGGCGGAAACGTCCGGTTTTGCCTTTGAGCATATCGGAAAGGGATTTCAGTGTGCGTTGTGATTCTGCGCGGGCTGTGGAGCGGCGGCTGTTATCGAAGAGCGAGTCAACGGCTTCTTGCAACATACGCTTTTCGTTGCGCAAAATTACTTCCGGCGCTTTGATGTCAATAAGGCGCTTCAAGCGGTTATTGCGGATAATCACGCGGCGGTAGAGATCGTTCAAATCGGATGTGGCAAAGCGTCCACCTTCAAGCGGCACAAGCGGGCGAAGTTCCGGCGGAATCACAGGAACAACTTCCAGCACCATCCACTCAGGATTGTTCGGCACACGTCCGTCATTGCGGTCGCGGAATGCTTCCAAGATGCGGAGGCGCTTCAACTGGTCAGCTTTTTTCTGCTGCGAAGTTTCCACTTTGACCATTTCGCGGAGTTCACCGGCATCTTTGTCAGGATTGACGCGCTTCAGCAGTTCTTTGATAGCTTCGCCACCGATAAGAGCGATGAATTTTTTCGGGTCGTCATCGTCCAAATTACGGTCTTCGGGCTTGAGCGAATCCATGATGCGGAGGTATTCTTCTTCGGTCAGAAGGTCTTTCATCTGCAAGCCGGTCGAGCCGGGCTGCACGACGATATAGGATTCGTAATAGACAATGCGCTCAATGTCTTTTGCGGGAAGCCCGATAACAGCCGCAATTTTGCTGGGCTGTGAGCGCAAGAACCACACGTGAACAACAGGCACGGCAAGCGTGATGTGTCCCATGCGTTCGCGGCGGACGGATTTCTGCGTAACTTCTACACCGCAGCGGTCACAGACGATACCTTTGTAGCGAATGCGCTTGTATTTGCCGCAAGCACATTCCCAGTCCCGGACGGGACCGAAAATTTTCTCGCAGAAAAGACCGTCTTTTTCGGGACGGAAGGAGCGGTAGTTAATCGTTTCGGGCTTTGTAACTTCGCCTTTCGACCAATGCAAAATTTCATCGGAGGATGCGATGCGGATAGAAACCCGCGAAAAGCCTTTGCGAGGAATGGAGCGTGATTGCATGTAGTGTATGCCCTCTGCTTGTGTTTGAATTGAGAATTGTGATTTTTTTACGTTGTTGTTTTGAGTTTTGAGGCAAAGTCTCTACAAAATCGCTTTGTAATAATCCAGAATATGCTGAAACGCTGCCAACAGTTCGCCAATTTGTCCAAGATAGTATTTGCGGGTATCGACAAAGATTTCTTTGCCTGTCAAACGGAGAAAAAGCCAATCGTCGCCCGTTGTGACGCAACCGTAAATGGTTTCGAGCGGTGTGCCGTTGTTGTCGTTGTACATCTGTGCGCCCAGCATTTGTGCGGCGCATTGACCGAGCCATGATTCAATACCATCTTTTTTAACCTCAACAATCTGCACCGCCGGATTGCTGATGACCAATGAGCCAGTATCTTTTGCAAAGATAAAATCACACTCGCCACTCAAACCCTGCTCCGAGTCGGCTGTCAAGGTGTCACCGGAATAAAAGGTAAACATTGAGCGGTTCCGTTCCCATACTTCGAGAACAATCGGAAAAACAATCGCTTCCGATTTGAATTTCTCCGAACGGCTCGGCAAGCCTTCGATAAGACGCAGTGCTGCTTGGAGTTTGTCGCTAGGCGCGATGCCTGGCAACGACGGAAACAGACCATGATAGCGTACAGAAACACCAAATATTTTGGTAATATCGCGTAATGAAAAACTGCTGTATGCCATCGTTGCTATGGTATTAATATGTTCTGCCGTTTGAGTAATTTCTCGTGCCGATGCGCCATTCTTGGCGAGGTCAAACGATGTCCGCCAAACCTTCTGCGCCAATTCCACACGCTTCCGTGCAGGATGCAAATACTCCTGAATGTCGTCATTGCTATTCCACTGGCATTTGTCCACCAAGTCCGCTACGGCAGCATCATACTCCGCCGCGACAATACGCAGCGCATCAAGCGTGGAAGCTGTTTCGGGTATGGATTGCAGTGTGGACATTGTTGTTCTTGATGAATGTTTTTTCTTGTGGTTTTTGCTTAAAAGCCCCAGCCGAGGCTGATGCCGCCCCAAGTCCATACATCGGGTTTCAAATTGCTCCGAAATTTTATCCACGGAGTGAAAGTAATCGCAAAATTAAAGCCTCCTAGCAAAGGTTGGAATCTGTAGCCAACACGTGCCAAGCCAATTAAATCCAAGTCTAAGCCGCGTTTACCAATCTGACCGGGAGTACAACCAAAGCCTATTTCGCCACGGTGCTCTGTTTGACCGATAAAACCACTAACCGTGACAGATGGATAGATAGACTCAATAGGTAAAAGAGTACTACCAAATGCAACACGAGCAGAAAAATAGCTTGTGATAAATCTTTCATAGCTTACCGAACAAAGTCCACCAGAACCTCCAAGATCAAAATGTACTGCATTAAGGGCATTACGTTCTAATTGTGTGGGATGCGTTGATAGAACTGAACCCTGCACCACCGTTTGCGCAAGCAAACTGCTCAGGCACACAAAAAACACAAGAATATGACAAAGAACGCGGTACTTCATAGTTTTGGTTTTTCTGATGAATATTGTACCAACAACTTATCGCCTCACCCCGTCGGACGGTTTCTTAGCCGTCCGACGGGTTATGACGAAATTTATTCCTCCACGCGCACTTCCAGCGCCAGACCTTGCAACTCGCGGATAAGCACGTTGAAGGACTCCGGCAAGTGTGGTTGCGGCATATTGTCGCCTTTGACGATTGCTTCGTATGCCTTCGCCCGGCCCTGTACGTCGTCGGATTTCAGCGTCAGGATTTCTTGGAGCGTGTGCGCTGCGCCGTACGCCTCAAGCGCCCAGACTTCCATCTCCCCGAAGCGCTGACCACCGAACTGCGCTTTACCACCGAGCGGTTGCTGCGTGATAAGCGAGTACGGTCCAATTGAGCGAGCGTGAATCTTATCGTCCACCAAGTGCGAGAGTTTGAGCATATAAATCATGCCCACTGTGACGCGGTTGTCGAACGGGTCGCCGGTGCGTCCGTCGTAGAGCAGCGTTTTACCGTCGCGCGGCAAACCTGCTTTTTCGAGATACTCACCAACTTCTTCCCACGTAGCACCATCGAAAATCGGCGAAGCGAACTTCGTACCGAGTTTGTCTGCTGCCCAGCCAAGTGCGGTTTCATACAACTGACCCAAGTTCATACGCGACGGTACGCCAAGCGGGTTCAGAACGATGTCCACAGGCGTTCCATCGGGCAAGAACGGCATATCTTCCGAAGGAACGATATTTGCCACAATACCCTTGTTACCGTGACGACCAGCCATTTTGTCACCAATTTGGAGCTTACGCTTTTTGGCAACATAGACTTTCGCCATTTTCATAATGCCCGGCTGCAACTCGTCGCCCGTGAGCACTTTTTGGCGCTCAATGCGAATATCGTCTTTGATGAGCGCTACTTTTTGTTTGTAGCCCGTCATCAGGCGGCGCAAAAGCACCATTTTCTCTTTGTTCTCAATGCACTGCTCGGAGGCATCGAACTCGGCGAAATACTGCGGATTTTCGTTGAATTTTTTGAACACGTCGTCATGCTTCAGCGCCGTACCGGCACGGAAAATCGCTTCAGCAGATTTCGTGCGCATACCGCCCATAACTTTTTCGCCATCCAGCAATTTCGCAATGCGCTGTGCCGAGTCGCGGTTGTGGTCGGTGATGCCTCTGTTTTCGCGTTGGTTCAGTTCGTCCTGACGCTCTTTTTCCTGACGGCGCAAGTCTTGTTCGCGTGTCATCAGGCGGCGTGTGAAGAGTTTGGTATTGATAACCACGCCCTTCAAGCCTGGAGGCGACTTCATGGAAGCATCTTTCACGTCGCCGGCTTTGTCGCCGAAGATAGCGCGAAGCAGTTTCTCTTCCGGTGTCGGGTCGGTTTCGCCTTTCGGAGTGATTTTACCAATCAAAATATCACCCTCGCGCACATCCGCACCAACGCGGATAATGCCGTCTTCGTCGAGGTCTTTGGTGGCTTCTTCGCTGACGTTCGGAATCTCTTTCGTGAGTTCTTCCTCGCCGCGCTTGGTGTCGCGAACTTGAAGCGAAAATTCCTCAATGTGAATTGAGGTAAAAATATCCTCGGAAACAACTTTTTCGGAAAGCACAATAGCATCCTCAAAGTTGTACCCGCTCCACGGCATGAACGCTACAAGCACGTTCCGCCCAAGCGCTAACTCACCATTTTCGGTCGAAGAACTGTCCGCCAACACATCACCTTTTTTCACGCGCTGACCGGAAATAACACTAGGGCGCTGATTAACACAGGTGTCTTGGTTTGTGCGAAAGAATTTGATAAGCGGATAAACCACAACGGGGTTGTAATCGTACGTAACGAGGCGTTCGTCTTCCGCCATTTGGTCGTCGTAGCGAATGCGAATGTAGTCTGCGCAGGAATACTCCACCAGTCCGTCATACTCCGCCACGATGATAGCGCGTGAGTCTTTCGCAACAAGGTGTTCCATGCCTGTACCGACAACAGGCGCTTTTGGGCGCAGAAGCGGTACTGCTTGGCGTTGCATATTCGATCCCATCAATGCACGGTTTGCGTCATCATGCTCCAAGAACGGGATGAGCGAAGCCGCGACGCTGGCAATCTGGTTCGTCGCAACGTCGAGATATTCTACGTCTTCGGGGGTAACAATCACGAAATCACCGGAACGACGAGCTTTAATGCGGTCTCCGACAAGGTGATTTTTGGAATCCATCGAGGTAGAAGCGGGCGCAATAATGCGGTCTTCCTCTTTTTCTGCCGTCAGAAACTCAATGTCTGTCGTAACTTTTCCGTTTTTCACCTTCAGATACGGCGTTTCGATGAAGCCAAAGGCATCAATGCGGGCGTGAATCGAAAGCGAAGAAATAAGACCGATGTTCGGACCCTCCGGCGTTTCGATGGGGCAAAGTCGTCCGTAGTGCGTATAGTGAACGTCGCGCACCTCGAAGCCTGCACGTTCGCGCGTCAGACCGCCCGGTCCAAGCGCCGACATACGGCGTTTGTGGGTCATCTCCGAAAGCGGATTGGTCTGATCCATGAACTGCGACAACTGGTTTGTGCCGAAGAATTGGTTAATCACGCTCGAAATCGTGCGGGCGTTCACCAAATCAGCCGGAGTGAGGGTTTCGGTATCGTGAATGTTCAAGCGCTCTTTTATTGTCCGCGACATACGCGCCAAGCCCACGTTCAGTTGTGCGCCAAGCTGCTCACCGACGGTACGTACACGGCGATTGCCCAAGTGGTCAATGTCATCCACGGGCTTACGACCGGCACGCAGTTCAATCAAATACTTGATGATGGCGATAATATCTTCAATCGTGAGCGTTGTGGTTTCGGGATTAATGTTAATCGCAAGTTTATTGTTCATGCGGTAGCGTCCCACCAAGCCTAAGTCGTAGCGCTTTGCATTGAAGAAGAGCTTGTCCAAAAGTGCCACAGCCGTATCAAGGTCGGGCGCTTCACCGGAGCGAAGTTGGCGATAGATGCCTTCCAAAGCGTCTTCTTTCGTGCGCGAAGGGTCTTTTGCCAATGTCCGTGCAATAATCGGCTCGTCGCTGGAGCTGGTGTATTTGAAGAGTTTCACTTCTTCAATACCTTTTGAATCGCGAATAGTCGCAATCATGGTTTCGTCCAAGATGGTATCGCGTCCGGCGACAATCTCACCTGTCGTGAAGTCCACAATGTCCGCAGCCACGCGGCGACCGGCACATTCTTCATTGACTTCTTTCGCTTTGAGCGCTTCGGTCAAGTTGAAAAGGTCGAGAATCTGCTCGTCGGAAGAGTATCCGAGAGCGCGAAGAAGCATCGTCACAGGGAATTTTTTCTTGCGGTCAATATAGACATACATCACTTGATGAATGTCCGTGGTGAACTCCACCCATGAGCCGCGGAAAGGGATAATACGCGCCGAGAAGACGCGCGTACCGTTCGGGTGCATTGCATCCGAGAAGAACACGCCCGGTGAGCGGTGCAACTGCGAAACAATCACGCGCTCTGCGCCGTTGATGATGAACGTACCGCGCGGAGTCATCGCCGGAACGTTACCCAAATACACGTCTTGCTCAATGGTCTCAATGAAATCTTCCGATTTCGGGTCTGCCTTGGAGGACAGGCGCAATTTGGCTTTGAGCGGGCGGGCGAAGGTAAGTTCGCGCTCACGGCATTCATTTTCCGTGTATTTTGGGCGCTCAATGTAATACTCGATAAATTCCAATTCGTAAATTTCCCGCGCATCGCTGATAGGAAAATTCGTCAAGAATGCTTGCTGCAATCCGGCGTTTTTGCGCTCAGATGCCTCTACATTGTCTTGCAGGAATTCTTCGTAGGAATACATCTGTACCGAAAGCAGATCCACAGGGCTATTGCGCGTGGGGAATTCTGCAAACGAAATACGCTGACCGATCTGACCGTTTTTATCGTTCATCGAACTCATGGAAAACACCTTTGGAAATTCGTGTTTGAAAAGTTATACGTTCTGTGTGCGTTGTTCAGTCGTGATTCGTGTCGTGATGGACAACGATAAAGTCTGATTTTTCACCATCAATCTCCATCATTGTTAAAATACACTTTAGACAAAGACAGGATTTCCCGAATTACGCCGGAGTTCGGTGCGATTCGGGAAATCCTTGATAAAATTTGCATTTCGTAAAATGTGCATTGCGCTTTCGGGGCGGATGCTTTCAATGTGCGCAGGCTTCAGATACGGCTTTTGCGTATGTTCCTTGCGCACAAAATGTTTGCTTCGCGTTTGCGTTGTATTCAACCTACAAGTTTACCCTTTTTTTCGGACAATCCCAAAATCTTTTTGTAAAAACTATTTTGGATGACGTTATCCACAACGTATCCACATACAACAAAGCACAAGCGTTCGCTGTATTGCTAAATCATAATGTGGTGATTAACACTCAGATAACACCTACGTTTTACTTTTGTGAAGTTTTGAGGGCAGTTTTGTTCATTATCGCTCCTCCCATTATGAAAATAGCATCACCATCAAATAGTATTGCCGCGCTCAAGTCACGTGTGCAGCATAAAATCTTGGGTCTGGCGCTTCTGTTGCTTTTGCTCAGTGGCGTTGTGGTTGTTTGTATGCGCCTCGAAATCCGCTCCTATGCCCAACGAGACGATATGCGCCGTATGAGTGTACTTCTCTTGAATGCTCACCGCTTTGAGCGGGATTTCCTCACGACGCGCGATAGCACATTTATTCAGAATTTTCATGCTACCATGCGCACCTTTGATGCACTCTTGGCAGAAGGCGACGCAGAAGATGAACAAATAGAAATACTTGCGCATCAAGCAAAAGGCTATACGATTTCGTTTCAAAATCTTACCGTTTCCTTGCAGCAACGCGGCTTGAATGAGAAACTTGGCGCGGAAGGAGCATTTCGCTCCAGTGTGCACAGCATCGAAAATCTCATCACCAAAGCAAACGAGATTCACCTTTTGAATACGATGCTCCAAGTGCGGCGGCATGAAAAAGACTTTCTCCTGCGGCGGCAAGAAAAATACATTGCTGATGTGCAAACGCACATAGCAACGTTACGCGAGGAAACACGTGCTGCCGGCGTGAGCAGTGCCGACAAAGCAACCATTGATACACTTGCGGGCGAATACACGGTGAAATTTCTTGCGCTCGTCGCCTTGCTGAAGCGTGTGGATATGCTGGATGCGCGGCTAAACAACGAATTTTTGGCAATGAACCGCCACTTGGACACGCTCGTGGAAGCAAAAGAACGCGCCGCTCTAGCCTTCCGCATGGCTTCACTGGTGATATTGGCTGTTGCATTCATTGTCTGCCTCTGGCTTGCGCTCAGGATGTCGCGTAATATAGCTGACCCCATTGTTCGCCTCAAAAATGCCGCACGGCGCGTGGCAGCAGGAGATTTCGATACTGCTATCACCGTTCGCACGCACGACGAAATCCGCGACCTTGGCGATGCCTTCAATAGCATGATACAAAGCCTTCGCACAAGCCACGACGAACTCCATGCAGAAAAGCAGAGCGTTGAAGGCAGAGTACAAGAAGCCGTCGCCACTATTGAGCAGGAACGCACCTATTTGGTGAACAACGTTGAGACACTCTTGCAAGGAATAGAGCGCTTTGCCGGCGGCGACCTGACGTTGCGTTTCACGGCGGATGACACGTCGCACGAAGGAGCCATGGCACGGTTATATCTCGGATTCAATCGCGCTCTTGAAAAAGTGCAAAATCTCCTCCTCACCACCCATGAAGCCGTTGTGGAAGCCGCACAAGCAGGCGTGATTATTGCCGAAAAAGCTGATGATTTCTCGCATGGAGCGCAAGAGCAAAGCCAGCAAGCTGCCATCGCTGCGCAGTCGGTGGACGAAATGATGCGTAATATCACCCACACCATAGACTACATCAATGCCGCAGCCGTTAGTTCGCATCATGCCAGCGAAAATGCCCGCAAAGGTGTAGAAACGGTTGAACATACGGCAAACGGCATCAATGCTATCGTAACGGCGACCAAAGAAATGGAAACGCAAATTGTCCGCCTCACCGAGCGCATTGCCAAAATTGACGAAATCGCGGGCGCAATCCGGGAGATTGCGGACTTGACAAATCTCCTTGCGCTCAATGCCTCTATCGAAGCGGCCCGGGCAGGTGAGCATGGACGCGGCTTTGCAGTCGTCGCCGATGAAGTAAAAAAACTTGCCGACCGCACCAGCGATGCCACGAAGGAAATCACCGAGACCATTAGCGGTATTCATAAAGAAGCAAAAAGCGCCAACGCCGTCATGGCGACCGCACGACTGAGCGTTTCCAAAGGAATTGAAATGACGCAGACTATTACCTATATGTTTGAGGAGATTTTGAACGATGCCCTCCAAGTCTCCGATGCCATGAACGACGTGCAGCACCAAAGCCGCCAACAGCGCACGATGAGCGAACAAGTGAACGCCAACGTGCAAAATATCACGACCGTCGTAATGGAATCGGAACTCAGCATCAAGCACCTTACTGAGATTGCCCGCGAACTCAAAATGTCTATGGCGGTCATGTACGAAAGCCTTCAAAACTTCACGCTTTCAACCGTACACCAAATAGATGACGATATTGAAAAAGCATCCCACGCGGAATCATCGCAAGCACACGGCGAGAATGCTCGTACTACTCGTGCTGCACGCACACACGGAATCCCCTTGGAACGTTTCTTTGAGCAAGGTCATCGCGGGCAACATTATCAAGGTCGCATAGAGAGTGAGCTTGAGGCGGAAAACCGTTCATCGGAAAACCGTTCAGAAACTCAGCGTACAAGAGCGCAAGCTATTGTGAAAAGTCTTGCACTGAACGGCACAAATGGCATCAAATCTTTAAGCGATGCTCATACACTGAATCAACTTGGCACACCGACGGGAACAGCGATAAAGCGCCTTCCACAGTCCTTATCTGCATAAAAGCACCAAAATTGTTGACAGACGAACTCCATTATACCTCGCATGGAAGGGGAAACACACACAGAAGCCTGCTTGAATGCTATTCAGACAGGCTTTTTTATTATGCTCTGCGCAAAAAATGTTTGTAAATTGCTTCCCGAACATTTTTTCATTCATTCCGAACATAATGACTATTCTTCTCACCTGCGGCGACCCCAACGGCATCGGACTGGAGGTCTGCACAAAAGCATTGGTAAGGCTTGCGGGCACTATGAACGATGTTTCCTTTCGCTTGGCGGTCAATCCCGCTTTGTTCTGGCAGTATGCAGAATCCGTTGCATTGCCGATAACGCCCACGGAGTCCGGCTTTCGAGCGGACGGCGGTCTGGAATGTGCCATTGTTCCATGCTCGGCAGCACCCCGACTTGAACTTGGCTTGGAAACGCGCGATGGCGGTGTTTTGGCATTGGAAGCGCTCGAAATTGCGGCAAAAGAACTACATGACGGCACATCTGATGCGGTCTGCACGATGCCTGTTTCCAAACGCGGACTGCACTTAGCGGGCGCACTGTATCCGGGACAAACGGAATTTTTTGCAGAGCGCTTTGGCGTAAGTAACCAAATGATGATTCTTGCCACCAATGCCGCCGAACTTGACCCCAAGCGCTCCGCAGTGCGCGTGGGATTGGCAACGGTGCATATTCCCTTGCAAAAAGTGTCTGCTGCACTCACCACAGAGCGCGTTGAGGAGCGCATTATGGCGCTGCACACGGCATTGCGTCAGGATTTCGGCATTGCTGCACCACGAATTGCCGTGCTGGGGCTGAATCCTCATGCTGGCGAACAAGGAGCTTTGGGCGACGAGGAAATCACTATGATTCAACCTGCCATCCAAGTGGCTCAGACGCAGGGAATCGCAGCAGAAGGCGCATTTCCGGCAGATGGTTTTTTTGCGCACGGGGAATATCGGCGTTTTGACGGAATTTTGGCAATGTATCACGACCAAGGCTTGATACCGCTTAAACTCTTGGCTGGTGGCGGAGGTGTCAATTTTTCGGCAGGTCTGCCGATTGTCCGCACCTCGCCCGACCACGGCACCGCGTACGGGCTTGCGGGCAAAGGAATTGCCAATGAAGGTAGCACGGTGGATGCAATCGAAATGGCGTGTCAAATTGTGCGCAATCGGCAGAACCGAGGAGCGGCGTAAGCAAATGAGCGGTTTCTCAACCATCCTCCGAACCATTGCCCGAACGATATTTGCTTATCGCCCGGCGCAAGGAATCGTGCGTCGCCTTGAAGCCTTGAAGCCCTTATCCCGCCTTGCTTTGTTTTTTGTAGCCGCTTTTTTTCTGCTGCTTTTACTCCTTTCGCTCGTTTTCCCGCTTCACACCGATATTCCCTTTGCGTCGATTATTATTGCCCGCGACGGTACGGTCGTTCATGCTTTCCTTGCCGATGACGACAAATGGCGCATGAAAACAGAGCTTTCGGAGATTTCCCCGACACTCCGCAGCGCTCTTTTGCAAAAAGAGGACAAATGGTTCTATTGGCATTTTGGGGTAAATCCGCTTGCGATTGCGCGGGCTGCGGTGAATAATCTACGCCATCAAAAGACCACCTCCGGCGCTTCCACGCTGACGATGCAAGTAGCACGGATGCTAGAGAATCAGCGCACAAGTACGCAGCAAAAACGCTCTCCGGCGAATTACGCCCAACGAGAACGCACACTTTGGAACAAACTCGTTGAGGTTTTTCGCGCTCTCCAACTGGAAATCACGCACTCCAAAAGCGAAATCCTGCAACTCTATCTCAATCTCGCTCCCTACGGCGGTAATATCGAAGGCGTGAAAGCCGCTTCACTGCTGTATTTTGGAACATTGCCCGAAAAACTCAGTCTTGCACAAGCAACCACGCTGGCGATTATCCCAAACCGCCCCACGACGCTGAAACTTGATGAAAACAATACCGTCATTCGCCGTGAGCGCGATAAGTGGCTGGAACGCTTCCGCGCCGAAGGCACATTCCCAAGCGCCGAAGTGGACGATGCCCTCCGCGAACCGACCGATATTCAGCGCCACGACGCACCGACCACCACTGCACCGCACTTCGCCTACCGCATGAAACGACTCTTCCCGGAAGAATCCACCATTCGCACCACGCTCGACCCGCGCAAGCAGCAAAGCGTTCAGACGCTCACGCAAAATGTCATCCGGCGCTTGAAAATCTACGGCATCAGTAATGCTGCGGTGCTGGTGGTAAACAACCAAACGCACGAAGTGGAGGCGTACTTGGGTTCGCCGGACTATGCCGACAAAGCCGCATCGGGCGAGGTGGACGGGGTTCGCGCCGTGCGTTCGCCCGGAAGTGCCTTGAAGCCGCTTGTTTACACGCTTGCGATGGACAAGGGCTTGATTACGCCCAAAACCGTTCTGACAGACGTTCCCACGAACTTCGACGGCTATGCGCCCGAAAACTTCGACCGCACCTATCGCGGCTTTGTTCCTGCCGAAAAAGCGCTCATTAACTCGCTCAATATTCCGGCGGTGAAACTTGTGCGCAGTCTTGGTGTGACGACGTTCACGGAAGCGCTGACGAATGCGGGGTTTGAGCAAATCCGCAAGGACGGCAAAAAGCTGGGTTTGTCCGTCGTATTGGGCGGCTGCGGGGTTCGGCTTGAGGAAATGGCGGGTTTGTACTGCGCCTTTGCGAATTATGGCGAATGGAAACCGCTCGTTTTTAGAAAGGATGCAGTTGAAAAAATAAAAGATGCAGCAAGCAAGCAAGCACCCGGAACGCGCCTTGTTTCGCCATCGGCGGCGTTTATGCTGGGGGAGATTCTAACCCAACTTACGCGCCCCGATGTTCCGCGCAACTTCGGCTCTACGCGGCATCTGCCCAAAGTGGCATGGAAAACCGGCACGTCCTACGGTCGGCGCGATGCGTGGAGCATCGGCTACAACAAGCGTTATACGGTTGCGGTGTGGGTGGGAAATTTTTCCGGTGTGGGCGCACCGGAACTGGTCGGGGCGGACATTGCAACACCGCTGTTGTTCGATATTTTCAATGCTATTGACTACAACTCACCAAACGATTGGTTTCAGCCGCCGCCGGAACTGGATTTTCGCTTAGTATGCTCCGAAAGTGGCTTGCCGCCAAGCGATTTTTGCCAAAATCAGGTTTCGGAATACTATCTACCGCGCATTTCCAGCAATGCCAAATGCCAACACCTGAAAGAAGTCGCAGTCTCGGCGGACGAGCGTGTATCTTACTGCACGGACTGTCTGCCGTGGGCGGGCTACAAAAAGAAGCTCTACCCAAACTTGCCGCCGGAAATGCTTGCACTCTACACCGCACAGAATCAAGCGTTTGAACGCATACCGGAGCATAACCCGTCGTGTAGTCGTGCTGTGGGCGGCACTGCGCCTACGATTACCTCGCTCACCGACGGTAAGGAATATCTCATTGAAAAGAGCAGGAGCGGACAAGCCGCATCGGAACTGCTCCTGACGTGCCATGCTGCGAATGACGTCCGCACGGTGTATTGGTTTCTGAACGACAAATTTTTACGCGCAGCTTCGCCCGAAGAACGTGTGTTTTTCACGCCGGAACGCGGACAAGTCAAGATTTCATGCAGCGACGATAAAGGCAGAAACACGAACATTTGGATTAATGTGGCGTGGCAGTAGTAGTTATCGGCACTCTGTTGAGCTAGTCTTTGCGCACAAGTCTTGTAAGCCTCTTCAAACCGAAATCCCTCATTCCCTCTTTTTCAAAAGGGCGAATGAGTTAGTTGGACTTGTGCATAGACTAGGAGGAGCATGGGAGAGTCAAAATACTAGCTCTGTGTATTCCTCACCCTCCACGCCAAAAAAACATCACTGCCGCATAAGTAACACCCGCTTCACCGCACCACCACTCACACGCAGCGTACAGAAGTACGTTCCTCGTGCGAGGCGCTCACCTCTCAGAGTGGTAGTGTGCGTTCCTTGCGGCTTCCAGCCTTCCTCTATGCGCAGCACTTCTCGCCCCAGCACATCTGCTACGCTCATGCTCACCTCTCCGGCGGCTGCAAGCGTGTACTCAAGCGTGGTCTCGTCGGTGAAGGGTTGGGGGTAGGCGCGGAAAATATCACTGCTGTTTATGGTTGGAGTAGAAACAGTAGTAAATCCAACAAGAAGAACGCCGCTATTTGGTGGTAGGGTTAACGTAGATTCGTTGTAACCATATGTAAATTTTACTGCTTGTGGGCTGCCGTGTGTGTAAAATATAGGTGTACCAATTCCAAAAAAACCATCGCTTGGACGATTGAGTTTGACTATGG
>JANYDO010000296.1 GCA_025363605.1 Candidatus Kapaibacterium sp.
TGTGCTGCAAACAGAAGTATCGGCTCGTTTTCAGGCAGTTGACGGCTTGCGAGGGTATCTTGCTGTGGGTGTTTTCGCTAGCCATATTACGGTGACATGGGTTTATTATACCCAAGGAAAATGGACGTTTCCCGATTCCAATTTTTACACATTGCTTGGCGAAACCTGTGTAACACTGTTTTTCATGATTACGGCTTTTCTTTTCTGGACAAAACTACTGGATTCGTACGCAGATGCACGATACTCTATAAAACTTCAGAATTTTATTCTGAGCAGAATATGGCGCATCTACCCACTATATTTTGTTGTTCTTGGTGTACTGACAATACTATCTTTTGCTTTGCAAGATTGGCGGTCGCATGAATCCTTGGTTACAACGCTTATACAGTGCCTGCGCTGGCTTACCTTCAGTATGGTGGATATCAATGCGCTGCCTAAAACTGCTATGCACATTGCCTTTGTTGCGTGGTCACTGCGCTATGAATGGTTATTTTATGGAGCGTATTTTCTTGCCCTCGTTGTTTTTGCCAAAATAAAGAGCGATGTGGTGGCGCTTATCGCTGGTGCTTCGGTGATGGCTCTGTTTGTCTTTTTTGACCCCGGACAACGCATATTACCTCGTTATTGCTTTAGTTTTTTAGGTGGTATCATCGCTGCTTACTGTGTTCGTCAACCGCAGATTGTAGGATTTTTACGACATTCCATCGTTGGTATTTTTGCTGTGTTGCTTTTGATGTATGTTCTATTTTTCCAGCCGAACGCTTTAACACTCGTTTCATTGCTGCTATTGACGATATTTTTTGTTGTCGTCGCATCGGGCAATATGCTGGGCGGCGTGTTGCGTCCGACTGCAGTGCTGTGGTTGGGAGAAATTAGCTATGGCGTATATCTTTTGCACGGACTTCTTCTTTGGTTCGGCGGGCAATATCTTTTTCGACATTTTAATGCCACGATACCCTCTGCATACCCACAGTCTTTGATTTTTCTCGCTCTTATGCCATTAGTGAGTGTAAGTGTTGTTCTTGTTAGCAGTGCTTCATATTTTGCTGTGGAAAAGCCAGGTATCGTCTTCGGCAAGTACATTATTCGTCAACTTAATCGCTCCCGTACTGATGCTGATAGTTAAAATAGAACATTACACGATTGCAAGTTCGCTTAAATTCAAGATTTTGACAATCCCGCTTCTTGCCGATATTGTGCAGCTACATCCACATAACGCGGCGGTATAGCGTTAATCATAGCGCGGTCAGCATCGGTGAGGTCTCGAATAATTTTTGCGGGTATGCCGGCGACCAGCACGCCTGAAGGCACAATAAAACGTTCGCGGACGATTGCGCCTGCCGCGATGATAGAATGAGAGTTGACAACAACACCGTCCAGAACACGAGCGCCCATGCCTATCAGCGCGAAGTCGTGAATAGTACAGCCATGCACGACGACCGAGTGTCCGAGCGTGACATCATCACCGATGGTGAGCGGGTGCCGCTCGTGCGTCACGTGAAGCATGGATAAATCTTGCACGTTCGTCCGTTTGCCTATCCGAATTGTGTTCACATCGCCACGAATCACGGAATTATACCAAACCGTGCAATCTTCGCCCATTTCCACATCGCCTGTGATGCGCACACCGTCGAAGAGGGTAACGCTGTCGTGCAGACGCGGCATGATGCCTTTGTACGGAGCAATCGTAACAAGATGAGGATTAAGAATGTGGGGCATGATTTTTCGCTCCTTGTGTGCTGTTTTTGTGATGATTATTTTTTTGCTCTTTGTCTGTCGGCGGCGAAGAGGACTGGTCTTGAGCAAATAAACTTGGGGAAAAGAGTAGTCCTTGAATGTCGTCCAGACTTGCTCCGCCCGTGGCTGCTCCTTTGGAATACAAACGCAGTTCATTCAGAAAATGTTGCTGCGACGAAAAGAGCTTTTTATCTTTCGCTTTGATGCGGTCACCTAGTTTCTCATAGCTGCCGTCGGGCTTGAGAATACGCGCTTTGGCGGTATCACTCCAATAGACGTTCAGAAAATGCTTGATTTGCGTTTTAGCGCTTGGCTCCGGCACAGGAAACATCACCTCTACGCGACGATAGAGATTTCGCGGCATCCAGTCGGCGCTGGAAAGGTAAATTTCTTCTTCGCCGCTATTTTTGAAATAGGCAATGCGGCTATGCTCCAAAAAACGCCCTACAATGCTGCGGACTTCGATATTATCACTCACGCCCGGGATGCCGGGACGCAAACAGCAAACACCCCGCACGAGGAGCTTGATTTTGACACCTTTCTGGGAAGCGCGGTAGAGCGCACGAATAATTTTTTCATCTACAAGGGCGTTGAGCTTGGCAACAATTTCGCCGGGATTCTCTTCGGTATGCGATTCGGTTTCGCGCCGAATCAGCATAAGCAGAACATCAGCAAGCGTCACGGGTGCGATGGCAAACTGTCGCCATGTTTTGCACTGTGAGTATCCGGTGAGAAAATTGAAGAGATTGATAGCATCCGAACCAAAGTCTTCGCGGGCGGTGAAATAGCCTAAATCGGTGTAGATTCTTGCTGTTACTTGGTTGTAGTTACCGGTCGAAAGATGGACGTAGGTGCGAATTTTATCTTCGTCTTTGCGCACGACCATCATAATTTTGGCGTGTGTTTTCAAGCCCATAATGCCATAGACCACGTGAACACCGGCTTTCTCCAGCTCTCTCGCCCACTGGATATTATTTTCTTCATCAAAGCGTGCTTTGAGTTCCACAAAAGCTGTTACCTGCTTGCCATTTTGTGCGGCTTTGATAAGCGCATCCACGACCGGCGATTTACGCCCCGCACGATAGAGCGTTACCTTGATTGCCAGCACCGCGGGATCGTCGGCAGCGGCGAGGGCAAATTTTACGACGTGATTGGAAAACGAGTCAAAGGGATGATGGACGATAATATCTTGCTGACGAATGGCAGCAAAAAGCGCAGCAGGATTTGTCGCTTCCGCATTAAAACGAGGGAGAACCCGCGTACTGAAGGATGGATAGCGTAATTGCCGTGGGTCTAAACTTGTCAGCCCCATAAAATCCGAGATGTTGCGCGGTCCGCTGACCGCATACACATCGTCGTTGGTCAGGTCAAGGAGTGTCATCAGAAGTTCACGGAGATTTTCCGGTGCACGCTCGTCTAATTCCAGTCGCACGGCGGCTCCCCATCTGCGCTGCCGTACCTGCTCTTCCATTTCGGTCAGCAAGTCGCTTGCCTCGTCTTCTGCAATCGCAATATCGGCATCGCGCGAGACGCGAAAATTGTATGATTCTACGACTTGCAGCCCCGGAAAAAGCGCGTCGGAATGTGCTTGAATCACTTCTTCCATCAGCACAAAATGGTGTCCGGCTTTGCGTTTGAGCGGCACAAAGCGCGATAGCACTTGCGGGAGCTGCAAGACCGCCGCACGGCGCTCGTCCGGCTCGTCGGTGCTTTGGATGGTAAAAAGAATGTTCAGGCTACGATTCAGCACTTGTGGGAAAGGATGTCCGGAATCAATCGCCAAGGGAGTGAGCAGGGGAAAAACGGTCTCGTAGAAATGCTCCTCCAGCGCAGAACGGTCGCGGGAATTGAGCTTTTCGTAGGAATGAATCACAATGCCTGCTTCGGCAAGCTGAGGAAGAAGTTCGCGCAAAAGCGTGGATTGGTGCGCAATATGTGGTAAAAGGCGCTCTCGAATCGCTTGCAACTGCTCGGCAGCAGACATTTCGTCCACCGCCAAATTAACCACGCCGGCATCTAACTGCTCTTTCAAGCCCGCAACACGAATCATAAAAAATTCGTCCAGATTAGAGCTAAAAATGGCAAGAAACTTGAGGCGCTCCAAGAGAGGATTGGTCGGGTCTTCGGCTTCTTCCAAAACGCGCCGATTAAAAGCAATCCAGCTCAGTTCGCGGTTGATGTAGTAGGACGGGTCGCTCAGGTCAATGCGCTTTTGGTCAATACGTTCAGGTTTTTCAGCTTTGGTAACAGGCATACAAGGGACGGTAACGAAACAAGTGAGAGAAGGATAACGATAAAAAGACTATGCGGTCAGGAAAGCATACAATCTATGCTATAAAATAGCAAAATTCAGTGATTCGGTAACTATGGAGGGCGTGTTACCAAATCCTTACAAAGGGGAATGGCAAACTATGCCTGTCCGTTTTTGCGCCCTTTTGTGGATTGTGCAAGAGGGAGCGTGATTGTTACCAGTGTTCCTTTGGCTGGTTCGCTTTTAATGGTGAGTTTTCCTCCGAACAAATCCACAATTCGTGCGATAATGGAGAAGCCAAGACCGATGCCTTGCTGCTCGTACATTTCGCGGTCAAACTGCGTGAAAGCACCAATATTTTTGATTTGCGACGAACTCATGCCGCGCCCCTCGTCGCGTACAGACATAGCGCAGAGGTCATTTTCCTGTTTGACTGTAATGACGATAGGCGTTCCGGCTTGAGAAAACTTGATAGCGTTATCCATCAACTCGGTCACAAGCGTTGTCAAGTAAACCGCATTGATGCCGACCGTGATATTTGCTTCTTCGATATTGAGTTCAATATCTTTCATTCGATTCTGCTCTTGGGCAGCATCCAGCACAACGTCGGAAATGGTATCGCCTGCATTATCGGCAACACGCCGCCCAAGCTGTTCCAAGCCTTCTTCGCCCTCGTGAGCAATGGATTCAAGTTTGGCATAGAGCAGGATTTTTTCTAAAAGGCGATTGAGGTTATTTGTTGAACTATTGACCATTTTGAGCAACTCCAAAATTTCCGGCTTGGAGAGCGTCTCAAAAGAGTCAATGATGTACTTCGTGCCGCCGATAATTGTGGAGAGTGGCGTACGAAATTCATGCGGCAGTACCCGCACAAAACCGGAGCGAATTTTTTGCAAGACCGAATCCATCTGCCGCTGCACTAGAGCGCTTTTGTGCAATCGTGCATGAACGGCGTGCATGAGTTCTTTAATTTGAATAGGCTTGGTGAGATAATCATCTGCGCCGAGATTCATGGCGTGACGGATTTCGGTCGTATCGGCTTTACTGGAAATGAACAAAAGTGGAATATGCGTCGTGTGCAAGTCAGCACGAATTTCTTTCAACACCTCGTAGCCACTGAGTCCGGGCATGACAATATCAGAAATAATAACGTCCGGAATATGTTCTTTTGCCATTGCCAAGCCTTCGGTTCCGTCGCCGGCACCGAGTACCAAATACCCCTCTTTTTTCAAATGGCGCTCAATAAGCTGGCGCATTTGGTTGTGGTCTTCAATGATAAGAATTTTCTTTTGCGTTATTACGCCATCATCACTCACCAAAGCGCGTAAATCCTTGTTCCCACGCTGAATTTCGAGTATTTCATCTTCATCGGGTGCATAGCGATCACCTTCACCGGTGATGATATAGTGGTAATTAAAACCATAGCACTTTTCAAAAAGCAAGCGATAGTCAACCGTATTGCGGTATTTCCAGTTCGAGAGCGCAGAAGGCGTTATACCGAAGAACTCTGCAAGTTCAGCATCGGTAGAAATATCGTACAAATCCTTAATACGCTGGAGGATTTCGCGGGCGGGAGAATGTTTGGTCATAGTGGTCATAAACCGATGCAATAGCAAAAATGATAAAGGCGTGATTCTTTACACACTTCACACATTCACAAAGTGTGATATGTACAAATATACTCTTCCTTGCTAATCCAAGCAAGAACTTTCCGTAGATTTTTCTCACGTATTGTGAATAATTTTTCGTATTGTGAACATTTACCTGTTCTATTTTGAGAATAAAATACAGCAATATCATCAAGAATCAACGCGAAAAATTATTGTCTCGTATTGTCGATTGCATCCCGAGCTTGTATCTTTGCGGGCTATGTGGTAGTAATCACAACGAACATTTTTTGGCATAAGAATTGAACAAGTATTCAATAGGTTTGCATAAGGCAAGCCAAGGCACATTTTACTCTGACGCTTACCCATAACCAGCCCGCACGATGAGCATGAATATGATACCTGAATTTCCTTCCGTGCGGGCTGTTCGTACTGCTAACCCATAAATGCTTTTTATTGTCGTTATCAGTTGTTATATCAAGTGTTAGAGCATTTTTTTTTACAATATCACGCTATGAATATCCTCTCGTCCCTTTACACCACCACTCCTGTCTCGCGCATGAGTCGCAGTCTCGTCAGTATGTTTCTTCTTGGCATATTTGGCAGTTTGCCCGCCCTTGCCGGAACCCATCTCAACGCTGAGAAAAACCTTTCGTATAGCAATCGGTCAGCAAAAGAAGCTCTTTCCAAAGAACTTGCAGCTAAAGAATTTCTTGCCAAAGAGGCTCTTAACTTTGCGTCTATTGACAGCTATGCGCAGAGTGTTCCACAGCATATTGCAACGCAATCCATTTCTAAATTAACTGCTTATCTGACCAAACCTGCTCTCAACGACATTGAGAAAGCCCGCGCTATTGCTCGTTGGATTACCTCGAATATTGCGTACGATTTTGAAGCTGCTTCCAGTGAAAAATATCGCCCTTCCGACAACGCTGACAGTGTCTTCCAGAATCGCCGAGCACTTGAAAGCGGCTTTGCCAATCTCTTTGTGCGGATGATGCACATCGCAAGCGTGGAAACATTTGCGGTGAATGGACTAAAAAAAGGCTTTAACTTCGCTCCCGGTGATGCTTCGACACTCAAACGCCATACGTGGAATGCTTTTCGCACAGGCGGAAAATGGTACTTGGTAGATTTGCCGGTGTATAAAGAAGTTGAGACCGACGGTTCGTACAAACTCGCATACGCCGATGCTTTCTTTTGTATTCAGCCCGAACAAATGGTCTTCACGAATTTCCCCGACGACAAGCGTTGGCAGTTACTGAGCGAACCCATTACTAAAGAACAATTTTTGACAAGTGTTCAGTGTTTTGGCGCATATCATGGCTACTTGATTACGCCCATTTCACACCGCGACTACGAAATTTTCTCCAAACCACGCTCGGTCACCCTCAGCTTCGACGCACCCATGGCACTGCAATTAGGCGCACGAGTCTATGCTGAAAAAGGTGCAAAAGAGCAGCACGCTTCTATCAAAACTCTCCGTACCGGTCGAACATTCACCGTCCATATCAAATTTCCAGCGGAAGGCGCGTACAAACTGGAAATTACCGCCACAGAACTCATTCGTGAACGTGGTACAAGCGAGGTTGTGGGCTGCTCCATCAAAACCGTTGCCGAATATAACGTCAATATCGGCGACAAACAGCCTCGCAGCATGGCGAACATCAGCAAATAACTCAAGAATATTCGTAGAAATCGTATGGAATGGCTTATTGTCGGTTTGGGCAATCCGGGCGCTCGTTACGCCGAAACGCGCCACAATATAGGATGGATGGTCGCGGATGCCTTTGCTCGTAAGCATACAGTCAGTAAGAATACCCCGCTTTTTTCTGCCGGAAAAGGCGATTGGTACGAGGCGCGATGCGCTGTGCGCGCAACAGACGTGGTCGTGATTCTCCCCACGACGTATATGAATCTTTCCGGCAAAGCTGCCGAGCAGGCATCGAAGCTCTTTCGCATCCCCAAAGAGCGCATTGTTGCTATTGTTGACGAATATAACTTTCCCGTCGGACGGATTCATCTTAAAAATTCGGGTTCGGGTGGCGGACACAACGGTACAACGTCCATGATAGAAGAACTTGGCACTCAAGCCTTTTTCCGGCTTCGCTGTGGCATTGACAAAAAATTTGGTCCGGGCGAATTAGTGGACTACGTACTCAAGCCGTTTGCATCGGAAGAAATTACTATTCGTGATGAGATGATTGACAAAGCGGTCTCAGCTCTTGAAACCCTTATCGAAGGTGGCGCAGCTCGGGCAATGCAGATTGTGAATGTGCAGAAATAACCCTTAGAGCTTTCGCGAAAGACGCAGACAAGAGTGTCTGCGCTATGGAGACCCCTCGCCTCGATACTCTTTGGTTTTTTTGGTGGAGCAGACACTCTTGTCTGCCCATTCAAAGAGACTTGTTTGCGAAAGCCCTAACCCTATTTTCCCTGAAATAGTCGTTTCCTGCCGCGTTCCATTTGCTCAAAGCGTTTTTGAAGCCGTTCTCGCTGCTCTTCGTTCAAAAGCGGCATAATATCGTGCTTGAGCGAATCCAGAATAAGAATTTGTTGTTTGCGATAGATTTTTGTCTCGCTCGCCATCGTTGCGCCATAATGATGCAAAATGTGAGCAACCGTATCCTGTTTATCGGGGTTTGGCTCTATAAAATTCATCGTTGCCCCCACAAAGCGGTCTTCATTGCCAAGCGCCAGTGCAAGGCGTTGTGCGCGTTTGCCAATCACTGCACCTGTCACCAGCCCGCCAATGACCATACCAAGCAGCAACGTACCACCCAGCACTAGCGCAGATTTAAGTTTCGGATTCATAATGAGTAGGAAAATGTTGAGTGTTGAATGTGGTCAGAGGTATGTTTTTACTCATCAAAAAGTATCATCTCCACGTTACCTTCGTGCGTTTCTGCACTCTGCGATACACCGAACACAGCCGGAACAGACCATTCTTCGCTGAAGGATAGATTGTACGCTCCCAGAAGAGCAATCACCAACACCCCGACCAGCGCTACGCGCCGAAAAAGCAATGTCAATTCAGTAGCAAATATCTCGCCGTGCCGCACTCTTCCTTCGGAAAACCGATAGAGGCGTGCGTGCAGACGTTCAGCAAAATGTGGCGCAAAGCGGCTTTCGTCGGCATAACGCTGAAAAGCCTCATCCAGATTAGGTTTGTTTGTAGGATTCATGGCAGCATCTCGTTTGATAAAAGGTAAGTATGGTCAACAGGCTCATGGTTCAATGCCGTCTGCAAAATGTGGTGCAAGCACGTCACGCAATTTCTTTCGTGCAATCGAAAGCCGTGAAAGCACCGTGCCGATAGGTATGGCAAGCATTTCTGCGGTTTCTTCGGTGGAATAGCCGTTGACTAAACGCAGTACAACAACATCTCGTGCCTCCGGCGAAAGCCGCGCCAACGCTTGTTCAATCAGTGCCATATCGCCGGACGGTTCGCTGTCGGCGCTATGGATCTGCTCGGCATCATTCACGGGGCGAAAGAGCGCAAAACGGCGCTTCCGGCGCTTGAGTTCGTTCAGCGATAAGTTGATAGCGATACGCGTCAGATAGGTCTTCACACTCGAATCACCACGAAACTTCGGCAGTGCCTCGTAAAAGCGGATAAATACTTGCTGACCGATTTCGTCCACTTCGTCGCACCGCCCCAGCATACCCGTAATAGTTGCGGCAATCGGACGCTCATAGCGCCTGACAATGAACGTAAAAGCAGCGGAATCGCCACCGAGCGTTGCTGCAACGAGGTCGGTATCACTGCGATTAGATTTCAGGAGGTATTCGGGGAGATGGTGAATGATGTCATGCTTACGGAACATTAGACAGCGGACAGAAGGAAAATATTCACGACAGAAAACGAAGCGCTCACATTTCAACTCAAATTGTGGATTGCCCATTATACGCTTTTCGTGTATATTACGGCGTAAATTTTACGTTTATTGCTACGCCAAGCCATACCAAAAGCAAGGTAAAATCAACAATCCTACGACCACAATCTCTATCACGTACCGCACTATACCTAGCAAAAATATATTGTCCTACTCAACCACTAACGCCCTTGATATAAATGGAAGCATCTGGGAAATATCACTTCTTGAATTCAACTTGTAAGTGCGAATCGTAAAGATGAAAAAAAGTGGGGTGAAATGCCTATCTTGGCATCAAATCCGACCAAGAATCATCATCGGGAGGTCATTTTGGCGCGGGAGGTGCCCACCGCGATCAGCGTCCACAACATCGTCCGGGGCACCGTCCGCGCCGTAACCCAGGAACCGATGCGACACGCGGCCCTGGTGGAAATTGCGTTGG
>JANYDO010000299.1 GCA_025363605.1 Candidatus Kapaibacterium sp.
GAAATTTTATAGATTGGGGGAAACTAACTGTTGATTGTCGTATCAATCACAAACTCGCATGAATACAGCACCAAACAACACACAAAAACTTGGGCTTCGTCCAAGAAATGTTTTTTTGCTCGATGGCGCGGGAGCCCTCATCTCCGCGTTATTCTTGGTTGCGTTATTAGCACCTTTTGAAAACATTTTTGGAATGTCTCGCAAGATGCTGTACGCCTTGTCTATTCCTGCTTTCGGGTTTGCTGTATATTCATTAAGCTGCTATTTTTTTGATGTCAAACGGTGGCAATTATTTTTGAAATTTATTGCCTTTGCGAATTTCCTCTACTGTTGCGTAACCTTTGGGCTAGTGATACGAGAATATGATTCGCTGACAATGCTCGGTGTAGCCTATTTTGGAGGAGAAATACTCATTGTTTTCGCCGTCATTGGTATAGAACTGATGACGCTAAAAAGGGCGTGAAACCATATACTCTACGTGAAACCATATACTTCAAAACACTTTGACAAAGCTATAAACAACAAATTCCAATGAAAGCAATCCTCCACACACAATACGGTGCGCCTGAACTCCTCCGACTCCAAGACATATCCAAGCCAACACCAAAAGACAATGAAGTGCTTATCAAAGTACACGCATCTACCGTGAACAGGACGGATTGCGGTTTTTTGCGTGGCAAGCCGTTCGTGACGCGCTTTATGAGCGGACTGCCCAATCCCAAGTACACAACGCTTGGTAATGAATTTGCGGGAGAAGTCGAAGCAATCGGCAGCGCGGTAACATCATTTCAACGAGGCGACAAGGTGTTCGGCTATGACGATGCTCACTTCGGCGCACACGCTGAATACAAAATCATGGCGGAAAAAGATGCCATTACAACCATGCCCAGCACGATGACCTTTGCCGAAGCCGCTCCCATCGCCGAAGGTGCGCACTATGCACTTTGCGACCTTAGAGCAATCAACATTCAGCACGGACATAAAATACTTATCAACGGCGCGACAGGAGCAATCGGGTCGGCAGCGGTGCAGCTTGCGAAATATTTTGGTGCAGATGTTACTGCCGTTTGCAATACAAAAAACATGGAACTCGTCGCATCACTAGGTGCGAACAGAGTGATTGATTACACCAAAGAAGATTTTACCACGATTTCAGAAACGTTTGATGTGGTCTATGACGCAGTAGGCAAAAGTTCCTTCGGGAAATGCAAACCACTTCTGAAAAGCGGTGGAATCTATAAGTCCACCGAACTCGGAGCAATGTGGCAGAACCCTTTTCTTGCGCTCATCACGCCGCTTTTGGGTGGTAAAAAAGTCTTGTTCCCCATCCCGACCATCAGTAAAGATGATGTTGCTTTTCTAAGAGATTTGGTGGAAGCGGGAAAATACAAGCCCGTCATTGACAGGCAGTATCCGCTAGAGCAGACGATTGAAGCGTTTCGCTACGTGGAGTCGGGACAAAAGACAGGCAATGTGGTGATAACGGTGGCATAACCACTATGCTTACTCCCATACGTGTCCATTTGCCAAACACAACAACAGATCCCTTCCCTCATTCGCCATCCAGCAAGCGCCGATGATAATTGATTTGCCCAAGATGATAGGCAAGATGCGTCGTGAGGTGTACCAAGAAAAATTCCGTTGAGGTTTTCGATTCAAACACAAGTATCGGATATTCTTGGCGCAACTGCTCTTCGGTGACGGTAGTGAGCGCGGCTTCTACGATACGCATGGTCTCTTCGATTTTTTGCACTAATTCCGAACGCGGAATATCTTTAAGCGAAAATTCAAGATCGCGGTGACGGACATACCCGGTCTTGCCAATCTCTGCGCCGATATAGGTGTTCAGATTTCCAATGAGGTGCAAACAAAGATTGCCCGCCGAATTAGCAATGCTCTTGTCTATGAGCCAAAGTGCTTTTTCGTTTTTATAGAGTTCAATTTCTGTTTTGAGTTTGGTGAGGTCTCTCAGAAACAAGTGTTTGAGCGTTTCGGTGAGCATACGAATACCTTTTTTGTGATTGAAGGTTAGTTTTTTGTCGTGTTCTTTAGTGCTATTTTTCAACTCCATTTGCCCAAATAGTAGCGTCAACGTTTACGACTCAGACGGTACAGAAAAATTTTCCCTATCAAGTCTATACACCAAGCAAGCATCTTCATCGAAAAGTCGTTTCTCCACTAAGCGGAAGCCCAAACGCTCATAAAATCGAATGGCATTGGTATTAGTTTCAAGCGGGTCTATAATAATTGCCTTTACATCGGGTTTCGCAAAGCAGCGTTCTATTGCAAGCCTCATCATCACTGTTCCATACCCCTTTCCTACATCCAATTTTTCCCCAATCCAAATATCAATAGCACGCAAATTCGGCTCACAATCGCCCCAATAGTGGGTTTCTTCTCGTGCCGGATCAATGATTTGCATAAAACCGATTGGGCGTGTGTCAATTTCTGCAATCAACAATTCACGCCATTCAGGGCTGCGTCGCAATTCCTCTGCCCAATTCCAATCATCCTCATTCGGATTAGAATTTCTTGCTTCGATAACGTGCGGTTGCCTATCCCAATAGCATAGCAATTCTTCATCAAGAGGAGTTGCGAATCGTAGTATCATTTGAATATCTTTGATTTTGAACTTGCTGAAATGCTCCTCCTAAAACCTCATCGTCATTATCGCCGCAAACGTCTCAATGCCATTCCAAAGATTTTGCAGACGAATGTTCTCGTTTTCGGCGTGTTGGCTGTTGTCGTGATTTGGATGAATAGTGCTATACAGAGGCGATAATCTAACAGAAAAGTTGTAATTTGCCTTTTCACCTACGACAAAACTACATAAAACTTTGCTTTGACAACTATGGAAGAGTTATTCATCACCAAAATAAACATCAAAAATGTTCGCCATTTGAAAGATATTTCAATTTCGCTTTCCACTGAAAAACGGAAACATCTGATTTTGACGGGCAAAAATGGAAGTGGGAAAACGTCTGTGTTGAATGCGATTAGAGATTATCTAATGTTTGGCGTTGAGAGGCAACAGCTTGCTCACTTTCCGAATACCGTTAAAGGCATATTAGACGTAACTTCACAAGCATTAGAAATTCAAGAGGAATTAAATAAAAATCCGGATTCTCAATATTTGCAGCCAAGAGTAACTAATATCTTTCAGCAAATTGATGGTAAACTAAACGAAATGAGTTGGCTGCAACAAATCTCATTGGAAACTATAGGAAATATAGAGAAATTTACAACACAATTCCATTTAGGGCAGTTTTTAATGGTATTCTTTCCGGCTAAACGCCCTAATTATGCGTATTTACCATATGAAATGGGCTATAAATTCAACCCAAATCAATTCTACGGTATTCAAGAAAATATAGGAACTCTTTTTTTGCGTTACTTGGTTTATCTTCGTATCGAAGCATCATTACTACGCGATGAAGGAAAAAACGATGAAGCGCATGGCATTTATGAATGGATTGAATCGCTTGAAAAAATCATAGAAAAAATTTTTAATGATGACAGCTTAAAACTTGAATTTGACCGAAGTACAGCAAATTACACGTACAACATTCTCCAAACAGGACGCGAAAAAGCAGATTTCAACACGCTTTCGGATGGATATTCTGCCATATTGAGTATTGTCAGCGAGTTGATATTGCGAATGCAGCAAGCCCCAAAGCCGCTTCGCACCTACGAAATGCAAGGAATTGTGCTAATTGACGAAATAGAAACGCATTTGCATTTAGAATTACAAAAGCAGATTTTTCCCTTTCTCACGACGGTTTTTCCGAAAATTCAGTTTATCGTTACAACGCATTCGCCGTTTGTTATCAGTTCGGTCGAAAATGCCGTTGTCTATGACCTCGAAACGCATATTCGTACTGATGCGCTCTATGGCTCGTCGTATGAAGCAATCGCAGAAGCCTATTTCGATGTAAACAAGTATTCAAGCGAGATTCAGGAGCGATTGAAAGAATATGAAACACTTGTTAAAAAAGACACTCGTAATTCTGTCGAAGCCTCTCGAATGATAGCATTGGAGCAAGAATTTGAATCGCTGCCCAAATTCCGCTCTCCTGAATTATTCAGCTCTCTCCGTAAACTTCGTAATCGCCCTGCTGCCAATGGTCAATCTCACTAAATCGCAACCTACGCCTAAGTGCTTAGCTGCGGAACAAGTAAAATCAAACGGAAGTGTGCGAAATTGCTCTGAAGTACGTGAACGTTTGAACGCGGATTTCTACGAAAAATGTTATCTCTGTGAACGCCACGATATTCGGATGGAAATTGAGCATTTTATCCCTCACAATGGCGATAAAACCTTAAAATTTGATTGGACAAATCTTTTCCTTGCTTGCGGACATTGCAACAATGCAAAAAGAACTCAACATAACCTACTCAACTGCACTAATCCTCACGATGATGTGCTGCATTGGATGGAATACTGTTACGATGTTGAAAATTTAACTGCAAAAGTGAGTATTCATACGGCTAATAATGATAATGTTCGCGCACTGAATACTGCAAATTTACTCACAACAATTTTCAACAGCACAAGCGATGAGGGTAGGTTTTATGCGCCCAAGTTACGCACGAAACTTGCCGAAGAAATATATAGCATCGAATCCGTGATAGAAACGCTTCTCAAAAGGAAACAAGAAGGTTTGAGCATTCAAGATGATTATCTCGCGTTGGAGCAGCATTTATCAATTCATTCCCCTTTTTTCGCGTTTAAGTATTGGTTTCTTCGCCGCCACACACGATATAACAGCGAGTTTCAAGACATTCTTACTAAAGCGCCGCTTCATACCGCTTAGTATTTCATCGTCATTATCGCTGCAAACGTCTCAATGCCATTCCAAAGATTTTGCAGACGAATGTTCTCATTTTCGGCGTGTTGGTTATTGTCGTGATTAGCGATGGGAACAGTAACCGTTACAGTTTTAAGATGTTTCTCAAAGAGATAGAGCGGCAGACTTCCACCGAGAGCCGGCACAACCACTATCGGTTCTGAGGAACTCGTCTGCACCGCCGATACAACCGCCCGTGCAAACGGATGACCGAGAGGAGTACGCTGGGCATTGTAGCCCTTGAAAGCGTGTACTTTGGCAATGTTCGGATGCTGCAAACGCTCTTCGTCCGTGGGGTCGCGGTCAATCACAAAATAACCCTGCTTTTGTACATGACGCTTGATTTTTTCGGTTTGCCTCTCCCAATCATTCCCCAGCACCAAGCGTAAATCCAGCGCTGCCACAGCCTGCGTGGGAATAACATTTGCCGCCATTGCGCCCACATTTGCTGCTCGTATGCCGTTGATATTGAGTGAAGGAAGATTCAGCATTTCCAACAAATACGCACCATTGCCGTCGGGCTTGGCAACACCGAGTTCACGTTTCATTTGCTCGTCGGGATGAGGTACAGCTCGTATGGCGGCGCGTTCTTCTTCGGTAAACGGTACAACATCGTCATAAAAGCCGTCCACGAGCACTCGCCCTGTGGAATCTTTCATCGAAGCAAGCAGTGAAACGAGCTTTTGTGCGGGATTCGGAACCCAATTTCCGTAATGCCCACTGTGCAAGGGGCGCTTAGGACCAAAGACAGTAATTTCCATATTCACATCGCCCCGCACACCGCAGACAACCTGCTTGCGCCCTGATTGATGCACGGGACCATCGCAAATAACCCAGCCATCGGACTGAAGCACCGTTTTGTGCCGTTCCAAAATCTCGCCAAGATTCGTCGAACCCGCTTCTTCCTCGCCTTCAAAGAAAAACTTAACGTTTATGCTTGGCTGAATACCGCTTTTGCGAAGTGCGTCGTAGGCATTCAAAATTGCCACCACACCGCCTTTGTCGTCCGATGCAGAACGAGCGTAAACGCGCAATTCGGGATTGAGTGGTGTTTTTTCATTAGGAAATGCAACCACTTCCCCGCCTTTGTCTAATGCGCCGGAACGCAGGACAGGCACAAACGGTTTGCCATCACGCGACCATTCAAGCGGGTTCACGGGCTGCCCGTCGTAGTGGGCGTAAAAGACAATCGTTCGTTTCGCATTCGGCACAATCACTTCGCCATACACCGCAGGAGCAGTGCCGGACTTGCCCGCTTCTAAGAATTGAACGTTTTGAATACCGCGCTTTTTCATCATCGCCGCCAGGAAGTAGGCGTTTTGATAAATACTCACGCTGTCAAAAGCAACATTAGGAAGCGATAAAAATTCCGTGAACTCGCGCAGAATAGCGTGTTCGTTGGCAATGCGATAGGTGCGAACAGAATTGAGAACAGATGGTGCAACTGCTGTTTGTGCAAAACTGACCTGCACAAAACTGACGAGTGCAAAGCTAATGTGAACGAAAGCAATGCAAAGCGATAACGACCGCAGGAATGTGTTCATTGAGTGCTTGAATTCAAGGTGGAAATATGTTGCTGAGAAATTGAGTATTGGTGAGGCTTACTTTTTCGGAATACGCACTGCTTCTGCCGAATTATCAGCAAAGAGCTTGATTTTATACCGATACATTCCGCGAAAATACTCCTGCATTTTCAATACTTCTCCCGTTGCGGTGGAAATCCAAAACGTAGCATATGCGCCCATTTGCCCGTAATCAATTTGCAACATCCAACACTCAATAGCAGCATTTTCTTGGAGTCGTAGCGGCTCTTTGCCGACAACGATATTTTTGATGACGAGTTTTTGATTCTTCGTAGTGATAGTGTCAAGTGTTTGTGCGCTTGCTGCCTGAGTAGCGAGTACTACTGCGGCAACGAGAATGATCAGTGATTTCATAGATGCTTGAATTCAAGTTGTTTGGCTGTGATAATTTACAAAATTTTGGATTCCACGAAGAAGGCTAGCAGTAAGGCAGGGCTACAAGCCGCTCTTCTTTTTCAATTCTTTTTTTCAATTCTTTTTTTCAGTGCCTCTACCCACCGCTCATAGCCTCGCGGATTGAGATGCAGACCGTCTGTTTCTGCGTACTTTATGTCAAGTTTACCGTTCTTGGTGCGTACTGTTTCGGACACATCCACGAACATAAAACTGGCTTTTTTTGCCTTCTGCACCAGTTGTTGGTTGACAGCTACGACGCGATTATTTTTGTTGTACGCATCCGGGTATTCTTCTTTTACGGCATCATTTGTGGGGAGAAGGCTGCACACATAGACCTGCGTTTGCGGTGAAGCAGCCTTGACCTTCTGCACTATCGCAAGGATATTGCGCACAATCACTTCATCGGGAATATTTTGCGAAATATCATTGATCCCAATTTCGATAATAAGTTTTGACGGCAGGCGTTGTATCACGCTCTCCAACCTATCCAAAACCCCAAACGTGTTGTCGCCAGCAATTCCCCTGTTGAGCGCTGTTGAGTCGTTCCAATACTTTTTCCAATCTCCAAATTCGACTTGGCTGTCGCCCATAAAAATAGTCTGCCCCGTTGCAAAAGGTTCAGTAGCAAAAAGTGCTAATCGCTTTTGGTGATGCTCAAAGGCGTAAGGAATCGTGTCGTACATTTTTTTCTGTGCGCGGAGTGTCGTATGCGTTACGCTCAAAACGGCTGTAACAACAAGCACTGCGGAAAGGATTTTCGGTACAAATCGCATCATAGTTTTGCGTTGATAGTGGTCAGTAATTCCTAAAAATACAAAAATGTCGAATCATGTTCGGCTTTACTTCTCGCCATCTCATTCTGCGCATTACTCAATTACAATTTCCGTTTCAGAATCACGTGCGGCTTCCAGTCTGCTTCGGGCGCTGGTACGCCTTTTTCGTTTACTTTTTCCCATTGGCTATTGGCAACATAATACAATTCTTCACCGACAATGACTCCAAGCGTCGGCTCTTCAAAATCAGCATGATTCGCCTCCAAAATGTCAAGACCTTCGATACGACTTTGTGCCTTGTTCAATCGGAAACGCACCACGCGCTGAGGATTTGTACCGTTTTGAATACCGACAAGATTTCCTTTGAAATAATACAACCCATCCGTGCCGGAAACGACGCAGGAATCGGGTGCTGGGAGATTATGCAGTGTTTTTTTAGCAACATCAATCGTAAAAATACCGTTGGAATAATCAGCCACAAAAAGCGTTTTCCCGTCGTTGGCAAAATCTAATCCTTGCGGCGATGGTAGCGTAGCAGCGTCACTTTTAAGCCATGTTTGAAGTGTGCCACTTTTTTCGTCCACCATAAAGATCGTCGGTGATTCGCTGTCGCTCACGAATGCTACGCCAGTTTTCGGGTGCAGCGTGAGGTCGCCAAATGCGTGAGGCTGCCCGTCATTCGGAGCATAATACCGATGAGCGATTTTTTGGGTTGTGAGGTCATACACCGACACTGCCGCTCTACCCTTCAGTGTGGAATCAAACCCCTGCATTTGCGAAAAGGCTGTTGTGCAGACCCAGAGTTTGCGGCGTTTTGCGTCCACTTTCATCCCCAAGACGCTCCAGAGTGCATCGTGAGGCTTGGAGAAGTCCGTCGCTGTGCCATTAGCAGCAATTTTGACAATTTTGCGTTTATGCACAGAACTGACGTAAAACGCCTTTTCCTGCGGGTCGTAGGCAACGCTTTCGGTAATCAAACCTTTTTCGGCAAGACGAAAGGCTTCCGTGCTGGTGTTCGTAGGCTTCGCGGATTCTTCAAATCGTCGTGCAAGTTTTTCAAACTGCGCTTTGAAAGCCGACGAATCTCTGAGTACTGCAAAAGACGGGCTTTGTGCAGCCGGATACACCATTCCCGTCGCCGCGACTTTTTCGAGCATACCCAATGCCTCGCTGTATCTCGCTTTGGCGGCATAACCGACAGCAAGATTGTACATCAGGCGTGAATGATTCGGCTTGAGCGCAAGCGCCTGTTCGAGATTGCTCACGAAGTCAGTCGTATTGCCACTTTTGTAGGCAGTGTGGGCAGCTTGTTCATAGAACCGCCAATTTTTTTCTTGAGCAAAGGTCTGCACCAAGCAGAGCACAAAGAACACAGCAATAAGCGCAGGAGGCGCAGAGAATCTACGATTGAGCATACTTTTTCGGAAATAATTAGACATTGTCAAAGTTAGTATAAATGTGATTGTCTTACCCGCCGACTTCGCCTCAAGGCGGGTATCCAAAGAGATACTACTGTGCAAAGTACGACGACTATTCGGCTGAAGCTCTACGCTGATTCTGGATTCCCGCCTTCGCGGGAATGACAACATTTTCAATAGCTTACGCTTAACGTAACGACATTGCTTATGAAGGCAGTAATTTGTTTTGAGTAAGCATCTGGACAGTGATTCTTGGAACACAGACAAGAGTGTCTGTGCCACCGAAACCAGTTCCCATGCCGTAGCACAGACTGAGCGCCGCGCTCATCCTGCCTGTGCAGATAGTTCAAGATAATTTCGTTCAACACCTTATTCACGACACAATGCCGACAGTAAGGGGTAAATGTACGCTTGGGACTTTACCTCAAGCACACAATGACGGCGGAGTGGTATGAAGTGTTTCAAAGCAGATCAAAGATAATCCTGAAAAATTACAATACAGGCAGTTCCACAATAAACGTTGCCCCTTCGCCCTTCACACTCTCGCACCATACCCGACCGTTCATCATTTCGACCAGTTTTTTCACAATCGAAAGCCCCAGTCCTGTCGAGCCTTCTTCTCCTGTTGGCTTTGCTGAGAGCCGCGAGAATTTTGTAAAGAGCTTTTCTTGCTCGTCTATTCCTATGCCCGGTCCTTCGTCCCGAATTTCAATGCGTAGATAATGGTCTTGCAATGTATCGGAAGAAGCAGGTTGTCCGTCTGGAGATTGCTTCTTTTCTATGCTCACATAGACGTGCTTTGAGCGTGGAGAAAATTTGACAGCATTCGACAGCAGATTATCCAGCACTTGCCGAAGCGCTAACTTGTCGGCAAGTATCAGAATAGATTCCGTTGGTTCTTGGTAGTGAATCGTAATGTCTTTCGCTCTTGCTCGTCTTCGGTGCGCTGTCACTGCCTTTTGTACTATTGTATGCGGTACTCGCTCAAAAGCCAAGCCTAATTTCCCGTTCTCAATCAGTTCAATATCAAGGAAGTTCGTAATAATATCCAGCATCTCATCGGATGTGGCAATAATCGAATCGGTGTACTCGGCGAAATCAATGGCTTCGCCGCTCAGAAAACACTCCTCTATAATCTGTGCGCTGGAGCGAATAGCAGCCAACGGATTCTTGAGGTCATGCGCAGCAATGCCCAAAAATTCGTCTTTTTCTTGATTGAGTTTCACAAGCTGTGCCGTGCGCTTTTCCACGCGCTGCGTTAGCGTGCGATTCAATTCAAGAATTTCTTCTTCCGTTTCCAATCGTTTGGTAATATCACGCACCACCGCCAATAAAAAGAGCCGCCCATCCACACTAAAATGTGCAATAGAGGCTTCCATTGGGAATAAATGACCGCTTTTGTGTCGCCCCTGTACAATATGCGATTTATGACGGGGAGCATTCGGCGGTGAGTTCTGAAGGAAGTTCTCAAGATGTCGGTCGTGTCGTTCCAGCGTCCCATCCGGCAATAACAATGTAAGGGGCTGTGCAAACAATTCTTCGCTTGCATAACCAAAGATTGCTTCGGTAGCAGGATTGGTGAGGGAAATCGCGTGCTGCTCATTCAGGAGAATCACACCGTCCATCATGGAAACAATAATGCTCTGCAAGCGGGTATTGTATTCCATTACTTGCGTTTGCAATTCTTTTCGCTCGGTAATATCCAGCATATTGTATGAGATGCCAATAAGCTCGTTTTTATCGTCATACACCGGTGAATATATAGTCTCATAAAATCTTCGTTGATTGTTTGGAAATACTGCAATACTTTCATCGGTAACCCACCCACCTTGCAATGCACGATGAAAATTGCGCATAAATATGTCTGGTATCGTATAATCCAATATAGAATCACCAATAGTCAATGTGCGCCCGAAATAGGATTTGACAATATCTCGACCAACGTTGTTAAACGAAAGAACAGTGTAGTTTTTATCTATCAGATAATACGCTTGAATAGAGCTTTCAAAGAGTGACCGCAAATTTCCTTCGCTTTGCCGGAGCACTTGTTCCGCTTTCTTTCGAGCAGTAATATCGGTCTCAATGGCAACAAATCCCTCTAACTCCCCCTTGCTATCATATATCGGATCTGTCTTGATGTGCAACCAGTAAGGACGCTTGCTTTTGGTATAGTTCAGTATCTCCACCTCAAAACCCTTGCCCAGAGATAAGGCGTTTTTTATGCTTTCAATAGTAGCTTGGTCAGTATCCATACCTTGCAGCAGCACACCTGGTTTTTTGCCGAGGGCTTCGGCAAAAGAGTATTCGGTCAAACGAATAAAGCCATCATTTACCCACGTGACATACCCTTGCGCATCGGTGATGACAACGGCGTTGGTGGTCTTACTTGCTACCAACGAAAGTTTTTGCAACTGCCGTTCTTCCGCTTTTTTGCGCTCGGTGATGTCTGTTTGAATGGCAATAAATCCTGAATGGACATTATTTTCATCAACGATAGGGTCAACTTTGATATGTATCCAATAAGGTTTCTTGCTTTTGGTGTAGTTGAGCATTTCAACATCAAAACCCTCACCTTTTTGGAGAGCATTGCTCATTGTTTGTACTACCGTGCGGTCTGTTTTTGCGCCTTGCAATAATTGACCGGGCTTTTTGCCGAGAACTTCCTCAAAAGAATATTCCGTTATGCTTGTAAAGCCCTCATTTACCCATGTTGCGCAACCGGCAATATCTGTAATAACCACAGCATTGGTTGTTTTGCTTGCCACCATCGAAAGCTTGCGCAATTCGCTTTCTAACCTTTTCCGCTCGGTAATCTCCGAAACCTGTATAGTGAGCATCGGTGCTTGCTGTGCGTGTCTATCAATGAAAACAACCTTAGCCTCGTACCATCGTCCGGCTTGATTAACGGTACCTGGTGCTTCATATTCGATTCGTTGCGCCCTGCCTGACTTCATTGCCTTCTCAATCGCCGGATTAGTGAGACTTGCAAACTTGTCTCCCAAAGCCTCGGCAATCGTTTTGCCAAGAAATTCCTTCGGCGGCATAAACAGTAATGTTGGGTCGGCGCACCAAACGTTGATGAATCGTTGTTGGGGGGTGTTCAGTTCAAAAACTATATCGTCCATGGACGCGACAAGAGCGTGCAAGTGCCGCTCGCTTTCGCTGAGTGCATTTTCAGCGTGCTTCTTTTCGGTAATGTCGTCCACAAGTATCACGATGGATGTTACGTTTCCCCTGCCATCCTTGAGGGAAAAAATTACTTCATCCAAGCAGCGTTTGTCCTTACGGGTTTCCCAATCGGTATTATTGTCAAAGTTGCGCCAAACTTCGCGCCGAACAACCTCGCCATTAAGCACTTTATGCATTGCATCGCCGCTATGTTTCTGAGTAAACGTATCTTCAAGGATGTTATAGCTATCAAGACCATACCGACGATGGGGTAGGTGCAATATTTGTACAAACTCATCGTTCATTCGCCGCAATACACCATCTGCATCATATATCGCCAGCCCTAGGGGAAGATTATTGATAATACTATTGGCAAATTCTTCGCTTTTCCGCAATGCCTCTTCCGTGCGCTTCCGCTCAGAGATGTCTCGCATGACGCTGGAGACAAGAACAGCGTTGCCCCGCTCGTCGTAGTGGCAA
>JANYDO010000350.1 GCA_025363605.1 Candidatus Kapaibacterium sp.
CTCCGCGTTCCGTCACTACCGCCACCTGCCCGCCGCAAGGCGTTACCAAATCGCTCTCCGTCGTGCTGACGATAGATGTCTCCGGCTCCATGAGCGAAGGAGCGAACGGCATTTCTAATCTCACACTTGCTCAAACTGCTGCTCGTGCTTGGGTTCAGGCTATGCCGGAAAATAATGTGGAATGTGCTATCACCAGCTATGACCACAACAACTATCTCAACCAAGACTTTACTCAAGACCGTAAACGCCTTTTGAAGGCTCTTTCTTCGCTCAAACCACTCGGCGGCACTGATTATGATATGGGTTTGCTGCGCCCTGTTGCCGGAGGCTTGTATGTGGCTCAAAACGCTAAAAATAGCCGCCGCATTATTATTTTCCTTACCGACGGACAAGGCGGGGGCAATGAAGAGCAAATTATCGAAGTTGCCAAGAACGACGGCGTAACGATTTACTGCGTTACGCTGGGTATGGCCGCACCCGATATTTTGCGGAATATCGCCCGCAAAACAGGTGGCGAATGTTTTGAAAATGTCACCAGTATTCAACAAGCAGAGCAAATTTATCGTATTCTTTTGCAACTCGCGCTCGGCAATCGCCCTTGCGAAATTGCGTGGATGAGCGAAAAAACCTGTAATGTCAGCCGCATGAACACGACGTTCACGTTGCCTTCACGGATGCTATCGCAATCACTTTCTTACGACATTCCTGCCAAATCCATTACAGCATTAGAATTTTCGAGTGAAAATCTCGGTTTCGGTGGAGTACCTTACGGCACGTCGCGGGAACTCAAGCTCGTCGTTCGCGCCCGGAATGCCTTTTTTACTATCAACAATATCGAAAGCTCAGACGACCGTTTCAGCATCTCGCCCAGCTATTTTCAGCTCAAGCCCGGTCAACGCAAAGTTCTCTCCGTGAAATTCACGCCGACCGATTCGGGCTATGCTTACACAAAATTTACGCTCAACGAAAACGTCTGCGGCGGGCGTACACTCTATGCAAGCGGCGGCTTTCCGGGTAAAAAACCACATCAGACAAGTTTACGAATCCTTGAGCCAAATGGCGGAGAAAGCTACGTTGCGGGCAGCGACACAACGTTGCTTTGGACAGGAATAATGCCTTCGGAGGCAGTGAGCGTTGATTTTAGCGCCACTCGGGGTGCGTCGTGGCAGCCCGTCATTGCAGCCACAAGCGGCTTGCGCTCTGACTGGCGTATTCCGGCACAGCCTACGAATCAAGCACTTGTGCGCCTTCGTCAGCTTCCGGCTCCGAAACTTTCCAGTTTCAAAGACTATATGAGCAGCGTGGCTTTTTTGCCGGACAGCAAAACGGCAATCACTCTTGGTGCAGGCGGCATGGCGCGGGCATGGGATATTCGTTCGGGTTCGATGGGGCAGATATATTTTAGCAATCAATTTGGGCAACGAAAAAATGCTGCTTTACCCGGAAAAATTATTGCCTCGCCAAACGGTAAGTATGTCGTAGCGGGCTTTAACGAAGGCACCGTGAGAATATGGGACGCACAAAGCGGCGACCTGAACGAGGTTTACTACGACCACTTCGACGGCATCACCGCCATACAATTTGCACCCGAAGGCACGGGCGCAAGCCGTGTTCTGACGGCGAGCCTCGACAGTACGGCAAAAATCTGGTACACCGAAAACGCCGAAACCATTCAGACCTTCAAGCACAATGGACCCATCTACGATGCAGCCTTCTCGCCAGACGGTTCGCTCGTAGCGACAGCAAGTGCCGACAGCACGGCAATAATTTGGGATGCTAAAACGGGCGACCTCCTCTACAAACTTACCGCTCATACGGACGTAGTCTTCAGCGTTGCGTTCTCACCTGATGGCACAAAGCTCCTCACAACAAGTGCTGATGCAACTGCACGGCTTTGGGATGTTCGCAAAGGTACGCCACTGGAGCGACTCACCGGACACCGTAGTATTGTCATTTCCGGCGCGTTTTCGCCCGATGGAAACCGCGTTGTGACGAGCAGCGCCGACAGCACGATTAAAATTTGGAACGGTAAAAATGGCGGATGGGTTCAAAACCTGCGCGGGCATTTGGGGGTGATTCGCAAAGTAGTCTTTACGCCTGACGGCTCTGCTCTGGCAAGCGTCAGCGCCGACCGTACCGCAAGAATTTGGGATGTCGAAACCGGTCGAACCGTACAAATTCTAGGCGGAGCAGGCTCTTCCACAGAGGCATGGCTACGAACACACGCAGACCAGCAGACAAGCGGCACAGGCGGTCATGCTGGCGAAGTGTATGATATTGCTTTTTCCCGTGACGGGCAGTATGCCGCCACAGTCGGTACTGACCGCAAGGCATTCTTCTGGCGCATGAATACGACAGCTTCCGTCTCGGCGGGCAGCACTTTTCAGTCGCGCCCGCTTTCATGGCTACCTGATACCAACGCTACTCAGGAAGCGGTTTCCAGCGCACCCTTTGCTATTACCGCACCTCGCTTTTCTGCACGAGCTGTCTATATGGGACGGCAACTTCGAGGTGAAGCAAAAGATTCTGTCCAGAGCGCCTTCCTGCAAAACAATGATACTTCACCGCTGCGAATAGATAACATCACGTTTTTCGGCGAACACGCAAGCGATTTCAGCATTGTTTCCGGCGGTGCGCCTCTTATTATTCCTCCCAAAAGCGCTCGAAGCCTCGAACTTCGCTTCCGACCTGTTGGTATAGGCGATAGAATCGCTACAATGCGTATTGTCTCACAAGCCGATACACTCCTCTATACCATAACCGGTGCCGGCTCCTCGCCGCTTATTGTTGTTACCAATCGCACAGTAGATTTTGAAGAGGTCAAAATCAAGCAGCAGCGAGATACACTTGTTGCGATATTAAAAAATATAAGCCTACAACCGGTAATCATTACCGGCATCACCTTCACGGGACCAAACACTACCGATTTTCGCTTGGTTGGCAATGCTTCGCAGTCTGTCAGAACCGATACATCCTATATCCTCTATCCCCAAGCAACAATGTCGCTCCGGCTTCGCTACAAGCCCACAAGCGCAGGACGAACTTCGTGCCAATTACAAATCGCCTACAACAGTCTCGGCAGTCCAGCATCGGTACAACTTTTTGGAACAGGTGGCTCAACCATTTCCGCGTACATTCAAGCATTTGGTCTGAAACCAAACGCTAATCCTACTCGTAAGGACAGTGTTGAATATCCGATTCAATCCCTGCGTGTCGAGGAGTTCTTAGCAAACACGATGCACCCACTTTTGAATTATATTTTCTTTGAGAATGGCTCGTTTACCATTCCGCAGCGATACAATCGCCTTTCGCCCGAGCAAGTACGACGCATCAGCGAGATGAAACAGCCTTTTGAAACGATTCTTTCTGCCGAATCCACCCTTGAAGTATATCGCAATGTCCTGAACATCATCGGTAGCCGCATGACACTGAATCCGGCATCAAAAATAACGTTGATAGGTTGCAAATCTGCAAAAGAAAAGTTTGCAGTCGCTCCGCCCATACCCAAGCCAAAAGCAAGTCTCACGACAAACGCAACGGTACAAATCACAACGCAAGCAACAGTATCAACAACGCAAACGCTCCCAACCATTACCCAACGCCTGACTGCACAAGACGACACAAGACTTTCCGAAGCCCGCGCTCTGGCGATAAAGGATTACTTACACACAGCGTGGAGTATTGCCGAAGAGCGCATCACAACACAGTTTCGCATACTTCCGGAGAAATTCTCTAACGAGCAGACATCAGACGGTGTGGCGGAAAATCGCCGTGTTGAGATTATTGCTTCCACACCTGATATTACTGATGTCGTCGTTGTAAGCGATACGCTGCGAACAGTCGTACCACCAGTGGTGCGCTTCCGTACTAATGCGACCTCGCAAGTGAATCTGACTACTTGGAATGTGAACATTGCTCAAAGCACCGGTGCAAAAACTAAGCGCGTAACACAGGCTCTCAAAAATATGAACGGAAGTGGCAAGCCTCAAGACCGCATAGAATGGAACACAACACAAGAAAACAACACCGCACCGAAACTCACCATTCCCGTACAATACACCCTGAGCGTGAATGACGAAAGCGGTGCAAACACCTCAGCATCTGGAGTGTTACCGGTGGAAGTGATTTCTATTGCGAAAAAACGCGCCGCCAAGACCGTTGATAAAGAGGTCAACACCTTCGGGCTACTCCTTTTTGATTTTAACAAAGCCGAAGTAAGCGGTCAGAACACCAGTATTCTCGACTATGTTCGCCAGCGAATACGCCCAGAATCACGTATCTCTATTACGGGATACACCGACCGCACAGGCAATGCCCTCACCAATAAGACGCTTTCGCTCCAACGCGCTACGGCTGCTGCTACCATTTTGAACCGTCCCGACGCAACTACGCAAGGACGCGGACACGAAGGACTCTTGCACGACAACACCACACCCGAAGGGCGCTTCTACTGCCGCACGGTGAACATCGTCGTGGAAAATGCCGTTCGGTAAACTCTTGAATTCAAGGCTATTATTCTTTTTCTAACCCAACCACCAATGACTTTTCTCAACCCCGCCATTCTTTTCGGATTGATTGCTGCCGTAATCCCGATCCTTCTGCATTTTTTCAATCTTCGCAAACTACAAATCATTGATTTTAGCACACTTGCATTCCTCAAAGAACTCCAAAAAACACGCATTCGACGCTTGAAACTGACGCAACTTTTGCTCTTACTCTTGCGGATTGCGATAGTTGTTTGTGCGGTGCTTGCATTTGCTCGCCCGACTGTGCCAACTTCATTTCCGGGACTTGGCGCGAAGGCAAAAAGTTCTGTGGTGATTGTGTTGGACAATTCGTTCAGCATGGAACTCGCCGACGAGCGCGGTGTACGGCTCAAGCAAGCAAAAGAAGCTGCTTTGCGTATCATTCGCTCGCTCAGCGAGGGCGATGAGGCAGCACTCGTGCAAATGGCAAACTTGGGCGACCGCCGCTACTTGGAATTCACACGCGACTTCGGCACTCTGGGCGAAGCAGTGCAAAACGTTCCCGTTGCTTACACCACTGGCAAGCTAGAATCCGCTTTACGTCTTGCCTCGTCGGTGCTTGGTAAAGCGCAAAACATCAATCAGGAAATTTTCATCATCACCGACAACCAAACCAACATCATCACCGACGACCCAGGCGCACAGCGCGATTCGGCAAAAATTTTCCCACCATCTGCCGCGCTCTTTGTTGTACCGATTGGTGCCGATTCCAAAGCTGGAGAGAAAAACTTATCGGTAGATTCGCTGCACCTCATAACGCGCATTTTCGAGAGCGGCAAGCCCGTCGAGGTGGAAGCACGGGTGCGCAATAGCGGTAAAGAAGACCTCAAAGATGTAATTGTGAGCTTTGTTATGAATGGAGAGCGCGTCGCACAGCGCACCGTGAACATTCCGGCAGGCGAAACCCGCACCGTACCTATCGCAGCAGCTGCGCCGGAAACAAGCTCTGACAAAGTAGCATCAGGACTGGTGCGCTGTATGGTCGAAGTGGAAGGCGACGTGCTAGAGGCGGATAATCGTCGTCATTTCGGCTTTGTCTTGCCCCCAAAACCACGCATTGCTATTATTGGTACCAACGAAGAAACTACGTTTCTAGTGCTGGCGCTCAAATCGGGCAATATCACTTCATCGCTGAGTGTTTTGCCGCCCGAAGCACTTTCAGCAATGGCACTGAACGAGGTGGATGCTGTTATGCTGGTCAACGTGCCGCGCTTCTCCGCAAGCGATGTCAGCCGCTTGCAGACATTTGTGCAGGACGGCGGCGGCTTATTTATTTTTGCCGGCGACCGCAGCGACGTGGCGAATTACAATTCCACACTGCTTTCAGTACTCAAATTCGGCACGATTGCTCAAAGCGATTATGCAATGAGCGCAGGCTCGCCCGATGCAGAATTTACCGCCGTTGAAAAAGCACATCCACTTTTTAGTGGTGTCTTCAAGGGCGACAATGTAGATTCCAAGCGACTTGTGGAGTCACCCCGCTTTCTGAAAGCACTCCCGCTTCAGCGCAATGGCATGACGGCTCAAGCGCTCATTGAGCTTCCCGACGGTGCGTTTCTTGCCGAAAGTAAACTTGGCAATGGCAAGGCACTTTATTGCGCAGCACCGCCGTTCACGGGGTGGAGCAATTTTCCTGTTACCGGAATTTTCGTTCCCATTATCTTCCGTGCAGCGGCGTATCTCACGGCGAGTGTTTCTGCATCGTCGGACGCGATCGTTGGGCAATCGGTAACAATCCTGCTTTCGGGCAAACTCCCCAAAGGCGCTCCGCTCACTATCACCGACCCTGCGAATGCAATATCCGTGCGCCAGCCGGCGCAAATGCCATCAGGCACAGTACTCTCGCTTGAAGGCGGCGTACAGCAACCGGGCGTATATGCCATCAGCGCTGAAACCTCAGGCAAACAAGGCGCAATCGTTCATACCCTTGCCGTGAATCCACCTGCTTCAGAATCGGTGATGACGACGTTCTCCGGCGATGAAATATCGAAAGCGCTTTCTGGCTTTGTGCCGGACAATGACCAAATTCGCATTATTAGTGATTATCGAAAAGCAAGCATGGATACGCTTCGCGCAAGCACGGGCACGGAGCTGTGGCGAGTTTTCTTACTTTGTGCGGTTATTGCGGCTGTAGCAGAAATGCTGATAGCACGGCGGGCGGCGGGAAAACAGTCGTAATTGTTGGTCAAGCAACTATTGTTTGAAGTGCAGAGATTACGCCGTGAGCGCCATAATTCTCCGCCCATTGGCTTTGAGCCATTTTTCTGCCTCTTCGTAGGCGGGACACCACGCCTCGACCTGCCGCCAGTAAGCAGGAGAGTGATTCGCTTGGCGCAAATGGGCGAGTTCGTGGATAATGAGATAGTCCAGCACTGACGGTGGGAAAAGAATACATCGCCAATTCAAATTGATGCTTCGCCGTGCCTTGACGCAACTCCCCCAGAGCGATTTTTGATCTTTCACGGCAATACGGCGCAAAGGCTCGCCGAAGGATTCTGCAAGCGTGACCGTGCGCTTCGGCAGAATATCGTTTGCACGGTGAATCATTGTGTAGCGCCAATACTGCATTGCTGCTTGGTGAGCACTTTCTTCCGATGATGCTTTTTCTTGAGGAACGGTAATAAGAAGATGCCGAACTTGCTGGTCTTCGCTGCCGACTTCATTACTGAGAATATTCATCGAAAATTTCTCTCCCTCCCCCACTTCCAAGCGCAGCCATTCGCCTTCTACCAGCACCGCCAATGGTGCATTGGGCTTTTCTGCCGTTTTCTGCGAACGCTCGGCAGCAACTTTATCCAACGTCGCCTGCACAAAAGCGATATTTTTCTCCATGAAACTCCGTGCGTCCTTCAGCGAAGCCCGCATCGGTAATGACACCCAGACCCGTCCGTCGTGGGAGACTTTGAGGGACATTCGTTTTGCCTGTGAGCGCTTGCGGATTTCGTAGGGGATACCGGCGTAGGTTTCTTGGACAGTCATATCAATACCATTTCAAGGCACAAATCAACGTTATCATTCCTGAACTCAAGCTCACTTGCGCCCTCTGGAAAAACGTTTTTTTGTGGTAGATTTTGCGCTAAAGAGAGGATAATCCGTATCTACTTGCCCAAGTTGGATGCGACGCAACTTCGGATGTGCCATTGCCCGACGCATGGCAGAAAGATGCTCAAAAAAGTAGATGCCGCCCAAGTGGTCAATCTCATGCTGCATTACCCGCGAGAGAAGACCGTCTGCTTCAATCGTGTGCTGGTGCATTTGAAGGTCATAGAACTGCACTTGTATTTTTTCAGGGCGTGTTACATTGTCGCGGAACGTCGGCAGGCTAAGACAGCCTTCTTCCGACTCAGAGGTTTCTTCGGAAAAGAGCGTGATAACGGGATTGATAAGCACGATGGGCGGTGTTTTTGCCTTCGATTTTGTTTTATCTTCTTCCAGTTCGCTAATGTCAATCACAGCAATTGACCGCGAATCACCGACTTGATTCGCCGCCAAGCCGATACCATCGGCATTATTCATCGTCTCGAACATATCCTTCACGAACTGTACGATTTCGTCCGTGATGTTGTCCACCGGCGTTGTTACTTGCTTCAAAATGGGGTGGTCGTAAGTGTAAACGGGAAGAATAGCCATGCAAATACGAATACAAAAAATATGTTACGAAATGGATACGATTGTGGGCATTGCTTTTTATTGAAACACAGACAAGAGTGTCTGTGCTACCAAAGCTAGATTTTATCAAGTGGTGCGGACACTCTGTCTGCACAAAACAGTCGAAACTAATTGACCTACTTATTCCCTTTCGGGTAAGATTATCGCAAAATAGTGTATCTTGCATATATGAAACATATTCGCTCCAAATTTCTGGCTCGTGGCTTTGATGCCCAAGAATATCAACGCTACATTCA